>NZ_JAGGLK010000002.1:0-345411 GCF_017874375.1 Methanohalophilus levihalophilus
TGGCTTAATCGAACACCGATAGCAGTAACCTCTGGCAGGATCAACCAGAATTTACTATTACACACATTAAGATATTTGGTCAATTAAGGAATTGTCAGGGAGCAATACACAATGGTATTGCAGCCCTGCACAATGTTATTCCATTAATTCTGTTTCAATACCGAGTCAGAATTAATCGAACTGCCATATCACTAGTCAGACAGAATATAACTCCTGTCTCCATAAATTTGATATCAGAAGGTGATATTCCCGCAATGATATGCGAGAGATGATGGATAGTAAAGATCATATATAAGAGTTTCCGTTCCGAAAAACCGGAGCAGAAAATCGTGACGCAGTGCCACATATGATCATCCCATCAGAAGCAGCCCTACAATTGCATAATCGTATATAAACCTTGCGTGCAATTGTCTGCATTTCAATCCCACATACCCAATATTCACCCATTATCCGGAAATATTGAATCAACATGACATCAATTTACGGATTTTTGATGCAGAAAATATCAGATGTAGGGCTACTGAGATTCAAAATAAGAAGAAAATTAGGAACCCACTTCCAAAAACATGCTATTGCCAGGGTGACCACAAAAGGAATCATAAAATGTGTTTTACATTCCACAATAACAATCAAGAGCGGGAAGATTAAATTCAATGATGGCACCACATGAGTCAATTACTCATAACAAAAGCGGCGAATAACTCTTCAGATATCGGACGATTAATGCGCATACCTATTTATATCAGAAATAAGAAAGTAGGCATCGATTATCATGAATGCGAAGATTGAACTGAGGGATCGCTTTTTACAGCGCTGATTTGCTTCGGGACCGACAGATAACCATTTTTGACACAACTCTTCGCGACGGGGAACAAACTCCCGGTGTATCCCTTACTCCTCAGCAAAAAATTGATATTGCCTACCAACTCGACAAGCTTGGTGTCGATATCATAGAAGCTGGTTTTCCTATTGCTTCCGAAGGAGACAGGGAATCGGTACGTTCCATCGCCGCTGCGGGGCTGCCTTCAACAATGGTCTGCGGTTTGGCTCGCGTACTTTCAAAAGACATAGATACCTGCATAGATGTAGGTGTCGACATGGTGCACACCTTTGTATCCACCTCGGATATCCAGAGAATACACACCATTAAGAAAAGTCGCGAGGAAGTACTGGACATGGCAGTAAATGCCGTGGATCAAATCAAGGATAGTGGCATCAAATGCATGTTTTCTGCCATGGATGCAACAAGGACTGATCTTGATTACCTTATACAAATATTCAAAGCGGTTGAAGATGCCAAGTGTGACATAATCAATGTACCTGATACTGTTGGCGTAATGGCACCATCCGGCATGTACAACCTTATCAAGAACATCAATGACGAAATCAATATTCCAATTGATACACATTGCCACAATGACTTCGGACTGGCAGTTGCCAACAGCCTCATGGCAGTCGAGGCTGGTGCAAGCCAGGCACAGGTTACCATTAATGGCCTCGGGGAAAGAGCAGGAAATGCAGACCTCGCTGAGACTGTAATGAGTTTGCAATCAATATACGGAGCAAGAACCAATATCAATACCGAGTATATTGTGGAAACTGCCCGGTTGGTTGAAAGATACACAGGAATCGCTATTCCTGCACATACGCCTGTTGTTGGCGAAAATGCCTTTGCCCATGAATCAGGAATCCATACACATGGAGTTCTTGAGAAGAGCGATACATTCGAACCGGGTATCATGACGCCAGAAATGGTAGGTCATACCCGAAGGATTGTACTGGGCAAACACGCAGGAAAGCATGCCATAAGGAAGTCTCTTGAATCTGCAAACCTTGAACCTACAGATGAGCAACTTAACCTCATTATTGAAAGGGTAAAGGAAATTGCAGACAAAGGCAAGAAGATGACCGATGCAGATCTTTATGCGATTGCTTTTGCTGTGATGGGTAAGCCACAGGGTAAACCAGTCATCGATCTTAAGGAAGTCTCCGTGATGACAGGCAACATAACAACTCCTACCGCAGTGGTGAAAGCCATTGTGGACGGAGAGGAAAGAGTTGCCTCCGATGTTGGAATCGGACCAGTTGATGCAGCGCTTAATGCCGTTTATGAGATTTCTGGCAAGCATACGGGCATCAAAATCCACGATTTCAGGATTGAAGCCGTAACCGGCGGTTCTGATGCAGTTGCAGAAGTCATAATTGGAGTGCAGGATGAAAGGGGACGCATGGTTACCGCAAGAGCGGCAAACGCAGACATCGTCCTCGCTTCCGTGGAAGCCCTCGTAACATCTATTAACATGCTTCTCCAAACCTAAGAGAAGCATGTTTTCTTCTATTATTGATTCTCATTGCCACCTCGATTTCCCTAAATTCAGCAAAGACCGGGATGAAGCAATTTCCCGGGCAAGGGAAGCCGGAGTGGAAGCGATGATTAACTCCGGAATAGATTTCAAGACAAACCTGTCCAGCTTGCGTCTTGCAGAACAATACGATTTTATTTATGCGACCGCCGGACTTAGTCCTTCTGTTGCATCCACAAAGGACGATGAAAGAATCGGAGAAGTCCTGAAACAGCTTTCTGAGCTAGGAGAAAAAGTAATAGGAATCGGGGAAGCAGGGTTGGATTACTATCACTACAAGGAATTGGGGCAGCGCCAAAAACAGAAGGAAACGTTTGAAAAAGTCATTGAAATTGCCGATGGGTTCGGGAAACCTCTCATTATCCACGGACGAGATGCGGAAGACGAATGTTTTGAGATGTCGAAGAATCTGGAAACTGTTGTTTTTCATTGCTATGGAGGAAGCCTTGAAACAATGGAAAAAATTGCCGATGCCGGACATTACATTTCGATCCCGACCCTTGTCTGTTTCTCAGAACACCATCAGGAAATCGCAAAGAGTGTCCCGCAGGAATTAATGATCATTGAAACCGACAGCCCTTACCTTTCCCCAAGGAAAGGACGAAATGAACCTGCATACCTTGCGGATTCCCTTGAAGTAATTGCCAAGCTTCGCGGCATTACAGCAGAAGAGGTCGCAACCATTACAACAAAAAACACCAGGAAAGCTTTCAAAATATGAAGGAGGGGAAAAATGGAAGTAACCAAATTCACCACATCACAATATAATGCCAATTCATACCTCGTTAACGGTAAAATCCTGATTGACACAAGCATCGATACAGAACGGCTTATCAAGTTAATCGAGGAAAAAATCCCAATTGAACAAATCGAGCTAATAATCCTTACACATTGTCATTATGATCATACAGCCTCTGTGCCTGAAATCGTCAAAAAAAGTGGTGCAAAGGTCGGAATCCACAAACTTGACGGGGATTGTGTCATGGATACTGAAAAAAGTGTTTCATACCTTTTCGGCAAAGAAGCTCCCGAAATTGTGGCCAATGAGCTTTATGAGGATGGCGATACAATCGACATTGGAAGTGGAGAAAAACTGAAAATAATCCATACCCCGGGCCATACAAGAGGAGGCATCTGCCTTTATGAAAGAAACTCGAAAAGCCTCTTTTCCGGGGACACGGTTTTTTCATCTGGTGGTTTTGGTAGAACTGATTTCGAAGGGGGTTCCCGGGAAAAAATAACCGAATCCATTGGTAAAATTGCAGAATTGGATGTTGAAACCCTTTACCCGGGACATGGACCTGTCACATCTGAAAATGCAAATCACCATATTCAACTATCACATCGTGCTTCCAGAAGCATGTGGTAAAGTGAAAAAATGAAACAAAAAGACGATAATTCCCGTCCTCTCCCGATGAGCCTGAAGGAAGCTTCCGCCAGAGGCTGGGACAAGCTAGACATCATTATTGTCACGGGGGATGCATATATCGATCATCCTTCCTTCGGCGCTGCAATTATTGGCAGGGTTCTTGAAGACAAAGGCTTACGTGTGGGAATAATCGCCCAGCCGACCTGGGAAAATACCGAGGATTTCCGGAAACTGGGTGAACCAGAACTGTTCTTTGCAGTAACAGCAGGAAACGTCGATTCAATGGTGTCGAATTATACACCGTCCCTGAAGCCCCGGAAAAAGGACATGTATTCCCCGGGAGGAAAGCCGGGAAGGCGCCCTGACAGAACTACAATTGTCTATTCCAATCGCATTCATGAAGCATATCCGGGTGTTCCTATTGTTATAGGGGGAATTGAAGCATCACTAAGGCGGTTTTCCCACTATGATTTCCAATCGGATAAAGTTCGACAGTCCTTACTGGCCGATGCTCCGGCCGACATCCTGATTTTCGGCATGGGTGAATTGCAGACAACTGAACTGGCGGAGAGGATGAGGGAAGGGGGAGACATCCACCAGATCCGTGATGTTCCAGGGACAATGTGGAAAATTCCTCCAAAACAATGGCGAGATATACCCCATGAAAATATTGTGGCCTTGCCTTCCTACAAAGAGGTTGTTGATGAAGACAACGCATTTGCAAAAGCCTTTGCAACCATCCACAGAGAACAGGATCCAATCCGTGGAAGTGCACTGGCACAGCCACACCCGAAGACTGTCGTAGTCCAGAACCCGCCTGCCAGATCCCTGACACAGGAAGAGCTCGATCACGTTTATGAGCTCCCGTTCACCAGAAAACCGCATCCATCTTACAAAGAACCAATACCGGCCATGGAAACCGTGAGATTTTCCCTTACCACCCACAGAGGATGTTTTGGTTCCTGCTCCTTCTGTGCAATAACATATCATCAGGGCCGGATGATCAGTTCGCGAAGCATTGGTTCAATCCTGAGGGAAGCAGAAATCCTGACGAAAATGAAAGAGTTCAAGGGAATCATTACAGGAGTCGGCGGGCCCACTGCTAACATGTATGGAATGAAGTGCAAGAAGTGGGATAAACAAGGGGCATGTTCCGCTAAAAACTGCCTTTACCCTGACATTTGCCCGTCACTTGATACCGATCATAGTGCAACCATGAAGCTCCTGACACAGCTTCGCAAAATGCCCGATGTACGCAAGGTCTTCGTAGGATATGGAATCCGACATGATCTTGCCCTTGAAAGCCCGGAGTATATGGAACTATTGTGCAGGCATCACATCAGCGGAAGATTGACTGTAGCGCCTGAAAGCTACAGCCCGGAAACCACTCAGCTTATGAGAAAACCCGCAAAGGAAGTCTTTGAGGAGTTCAACGAATTGTTCACTAAAACCAATAAAAAACTCAACAAGAAACAATATCTGTTGACATATCTTATGTCCGGACACCCCGGATGTGACTTTAGTGATATGGCAGACACTGCCGAATATATCCGGGACACAGGCCTTTATACAGAACAGGTGCAGGATTTCACACCCACGCCAATGACCGCTTCCACATGCATGTATCACACAGGCATTGATCCTTTTACCGGAAAAAAAGTGAAAGTTGTGAAGGGAAGAAGGGACAAGAAAATAATGCGCTCAATGCTCCACTACCGGGAACCAAGAAACCGCAATCTGGTTTATGAAGGGCTCGAAAAGGCCGGAAGATTGGACCTTGTGGGAAATAGCCGGGATTGTTTAATACAAAAGAAAAAACCTCAGTCAAAAAGGAAATGATTTTTCTTCCTTCAAAAACAGTAACGGTTACTGTTATATAGAATTGTGAATAACTGAAAAAATAGCTAGAATGCCCTTTCCGGAGAAAATATGACCACCCAAAAACAGGCATCCATTTTGGTTGTAGATGACGAACCTGTCAATGTGGAGCTAATGGAAGCCATCCTTGGTGAGGATTACAATATCCAGAAAGCATATTCCGGCACCGACGCTTTTCAAGCCATCGAATCGGAAAAACCCGATCTTATTTTGCTTGACATCATGATGCCTGACATCAGCGGTCACGAAGTTTGTGCCAGATTGAGACAGGAAGAAGATACGAAAATAATTCCTGTGGTTATGATAACCGCTTTGCAGGACAAAAATGAGAAAATAAAAGGCCTTGAAAATGGCGCTGATGATTTTCTTACAAAGCCAGTTAATGCCGTTGCATTAAGAGCAAGAATACGCACACTCTTGAAAGTAAAAAAGCTTCAGGAAGATATTTACCAGGAGCGAAACCTTGCAAGAAAGTATATTGACGTAATCGGATCAGTCATGCTGATTCTGGATAAAGATCTCAATATCCAGCTTGCAAACCAGAAATCTAACCGGGTTTTTGGATCTGATCCCGGCAAACTAAATGGATTGAACCTCGTCGATACATTTATTCCTGAAAATGAGAAGGATAAGATTCGGGCATGGATGTCTGATTTTTCCGGAAAAATGAAATCTGAGTTCATTGAAACGTTCATAACAAGCAAAGATGGGGAAAAGAAGCTGCTCCGATGGAGAATGGCAACTCTTCATGAGAACACAGGCGAGATAAAGGAGATAGTGCTTTCTGCAGAAGATATCACTGCCCAGAAAGATACCGAAAAGCGCCTTTTAGAAGCGAATCGTGAACTTGAAACCATCGACCAGATTAAAAATGATTTCATTGCGAACATGAGCCATGAGTTAAGAACACCATTAATCCCCATAAAAGGATTCAGTGAACTATTGTATCAGGAAAGATTAGGTGACTTAAACGAAAAACAAAAAAGCATCGCCGGATCAATAGCCAGGAATACATATATCCTCCAAAAGTTAATAGAATCCCTATTCTATATCACAAATGATATTCGTAAGACGATAAAGTATTCTTCAAGCCCGCTTGATATCAAGAAGATAGTTCGGAATACAATCGATGATATCTCAGTTCATTTTGAGAAAAAACAGCTTACTCCTGTTTTTGAAATGCCTGATGGCCTGCCCCCGGTACGTGGAAATCGCCCTTACCTGGAACGTGTTTTGATGCACCTCTTGGACGATATTATTGACGCAAGTCCACATGACACTAGCATCTCAATTTCGGCTTCCAGGCAGCAAGGCAACATAATAATCCGGATGGAGAATCAGATGGAACCAATGTACATGCTGGTACCTCTTAGGCAAAAGGATATGGCTGGAATCAGCATCTGCAAAGGAATAATTGAAGCTCATAACGGAGAACTTAGCGTCAATGAGGAAAATGGATTTTGTCAGATAACTGTAGCTCTCCCATATCAGCAAAATTCTGGCGCTTTATAATAATTCTACAATATCTATTATCTTCTTTTTACATGCCTGCTCAAGATTGGAGCGGCACAGAGGACACGAAGTCACAAGCAACTCGGCTTCTTCGGGCATTTCACTTATTCTTCTTTCAGCTATTTTCAGGGAGAGATCAGGATATCCACGCCTGACTCCACCACCGCCGCCACAGCAGTGGGATGTTTCGTGATGAGATGCCATTTCAACCAGTGTTGTTGCTTCCTCGATTAATTTCCTTGGAGCATCATAAACGCCACCGCTCCTTCCGAGGTGACAAGGGTCGTGGTAAGAAACAACGAGATCCTGCTTCTTGATATCAAGTGCTTCAATCTTGTCAGCCAGGAATTCAGCCACATGAATTATTTTGAGGTCGTCAGGATAGTATTTCCTGAGAGCTGCATAGCAGCCTGCACAACCGGTGATAATTGTATGAGCACCCATCTCCCTGATCTGCCTGATGTTATGCTCGATAAGTTCGGATGCATCGGAGCCAGTCCTTTCAAGAGGTGATCCGCAGCACACTTCATCGCTGAGGGGGGATACACCATATGGTTTTAAAAGTTCAAATGTTTTCTTCGCAACCTCTGGATAGCGATATGAATTCATGCATCCTACGAAATAAACGTACTCAGCCTTTTCAGGAAGTTCCTGTTCTTCCATCCAGTGCAGACGGGATTTTTCCTCACCTAGAGGATTTCCTTTTTCAATTGTGGTCTCAGCCAAGCCCTTCTGGGCTTCTGTCTGTAGACCTTTCCCTGTAAGCTGCTTGCGTGCACTTTCAACAACCGAAGGAGGAGTTGCACCTGCAGGACACATTTCTTCACACAATCCGCATGTCGTACAGGTAGCAATTGTTTTGATGATACTCTCATCTATTTCCTGACCTTCAAGAATAGCATGAGATATCAAAACACGACCTCTGGCATTTGTGGATTCCCAGCCAAGCTCTTCAAAGACCGGACAGTATGCCCTGCAAGTTCCGCAGTGTACACATTTCAGAACGGTACGCAGATCTTCGGCCATCAGAAATCCTCCAGTCCGAGTTTTCCGGGATTCATAATTCCCTGCGGATCAAGAGCTTTCTTGATAGCAGCCATAACGGGCATTGAGGTTGAATGTTCAGCTTTCATGTATTTCCCGCGGGCAGAGCCGATTCCGTGTTCTGCAGAAACGGTCCCCCCTAATTCAATCGTTTTTTGATAAATCATATCAGCAATTCGGAAGAGTTTCTCCCATTCATCGTCATTGAGCATGTCAATGCTCATTCCGGTATGGAGATTTCCGTCCCCGATATGTCCGTAAATCATAATTGGCATTCCGACTTCCCTGGAAATCGAATGCACGTGTTCAATCATTTCCGGAATGTGTTTGATTGGAACGCCTACATCCTCGCCAACGTACACACGATTCCTTTTTGGGTCCAGACGGGTAATTGCAGCACCTACAACTCTTCTTGCAGCCCAGAGCTTCTCGCTTTCTTCCTCCGTGGAAGCTGCACGAATATCAACTGCAATATCTTTACAGACCTCTTCAACGGTATGGGCAGCATCCTTGACGGCGCCCTCGTTGCCGTCTACTTCCATCATCAACATGTCCCCCGATTCAGGAAGATCAAGTGACGGGTCATAGGCTTTCAGAGCATTAATTGTGGTATTATCAAGAATTTCACATGCAGAGGGAATTACACCCGAAGAAAGGGTTCTTACAACCGCCTCTCCGGCTTTGCTTGCACTTTCAAAGGTGAGTAATATCACCAGACGTGTTCGTGGAAGAGGGTGAATGCGAAGAACAACTTCTGTCATTACGCCGAGAGTTCCTTCCGAACCTACCATGAGTGATGTCAAATCATATCCGGACGCTGTTTTTAGTGTCCTGGAACCTGTCCGTATTATGCTCCCATCAGCGAGCACAACTTCGAGATCAAGCACGTAGCGTGAAGTCGTCCCGTATTTCACAGAACGCATTCCACTGCCGTTATTTGCAATTAGTCCCCCGATTGTACACATCTTGGTGCTTCCCGGGTCAGGGGGAAAGAAAAAACCGTAAGGCTTGAGTGCTTCGTTTAGCTTTGTGTGCACAACACCCGGTTGCAAAGTAACCTGAAGATTATCAATGTCAATATCAAGAATATTGTTCATCCTACTCATGTCAAGCACAATGCCACCCCTAAGCGGCACTGCCCCACCTGCAAGACCGCTACCTGCACCCCTTGTGACAATGGGCATGTTTTCATTTGCAGCAAGTTTCACTATTTCGCTGATTTCATCGGCTGTTTCTGGCCTGACAATGTAATCAGGCATTCCCTTTTCCTGAGAAGCATCACAGGAATAGCAAAGTTTGTCCGATGTGGAATCGCTGACATTCTCATTTCCGACTATATCTCTAAGATTTTGAAGAAGCATATGTTTTTACCTGCGGTTATTCCATGGTAATATTTCGAGTGGGAGTAGAAAACATTTACATCTATATAGCTCTATTCTATGAACCATGAGCAGGTTTTTTGAAGTGCACCAGAGGGAAGGAGCCGGAAGAATCGGCACCCTGATGCTTAAAAGTAAAATTACTACACCCACAATTCTTGATGTTCGCCAGTTTGGGGATCTGGAAAACAGCTCCATAATCTATCCGGGAAATCTCTGGGGAATGCACGGAGTAAAAAACACAACTGCTCTAATGGAAGAAATAAGGGAAAAGGCAGATGACAATGCGCTTATAATTTACCCATCAAGAAGCTACCCACCCGAAATAGCTGAAAAATGTGATCTGTCAAAGCCATCCAATGAGAAAATAGAGGGACCTGTAGGAATTGCATTCAGTGAAGATGACTGCACATTCCCAAAGGATCTCTATATACTGGATGGCGCCGGCACTTTTGATAATAAATCCCGGAAATTGTTTCAGAAAATTGTTGACATCAGAAACAAGATCCCTGAGGATTCTGTTCTGTATGCCCCAAATATTGCAACCCCGGAAAATCTTTCAATGCTCATATTTCTCGGGATTGACGCAGTGGATAATACTCGGGCTCTGGTAGCCGCAGGAAATAACATCTATTTCACACCTGCAGGTGCATTCCATCTGGACAGCCTTACGGAACTCCCATGCGGATGTCCTGCATGCAAGGACCATACTCCTTCAAGCCTTTTGGAACTTGAAGCTGAAGAAAGAAAAACGCTACTTGAAAATCATAACAATACAATTCTTGAATCGGAAATTGCAATCTGCAGGGAGATGATCCGGAAAGGAAGCCTCCGGGAGTACGTTGAGGGCAAATGTCGCAGCCAGCCATGGCTTACCGCTTTACTCAGACATGCCGATTCAGAATATGATTACATCGAATCCCAAACCCCTATTTCACGTCGGGCACCGCTACTGGCCACAACTTCCGAAAGCCTGACCCGCCCGGAGGTCGTACGTTTTGCAAAACGTGTCCAGGAACGCTATGTTCCACCTGAAAAAGACATCCTTCTCCTGCTTCCCTGCTCGGCAAAAAAGCCGTATTCCATATCCCTATCACATTCCAAATTCATCCGTGCCCTTGGAAAGAATCGCAAGTATGTACAGGAACTTATCCTGACATCCCCAATGGGAATTGTACCACGGGAACTCGAGATTGTCTATCCTGCTGCACATTATGATACAACCGTGACCGGGTACTGGGATGCCGAAGAGCAAAAATGGGTGGAAAGTTGTCTGGAGAAATTCCTGGAGAAACATCACTACAAGCACATAATTGCCCATGTCGACGGAGAGTACAGGGAAATCTGTGAGGAAGTTACCCGGAAAACCGGAATTGAATTTGTTTACACAGCCGAAGGAAGTTGCACAACCTCTGCTTCGCTTAAGAAACTGGAAGCTACACTCAATGGCATTGATACCGAACTCTTAAGAAAAGGAGACTGGCGAAAGGATACACTAAGAGCAATTGCAGACTACCAGTTTGGATCTGGTGCTGGAAATCTATTGGTGCAGGAAAGTGACAAAATCAAAGCTCCCTATCCAAAGCATCAGGTTTTTGCAGGCAAGACACAGGTTGCAACCCTTGTTCCCCAATATGGTTTGATGGCGCTTGGACTTGAAGGAGTTAAACGAATAATTGAAATGGGCAATTATATCGTGCACATCGATGATTTTGTTCCCAGGGGTTCAATTCTTGCACCCGGAGTCACGGATGCTGACCCCGACATCCGGCCACTGGATGAAGTTATCGTTGTCGGGGAAAAAGCAATGGGAGTTGGACGTGCTTTTATGAGCGGGAAAGAAATGAAAGAATCCGCCCGTGGAATTGCAGTGGACTTGCGACACGTTAAAAAGCTGTGATTTTAAGCGGATTGGAGGATGCCAGTGCAAATCCGAAATTTCATGGGATCTGATTTTGAACAGATCATCCAGATTGAAATGGAAGCATTTACAGAGCATAATCCCTATATCTATATGAATTTCTACGAGCTGAATCCGGAAGGTTTTTTTGTAGCTGAGGAAAACGGAATCATATACGGATTCGTTATGGGGTATCTAAGCGACGAACTGGAAGGCCGCATATTCTCTCTTGCCGTCCGCAGTGACATCCGGGGAAAAGGAATCGGAACCAGGCTTCTGAGGAGGATATTGAAGGAATTTAGACGTCTTAATTTACAATCTGCTAAACTGGAAGTCAGGGAAAGTAACCTCAAGGCAATTGATCTATACAAGAGAATGGGGTTTTTAGAATGCTGGTGCGAGGCAGGGTATTATTCTGACGGAGAAGATGCGGTTGTTATGAAAAAACGCTTGTTGCCTAAACATCTTCAAAAACCAGAAGTCAGAACCGTTGACAATTTTTACTGATCATCATCCGGCATCCTTCTGCCGGATTTATCCGCAAGTTCCTGCATCCTGACAGAGGTGCGTCCGGGGGAAGAAAATTCATCCTCTGCAATAATGGATGCTAGATGATTTCCGAGAACAAAGATTGCGTGCTTATGCTCCGCCTTGCTGCGATGAATATGAACCGGGCTGATAGCAAGTGAATTGTACTCATCGAAGTCATGGTCTATTCCCTGACTTTCCAGGTACTTCTTTATCTGCGCCATTAAAGTGTGCAGCTGGATCAATTCATCTTTGTGCATGGAGTAACATCCATATCGATACTTATCTAAAGCATTTACTCTGCGAATTGTTTATTGATCTATTTACCAAACCAAATATTGCAGAAAGCTTTATCCTATGTGGAAGATATACTTTTTGCTATTTATTAGTTGCCAGTAACAATACACTTCCAACCATAATAACCAGTAACAGAAGAAAGATTTGGCATTCGCCAAAAATGTTGCTTCCAGGAGAAAAATTACTTACGTCAACCCCGATGTTTTTAGAAATATCATTGCAAATAATGCAGCAAATGGTATTGCAAGATTATCATATTTACAGCAGAAAAGTTCTGTGATCATTCCCGCTGCACAACCCACAACGGCAATTTCACCTGCAAACCAATATCCTATGAAGGATGAAGTTACAAATCCGGCAATTGTACCTTCAAGGGTCTTGGAGCAGCCCTTAATGTAGATTCTTCCGAAAAACCCCACCAGTGCTGCCATGGAATCACCCACAGACAGTACCACTATTGCAACATAGCAGAGAGCTGGTTCAATCCGATATGAAAGCAGGAGTAACAAAAGTACCGATATCGCATAAAGGAACGGATCCAGTGCAAAATTATTCAGTTCACTGGATTTCCAGATTGACTTTGCAAATGGCGTATGCTTGATTCGTGATTTAAGGAGTTCAAGTAGCAAGAAACCGACAAGACTCAAAACCAACAGCATAATTGCAGGAAACTGCCCATAAAAATGTGCAATAAAAGGTAGCGCTACACCACCGATGTGTATTATTTTCCGCAAAGGCTGGTATGTGTTTTGCGAATTCGCTGATTTGCAACTGGACTCTCGGGCCATTAAAACAGAATAAGTTGATACAGATGGATATAAGTTTGGCAGGAATATAATGCATTGCTAACTTTAAAGCAAGACATCGCTATTGAAGACTTATCCTTTCTTCCATTTCAGGGAGCTGAAAGCTCAATTCTTATTTCTTCCCCACGCCCTTAAAGAAAGTATACATAAATGTCCCGTAGTCTGCCGCGGTCTTGTGAAGGTCTTCTATTCCACTGTCAAACGCTTCAGAATCGATTAGTCCCATTTCAACGGCATTTTCCCTTACACCTTCTACCATAGGAATAATGGTTTTTCTCACAAATCCTTCTTCCATATGAGGACGGCTGGAGTCACTATAGACCATGCGGGGAGATACCGTAATGTCATTGAAGCCTGCTTTTTTGAGAAGTGGATAAACCTGCCTTCCAATGAGTGAATCGCCTTGAATTTTCGCTTGCACTTCTATCAAACTATTCCATGCTTTCAGTGCATTCTCAGTCTCCGGATGGAAAAAGCATGAGCCATGATCTCCTTCAATTACCGTGATAGTTCCGCCTTTTTTGAGAACCCTGCGCAAACTTTCTAAGGCTTTAACTGGTTCCTTAAGATGTTCCAAAACAAAACAAACAAAAACATGATCAAAACTTTCATCTTCAAACGGTAGATCAAAGAGATTTTCCACAAAAAAATCTACATTAGTTATCCCTTCTTTCAAAATACGTTCTTTTGCCGAATTGAGAGAATCTTCGGAAATGTCAACAGAAGTGATATGAGCTTCCGGACTGTTCCGTGCGAGTATAGCGGTTTGTGCACCAATCCCGCATCCTGCTTCAAGTACCTTACTGCCTGAAGGATACATTGTATCGCTATGCAAAAGCTCTTCAAGTGTGTTTGCCTGATCGCAGAGGCGAATCGATTCCCTTTCAGAATAACCATGAACATAGTCATTAGAAGGCATAATAGATCTTTTTTACATGGAACTAATACCTATTTAAGTACTGGGCATGCAAATCCAGGGTTACGACGTGAAACACTTATTCCATAAGAAAGTAGGATTCCGGGTAAAACCTCCCATCTAACTTATGTAATATTAGATTATTAACTGTGCCAATTCACAATAGCTGTAACTAACACTAATATAAATTAGGATAATTTCGGTGATAATATGAAGGGCAAAGCATGGAAATTCGGCGATGACGTCGACACTGACGCAGTCATCCCGGGAAGATACCTGGTAATGAATACTCCTGAAGAGCTGGCAGTCCACGCCTTCGAAGGAGTAAGACCTGATTTTGCAAAGAATGTCCATGAAAACGATGTTATTGTTTCCGGAAACAACTTTGGATGCGGCTCTTCAAGGGAGCATGCACCAATTGCCCTGAAGGGAACAAAAGTCAGTTGCGTTATTGCAAAGTCGTTTGCAAGGATTTTCTTCCGCAATGCAATCAATATTGGTGTCGCACTCCTTGAGTGCCCTGATACAGATCGCATTGATGAGGGAGATGAACTGGACATCGATCTTGCAAGCGGCGTTATTAAAAACCTTACTAAAAATGAACAGTATCAGGCAACTCCTCTGCCTGACTTTGTCCGCGAAATTGTTGATGCAGGCGGACTTATCGAATACACACGCAAACTTATTGCCTGAAATTAATAGGAGAGATTTAGATGGCACAATATAAAGTTCCGGTTCTGCCAGGTGACGGCATCGGTCCGGAAATCGTAGCAGAAGGTATGAAAGTCATCGACGCAGCCGGAGAGAAATTCGGATTTGACGTTGACTGGATTGAGTTCCCACAGGGAGCTGACCACTACCTTGAGACAGGTGAACTGATCTCAGAAGACACGCTTAAAGAACTTTCAAATTACAAGACTATCTACCTTGGTTCAATCGGAGACGACAGGATTGCACCAGGTGTACTTGAGAAAGGAATCCTGCTTGCAGCAAGGTTCTACTTTGACCAGTACATCAACCTGCGCCCAATCAAGCTTCTTGAAGGTGCATGGTGCCCGCTCAAGGACAAAACCCCTGCAGACATCGACTTCGTTGTTGTCAGGGAAAACACCGAAGACTTCTACATCGGAATCGGTGGAAGGGCAAACAAAGGCATGAGCAAAGATCTCCTCGAGGTAAACAGGACACTCTACAATGCAAAGTTCGGCCTTGATATCGAGACAGACAGTGAGGAAATTGCTTACCAGATAGGTATGATCTCCAAGGAAGGCACACAGAGAGTAATCAACTACTCCTTCGACCTTGCTGAAGGCAGAAACAAACACGTTTCCTCCGTTGATAAGGCAAATGTCCTTTCCGACATCTACGGATTCTGGAGAGAAGAATTCAACACAATCGCTGACAAGCACCCTGATGTAAAGACCGATTTCAACTTCGTTGACGCAATAACCATGTGGTTTGTCAAGAACCCTGAATGGTTCGACGTAGTTGTCACACCTAACATGTTCGGTGACATCATTACTGACCTTGGAGCAATGGTTCAGGGCGGTCTCGGACTTGCCCCAGGAGGAAACATCAACCCTGAAGGTACCAGTATGTTTGAGCCAATCCACGGTTCAGCACCAAAATACAAGGGTCAGAACAAGGTCAATCCAATCGCAACCATCTGGGCAGGTGCAATGCTTATCGAACAGCTCGGCGAGAAAGAAGCAGCTGATTCCATCGTCAAAGCTATCGAGCAGAACATCAAGGAAGCAAAGGTCCAGACCTACGACATGGGCGGCTCACACGGAACTTCCGATATCGGCGATGATATCGCAAGAATCGTGCTCGAGATGTAAGTTTACTTATCCTTTTTACCTTCACGTCTTTTTGGACGTGAAGGCTTTTTCCTGTTTTTATTTTCCTGACAAAATGGCAACATTCTTTTCATAAAATAAAGCAATTTATCTCCTATGCCATACCACCCGCTCATCTACGGTGCACTAGCATTTCTCATAAGCTTGCCTGTAATATATTGGCTGACAGGAGAAATCAGATGGAAGTTCGCACTCTATGTAGCCATCGGTGCAACCATTGGGAATTTCATAGGAAGCATGATCTGAACATGCATTACCCACGAGTTCAGGAATAAATTTTATATGAACTTATGATATACAGATATTTGGGGAAATTCATTGATACCCACTGGTATTAATGGGGTGAATAAGTGGAGTATACCAAATCAATTTGTCCAGAATGTCTGGACGTTATTGAAGCTAAAATATTCGAAGAAAACGATATGATAATGATGGAAAAAACATGCCCGGAACATGGGGATTTCCGGGAAGTATATTGGTCTGACGCCAAACTCTATCAAAAATTCAAAAAGTTTGAAAAAATGGGAGATGGAATCTCCAATCCCATGACAAAAACAAGCCAGGGATGCCCAAAAGATTGTGGTATTTGTGAGAAACACAAAACTACAACACTTCTTGCAAACATCGATGTTACCAACCGTTGTAACATGAGTTGCCCTATCTGCTTTGCAAATGCAAAAACCAGAGGTCTGATCTATGAACCTACCTTTGAGCAAATAGTCGATATGCTCAAGATGCTAAGGGATGAAAAACCAACCCGATGTTTCTCAGTCCAGTTTTCCGGCGGAGAACCGACGGTTCGTGATGATCTCCCTGAAATAATTAGAGTCGCGGAAGAGATGGGGTTTGTGCAGATCCAGATAGCAACCAATGGAATTCGGATCGCAAAGGACCTTGATTATGCCAAAAGGATGATGAAGGCCGGATTGCGAACTGTTTATCTCTCCTTTGATGGCATCAGCGAGGAAATATATCGGGATATGCGCGGATTCAATGCATTTCCAATGAAAGTCCAGGCCATTAAAAATTGCAGGGCTGCAGATATCAGGAGCGTTGATCTTGTACCCACAATCGCCAGGGGCATCAATGATCACGAAATCGGGGATATTATCAGGTTTGCGGCCGACAATCGGGATGTTGTCAAGGGAGTTAATTTCCAGCCAATTGCTTTTACAGGAAGGATTGATCAGGAAAGCCGCAACCAGAAACGCTTCACAATTCCGGATCTGATAAAGAGTGTGGAAGAACAAACCGAAGGCCAGGTTCCGGCAGATGCCTGGTATCCTGTTCCCTTTGTAGTTCCCGTCTCAAGATTCCTGGAAAAAGTCCAGAGAAGAAACCTTCCCGAGTTTACAGTGCATCCGCATTGCGGGGCGGCTACCTATGCATTTGTTGAAAATGGAAAGCTGATACCAATCACAGATTTCATAGACGTGGAAGGATTCATGGGAATCCTTGATGATGCATCAGAAGAACTCAATGGAAAACGACCCAAAGACATGCTAGTCCTCGCAAAAGTCCTGAAAATGATCCCTCAGGTTGTAGATTCCGAAAAGGGACCAAAAGACATCAACGTTACAAAACTGCTTGTCAACGTAATCAAGGACGGTGGAAAAGAAGTCACACGGCAATTCCACAGGAACGCCATGTTTCTGGGATGTATGCATTTCCAGGACCCGTATAATTTCGATGCTCACAGGGTTGAAAGTTGCGGAGTCCATTATGCAACCCCCGATGGAAGGGTGATACCATTCTGCACCTACAACACCTTGCACCGGGACGCTGTGGAATCAAAATTCCTGCGCCCTTATGAAAGCAAACCGACTGCCATAGAATCCTGAGTAGTTATTTATAGATTGCAAATCCACTTTTATTACCGGGGGATATCCATTGGAAGAAGAAAACTGGACCCTAGCAGCCCAAGAAAGTGAATTGAAAGATGACCGTAAAGCCATTTCCCTGAATGGACAGAATATTCTTCTCATCAGGAAAGATGATGAGATTTTTGCAGTAGAAAACAGATGCATTCATATGAACTGCAAGTTCACAAGAGGTGAACTTAATGGCTATAACCTGAAATGTCCCTGCCATGACTGGGAATTTGACATCCGAAGTGGAGAAATGACAGTGGCATCCGAGCTTAAATTAGCAGTATATCCTGCAAAGATTGACAGCGGAACAATTTACATTGAAATGGGGGATTAATGATGACCGAAGACGTTATTTTGTATACACTCAGCACATGTCCATGGTGTCGGAAGAGTAAGGCATACCTCAATGAACGCAACATTCCTTTTGATAACATCGAATACGATCTTGCGGATGAGGAAACAAAGGAAATGATCCGCAATGTAATCGAGGAATCGGGCGAAAAACTTGCATTTCCTTTCCTGAAAAAGGGAGATCAGTGTATCTGCGGATACAATCCGAAAAAATATGCCGAAATTCTGGGGCGCTGAGTATGGACACAGAAAAGCGAAAAGCCCAATATCGCGAGATGTTCGGCCGGGTGGCCGATGCTCTTGGGTACAAATTCAGCCCGGATGAGGAAATCGTGGATTTCATACTTGAGCAGGAAGTCACTTTGGAGAAAAAACACGGAAATCCTTTTTGCCCCTGTCAGGGACTTAAAGGCAATCGTGAAGAAGACATGAAAATCGTATGCCCTTGCATTCCGTTCAACCGGGAACATTTTGATGCCATGAAACGATGCTGGTGTGGCCTTTTTGTTCATAAGGACGTTGAAGATCCCGATGAACTCGAGCAATTGGCATACAGTGAATTTAACAGCTAAGGTTAAGGCAGAAACAGATCTTCATATTTCATTATTGTTGATACGGGATCGGTGTTCACAGGAATACCGGCCTCTCCTACCGCAGCTATTGAATTGACGCCAACCGCGACTACAACCCCCGACATGTCCGTATCAACCGGAGCACCATAAACATTTCCATTTTCCCCGCCGATTTCAAACATTCCTCCAACTTCGGATTTTGCAAGGGATTCTAATACACCCTGCGCCCGCTCAGCAGCGGATACCGGAATAGTTCGCATGTTTGCAAGAATCCTCCCGGACCCTTTCTCAAGCACATCAAGCACTGACGTTGGTTGTCTGATAAGGAAAATCTTAATCGGATCGATGGATGTACCTGAATAGGATATCAAATCCGAAAATCTGTCAGGTTTCCAGTCATTCATTTCCAGAATGCCACCAAATGCGGGTTTTACCGGAATCCTGTTCCTTAGCAAAACACCATCAAAGGTGATACTACAAACCGTAGCTATCCCGACCTTCCCGGCCGGAACATGGATTAAAGGGGAGTCTTCATCAAAAAGAGCTATTTTTGGGCTGATTGAAACCTTCGATGCTTTCTCGATTATATCAATTGCATCATCAAAATCATTTTTGTCGACATAGGAAATGTTGACAATTACATTGCCTTTCCCTGTTTCTGGATTGTAATCAACCTTGTAAATAAGATCTTCAATATGCGTAATGACGAAATCAAGCCTGTCCCCGATAAGGGCTTCTTCCAACTCCTCGGCACCCCGGGAAGTAATTGTTCTCCCGTTGTAACCGTGCTTGTGAGTAAAACCTCGCTCATCAAGTATCCTTAAATGATACCTGACAGCCCTCTCTCCCAGATTGTAGCCCCTGTTGTGAAGCTCATCTGCAATGGCACGAGCCCCTATCGGCCTGTCACTTTCACTGATAATGCGCATGATTTCAATCAATTTGCGCTCAATCTGGGGGTCTGTCATAGGTGGATCACCGGCAAAGTCCTTCCGTGTACCAACCTATTGCCGGTTAAATGCTTAAAAAGGTATCGGAAGATCAAATATTCCCCGTACGCAGGATGTAAAGCACTAAAGCCAGACCAAGGAAGCCGGCGGTTAAAAATCCAACCGCACCAATCAGCGGTACACCCCAGAGAAACGGTTCCATGCCAGTCTGGATAATCAACGAGGAACCAACAATTATTGCGGAAATGATAAGGCTGAATGCCACGCGGTTGCTGGAAGCATTGATTTCCGCAACAATCCTGTCCAGCCCATGGTGCTCAAAACGCAGGTTCAGATAACCCCTTTCTGCAACTGAAAGAACATGAGACAACTGCAAAGGCGCTTTCTTCAGGAGTCTCTTTGTATACCAGAGATCATTGTAAACCCCTTTTGCCATATTGAGAGGTTTTGTTCTTTCAAACATTACCCTGCGAGCATAAGGTTCCGCAATTTTCGCAATGTTCAAATCCGGTGAAAGCTGCATCGCAAAACCGTTTATTGTCATCATGCCTTTGAAAAGGAGAGCAATATTTGACGGAATACGGATATGGTATTTCCGCAGGGTCTTGACCATTTCCCCGAGCATCTCCGCGGTGTTAATCTGCTTAAGGGAGCGACCGTAGTATTTGTTCAGCAAATGTTCGTAATCATTCTTCAAAGCCTCAGTACGGGCCTCTTCATCAATCATCCCGAGATCCTTGAGCACCTCGATGTAGCGCTGCAAATCACCCTGGGTAATGGCAATCAGGGCATCAAGCAGCAATCCCTGCATCTCTGTAGATATGTGCCCGGACATTCCCATATCAAGTAGCGCAATCCTCCCGTCAGGAAGAACAAAAACATTCCCAGAATGCATATCGGCATGGAAAAACCCATCCTCAAAAACCTGTCTCATGAACGCTTCCGTGCCATACGTTGCGACCTGGTTTACATCGACACCCATCTCTTCAAGTTTTTCAAAATCATCACACTTGACACCGTCAATGAATTCCAGCGTGAGGACCCGTTCACTACTGAAATCCCAGTAAACACGGGGAATGACAACATTCTTGTTGTCTTTCATGTTCTCCCTAAAACGCTCGGTATTGCGGGCTTCCTGAGTAAAATCCAGTTCAGAATGAATGGAGCGGGATATTTCATCGATTACCCCAACGGGATCATAAAGCCTGATTTCCTCAAGATGCTGCTCTGCAAACCCAGCCAGACTGTACATTATATCCAGATCAGCATCAACTATTTTCTTTATTGCAGGTCTCTGTATCTTTACCGCAACGTCCTCCCCACTGTGCAATTTTGCACGATGAACCTGTCCGATGGAAGCTGCTGCAATTGGATCCCGGTCAAATTCTGCAAATAATTCCGAAATTGGAGAGCCCAATTCACTCCGGATCATCGCTTCAACGTCTTTAAAGGGAAACGGAGAAACACGATTCTGTAATTTTGTTAACTCCTTTGCATATTCCTCAGGAACAAGATCCTGACGCATGCTCAAAAGCTGTCCGAATTTTACATAAGTAGGTCCAAGTTCTTCAAGGGCTTTTCTCGCCCGCTCTGGACTACTACCCCTTTGACTGTTTTCACCGAACCCCGGTTTTCCAAAACGTGATTTGAAGCGGCTCCTGGATCGGAGTCCCATCTGGTCTACAAAATAGCCGAACCCGTGCTTTACGAGTACATCTACGATCATTCCATAGCGCTTGACCATGGAGTATCGTCGCAACATGCCTCCAACCATAATACCCGGGGGAAAGCGATGAAGATGGATTACCATCTTCAAAAACAAAACTTTCCGATTTTAGGAAATTATTCGTCTTTCTTTAATGCTTCTGCAAGCATCTCTTCGAGTTTGGCGATCTTGTCTTCAAGGGCCTTGATTTCTTCCTTAGAAGCAATTTCGGTCTTTCCGAAAGTCTCCTTTACTTTGGAAGAGATCTTTTCTTCGAGATCTTCCTGCTGCTCATTCTTTCTATCGATGAGCTCTTGTACGTACTTCTTCCCCTCTTCCCGGTTTATTTCCCCGCTTTCAATCAATTCCTTGACATATTCGTCAATCTTCTCTTCAGTCATTGCATAAATACCGATACCAAAAAGTCCTAATTTCTTCATGTAATCCACAGGGTCTCCCATGGTTTAACCTCCATATGCAATTATGACTTTCAAACTATATAAGCAAACACGAATAGAAGCATTTACTCAGAAAGGATTTCTTCCAGACCCTCATCAAGATACGTGGCGTTGGAAGATTTGATGAATGTATCACAGACTTCTCTGGCATCTCCATCCGCTTCAATGTGATTATTGCGGACAAGGATAGCCCTGTGGGCTACTTCCCTTACAAAATCCATGTGATGGCTGACAAGGACAATGGTTGTGCCTAACTTCTTGTTAATGTTTTTCAGGGAATTGGTAACATCCCTGAGAGTTACCGGATCAAGGTCGCCAAAGGGTTCGTCCATCATCAGGATTTCAGGAGAAGTGGCAAGAGATACTGCAATGTAGGCGCGAACATGTTCCCCGCCGCTTATTTCATCCGGTCTCTTGTCTAGGATTTCAAGCGGTAAATCAAGGGCTTCAAAAACAGGTTCTGCGTATTCATGCATGTTCATATCCACAGGATAGGGGAACAGTTTTCCATAGATATCCACACCCAGTCCCATTTTGGAAAGTGAATCCTGCTTCTCATCCTCACCCATGTCAGGGAGGCGGTAAATTGTGTCCAGCATCTCATCCGAGATTCCAAGATCAATAGCCTTCTGCCGGGCTTCCTCTATGGCACCCCTGCGTTTGAGTGCTAACCTGAAGCCGATTTGCTGCCCAATGGTGGAATGAGGAGACAAAGTAAATTCCTGATGCATTATGCTTATTTTGCGAAGTATATCCATTCTTTTCTGGCTGTACACGGTAAGATCGACCCAATCGTCTTCATGGGAATAGAGTACCTGTCCTTCTTTAGGAGGAATCAAACCTTCAAGAATTCGTAAAATAGTGGTTTTTCCACCTCCTGAAGGACCTATTAAGGAAACAATTTCACCTTCGTTAATGGAAAATGAAATATTTTCCAGATTGAGTACTTCCCCAACTCTCAGAAGATAATAGCGTTTTGATATATCCTTTGCAGTGATGCAAGGTTTAGTATCATCCGGTGTTGAAAGATCAACTTTGGGAGGCAAACCTGTAAGGAAATGCCTGACAACTGCATCAGGATCTCCTTCTTCTGCAACCTTGCCTTCATCAATATAAATGAGCCTGTCAGCAAGATACCGGTGAACTTCCGGCAAATGTGAAACTACAATAATCGGGATGGAAAGATGATCTTTCAATTGTTTGATAACATCCATGATTTCCTGCTTTGTATCGGGACCTGTCATGGTTACAGGTTCATCAAGAAGCAGGAGCCTTGGTCGGGCTGCAAGTTGTCTTGCAAGAATAAGGCGTTGTTTTTCCCCACCGCTTAGTGCCTGTGAGAAATGGAGGGCTTTCTCCTCAAGACCCACAAGTCTCAGAAATACGAGGGCTTCTTCATACATTTCATCATAGTAAGGTGAATCAGGTTCAGGTAAGCCGTCGTACCCGCGCCTGTGGTAATTTAATTTCCTCAAGATATTTTCAATTGCAGGACCTGCCCAGAGACTGAAATTGCGCTGGAAATGGATAGCAGAATTGTGTTGCAGGAATTTTGCACCCTCAATACCTGAAGCAGGGTTTACTTCCTGCCCGTCAAGTTCGATTGAACCGTTGTCAAAAGACTCAACACCACGTAGAATACGAAGAAGAGTAGATTTACCACACCCACTTTTGCCGGTGATACCGAGGATTTCCCCATCATTAACAGTAAAATTGATGCCATCCAGAACCTTCTTTTTACCGGATGATGTGTCGTAAGATTTGGAAATATCCTGGATTTTTAACATTTACGCACCTCTTTGGTGGTTGAGGATACGCTCACTTTTTGATGCCGGAAACAAATTCTTCAATTTTGCCCTTTACATCAGAAGCGTCTTCCACTGCCGTACCTGTAACAATTATATCGGCACCTGCAGCGGCACAAATCGAAGCGGCTTCACCATCACGAATACCGCCACCGACAATCAGCTTTGTGTCACCAATTGTCTTCTTAACAGCTCCAATCATCTCCGGTGGAATTGGTGAGTCCGCACCTGAACCAGCTTCAAGGTACACAAAATGCATACCAAGGTATTTGCCGGCCAAAGCATAGGCAACTGCGAGTTCGGGTTTCTTGCGCGGGATTAATCGTGCATCTCCCACCCATCCCACAGTTCCTCCAGGCTCCACAATTAGGTATGCCATGGAAATGGGTTCAATCCCATACTGGTAAACCAAGGGTGCACCCATTGCCTGATTGGTAGTAATATAATTGACGTCTCTCGAATTGAGAAGACTCATAAAAAAGACAGCGTCTGCATGAGCGCTGACTCCCCCGGCATTTCCGGGGAAAAGAATGACCGGTACATCGGTCTTTTCTTTAATAGCCAAAACCGTCTGGTCGAGCACATTGCCGGCAGCTCCTGTAGAACCGCCAACCATGATTGCATCAGTGCCACCGGCTACTGCCGCCGCAGCTATTTCCCCGGCCTTTTCAGGCGACTGGGATGCAGGATCAATTAGTGTCATGTGGGCACAGCCGTCCCTTTCAATGACACTATTGAGATGTTGCTCAACCTGAGACAGGTCAATCAGCCTCTCTTCACCTCTTTGTTTTTCACACGGAGGTTCTTGTAGCCGCATTTCCTGCAGCGTGTTGCCCTTACAGCGTTACGGGCATTGCAATTCATACAGATTTTCTTGTTGAGTATACGTTCCTCTGCTTCTGGGAATCTTGCCATTTTTTCACCTTAGCATGGTAAATATAATATATAGATTAATATCGGGCTGGCTACATGTCCTTCAAAACATATAATTGTTTTGGAAAGGAATCACCTGTGCTTCTCATCGATTTCACGTATCAGTAGCTCTCTTGCACTTTGTGCATCTGCTCTTCCACGAGTCTTCTTCATTACCTGTCCCACAAGGAAATTGAGTGACTTTTCTTTCCCCGCAAGGAAGTCCTGCAAAGCTTCCGGGTTTTCGTCAAGGCTTTCGGAAATTGCCTGTGAAACAATGTCACCTTCAACCTTTACCAGACCTTTCTTCTCCACGATTTCCTCAGGGTTGCCACCGTCATCAAGAATAGTCCTGATGACATCGACACCGCTCTTTTCAGTAATCTTATCGGAAGTCACAAGATTGATGATTTTCACCAGATCTTCAACCTTAAATGAATTAATACCAAGATCACGGTAATTCAGTTCACCTTTAAGGATGTCAGCAACCCATGCAGCTGCTACTACCGGATCCACTTCTTTCGCGACTGATTCATAGAAATCAGCTACACGGATATCGGATGTAAGTGCTTTTGCGTGGGTGTCTGCGACGTTGTAATCGGAAATGAAGCGCGCCCTTCTGGCATCAGGAAGTTCCGGCAGAACAGCACGGATTCCATCAACCCAATCAGTTACCCGCATTGGTACAAGATCAGGTTCAGGGAAATACCTGTAGTCGTGTTCCTCTTCCTTTGTCCTCATGGAAATGGTGACACCTCTTGCTTCATCGAAGTGGCGGGTTTCCATAACAACAGTTCCTCCTCTGCGAACAAGGTTTTTCTGCCTCATTATTTCGTACAGAAGTGCCCTTTCCGCTCCTTTGTGGGAGGAAATGTTCTTGACTTCAGCTCGGTCTCCGCCTCCAATTGATACATTGGCGTCAACTCTCATGGAACCTTCAAGGTCACCATTAAAGACATCGAGATACTCAAGGATATTACGTAGCTTATCAAGGAAACGTCTTGCTTCCTTGGGACTTCTCATGTCAGGCTCTGTGACAATTTCAACCAGAGCCATACCTGATCGGTTGTAATCGATAAGTGTTCCCTTTGATTTCTCAATGGAACCCATGTGCATAAGCTTTCCTGGATCTTCTTCCATGTGGGCACGTGTTATACCTACTTCGTGCTCCCCATCTTCACCGTCAATCACAATTGTTCCGTTTCCAACAATCGGGAAATCGTATTGGGTGGTCTGGAAGCCTTTTGGAAGATCAGGATAGTAGTAATTCTTACGATGGAATTGGGTCTGCTCCACAATCTCACAGTTCATAGCAAGACCTATTTTTATCGCGTATTCAACCGCCTTTTTGTTGAGTACTGGCAATGACCCGGGAAGTCCCATACATACAGGACAAACATGGGTATTGGGTTCATCGTTGTGATAATCAGTGGAACATCCACAGAATAACTTGGTGTTGAGTTTGTTTAGCTGGACGTGAATTTCAAGCCCAATCATCACACCATCAGGATTCTCGTAAACCATTATGCCACCTCCCCTGCGGTGTTCAAATGATGATCAGTATTCTTCTCAAAGGTGTATGCAGCCTTGAGAATACTTGCCTCGTCAAAGTGCTTTCCAATTATCTGCAAACCAACTGGCAAACCGTCTGCAAGTCCGCATGGAACTGATATTGATGGCACTCCCGAGAGGTTCATAGGTACAGTGTTTACGTCAGAAAGATACAATGAAAGCGGATCTTTCACCTTTTCACCAAGTTTGAATGCGGGAGCCGGCATCGTTGGTGCCATCATTACATCAACATCGGAGAAAGCCCTGTCAAAGTCTTCTTTCACAAGAGTACGTACCTTGAGAGCTTTCAGGTAATACTTGTCATGGTAGCCTGCAGAAAGAGCATAGGTTCCAAGCAGGATACGCCTCTGGACTTCCGATCCGAAGCATTCATGCCGGGTTTTTGACGCCATCATGTGCCAGTTTTCTCCCTCTGACCTTGGGCCATACCTTGTTCCGTCAAACCTTGCAAGGTTAGAAGAAGCTTCACTCATGGCAATAATGTAGTAAGCAGCTAATGCGTATTTTGTATTTGGAAGGGATATTTCAGTATAAGTTGCACCAAGTTCCTCGAACTTTGCAATTGCATCCCACACTTTTTTCTCAATGTTCTCGTCGACACCTTCACCGAAATATTCCTTTGGAATACCGATTTTCATGCCTGAAACGTCATCTTCCAGACTACCTCTGTAATTGATTTCCCTGTTCACGCAGGTACTGTCCCTGTTATCATAAGTACCGATAACGTCCATCAAAGTTGCGATGTCTTCAACACTGTTTGCAAGGGGACCGATCTGCTCGAGGGAATTTGCATAGGAAACAAGCCCGTAACGTGATACTCCACCATATGTTGGTTTTAATCCCACAACACCACAAAATGCTGCAGGACAACGTACTGAACCACCTGTATCAGATCCAAGTGATATCGGGGCCTCACCTGCTGCAACAACAGCAGCGCTACCACCTGAAGAACCTCCCGGAACACGTTCTGTATCCCATGGATTCAGGGTTGGTCCGTAGTGACTTGTCTCAGTTGAAGTGCCCATTGCGAATTCATCCATGTTGACCTTGCCGAGTATGATTGCGCCTTCGGCTTTGAGCCTCTCGACTACATGGGCATCGTAGGGTGGGATGTAACCCTGCAGGATTTTTGAACCGCAGGTTGTGGCCATCCCTATTGTAGAAATATTGTCTTTGATAGCAATCGGAACTCCGGCAAGTGCTCCTTTACCTTCGCCACCGATGGATTTTGCCTCTTCAATCGCATTTTCTGCGACGTAAGTGAAGCCGTTAATATTGCTCCTCTGTATTTTTTCAAGATAGGAAGAAACAACCTCTTCTGCGGATGAGCTTGCAATTCTCTCTTTGACCTGTGTAATAGTTTCCAGCATATTGCAACCTCACATGATTTTTGGCCCTTTGATGTAGCCTTCCTTGCTTTCATCCGCATTGCTAAGCACGTCTTCCTGTGGAAGTGAAGGTGTACGCTCATCTTCCCTGAAAACGTTCATCAAATCTGCGACGTGGTACGTGGGATCTACGCCGGACGTATCCACCTCATCCAGCTGGTTAAAGTAATCGAGTACAGTGTTCAGTTCGGAGGCGTACTTTTCGGCCTCTTCCTCTGAGAGACTGATACGGGAAAGCCATCCGACATGTTCCACTTCATCCTTTGTGATCATCGTGAGTTCCTCTGGAATGAATTAATGATTATATATGTCAGTTACACAAAAGGTAATGATATTAAAATATTCTTGTCATTGCAGGTTCAGCACTTCTTCTTGTCCCTGCGGTTAATACCATACATCTGTACTTTCTTGAGTTTCGCCAGATGCATGACATGCTCCATCTCAACATCTTCCAGAGGCCTAGCTTCGATAAAACCACTATCTATAGCTTCTTTGAATATTTCATATCCAATGGATGAACGTGCAAGAACAGTCGTGTATCCCTTTGGACTCCCGATACCTCCGAAGCTTATATCCGAATTCTCAGCAGCCATATCAGTACAATACTTGCAGGAACTGCTCCTATATTCATCAAAATCTGAAAGTGGAAACTTTTCCACCCCTTCTTTTGTTTCAAATTCAAACATTCCTTTCCGGATTTTCATCGCATCAATATCCTTAAGGGAAAAACCGTGATTTTCCGCAAATTCCTTAATTCCTTCGTAGGAAAAAGTATCCATGCAAAAAAGACCAAGACGCAGGACATTTGCCCTCATGAACAGGCGCAGAAATCCTGAAGGGCTTTTTTGCATCTTGTAAACTGCATCTATGTTGCAGCTCGGACCCACAAATGCAATGCTTCGCATACCTTTCTCTATGGAATCCATCAACTGGCCTATTGTCATGCTGTGGGAATAAATGCTTCCGGAGGAATTCAGCAAATCACCATATGATTTGGCTACAATTGCAACAGGTTTCCAGGGTTCTGCCTCTGATTTTGTGGTCACTACCGCACAGTCGATGAGACCTTCCTCCAGAGCATAGGCGAGTAGTGCAGTTACAACACCTCCATCCTGCCCCCTGACATCTTTGAGCTTGCTTTGGGCAGCATAGGCAAAGCGGATTTTCCCGATCAAATCCTCTTCAGTGGTGATAGTTCGGGGACATTGGTTATAGCAAACCCCACAACCATTGCATGGACCAACAATGCGCGGTTTATCATCCCTCATCTCAATAAATTCGCAGGATGCGGCACAGGCACCACACATGGTACATATACCCGGTTTTATGATATCCCTGTTCAGCTTCCCAAACGAAAGCCTTGTTTCCTCATCGATGCTATGCTTAAGCCGGGCAACACTTTTCTTCATATCCCTGAACGAGCGCATACACTCCGATGAACAAAAAAAGTACTCCTGATCCCCATACTCAAACTTGTAAGGTGTGCATTCCGGAACTTCCTGATCACACACCGGATCATATTTCATTTTGCTATTTTCTCCTTTTATAGTGACAAGATCACTTTCGCAGAGAAGGCAGAAACTGGCCTCCAGAAAAGAGGTTAACTCACTAGCTTAAGAAGTTCTCGCTCCGAAGCAATTTTTCGTGCTTCATCGCCATAATTTATCATGAAAAACAATAACAATCATTGTTTAGTATTTTTAGGACTTGCAGGAATAGTGAAAGTAAACGTACTCCCGGTCCCCAATTCGCTTTCGACCCGGATCTCCCCGTCATGCATCTCTACAAATGCATCAACAATCGAGAGCCCAAGACCTGTGCCTTCATCTTCCCGGCCAATGGAGTTCGGGATCTGCCTGAAAGGCTCGAATATTTTGTTGAGATATTCTTCGGGAATTCCTATACCAGTGTCTGAAACTGATATTTGCACCCCATCCCGGGTTTCTTCAAAAACAAGTGAAATCCGGCCATAAGTTGGAGTAAACTTAACCGCATTCTCCAGCAGGTTGTGAAGAATTTGCTTTAGCTTGGATCTGTCTGCAATAACCGGAAAATATTCAGAATTAAAATCTGCGACAAGGCTTATGTGTTTTTCCATAGCAAGAGGCCTGAAAACTTCCACTTCATCATTGAGTACTTCTATAAGGTTAAAAACTTCCAGATAAAGCTCATACTTTCCTGCATCAACTTTTGTGACGTCGAGAATATCATTAATGACGCTTAACAGATGATTGCTGCTCTTCACTATGTTTTGGATGTAACCCTGCTGCTTTGCAGTAAAATCATCCCCTTTTTCAGATTCAAGTAGCTGGGAAAAACCAATTATGGAATTCAGCGGTGTCCGCAATTCGTGGCTCATGTTCGCAAGGAATGCCGACTTGGAATGATTCGCTTTTTCAGCCGCGAGTTTGGCCTCAAATAGGGATTCTCTGCCCTTGATAAGTGCTTTTTCCGTTTCTTTCTGGCTTGTGACATCGTCGACTGTAAGCAATACCCTTTGGTTGCTATCCAGTCGGATTAGAGTGGTTGAAATAATCAGATCTCTCGTGGAAGGACCCCTGTCAGTTCTGATTGTTAGCTCCCCGCTTTTCTTGTAGACACTTTCACCTGTCTGGAAAGTGTGCATTACAGCATTCCTGACCGGACATTCTGAACAATCCGCACTTCTTCCACATCCTTCCCTATCAAACGAATTTACACAATCAAACAGCTCTCCGCCAAGGAGGCCCAACGACTGCTCAGGACTTTTCCCGAGAACTTCGGAAGCGAAGTGATTAATAGCATCAACTTTGCCCTCGGGATTTACAACTATCATAACAAACGGAACATCATCAAAAAAGGATGTCAGTGCGGAAGTTTCCTCCATCGTTTTGCTCCCCTACCCCTTCCTAATACTATTTGTTAACTATATACTACTTGTGCTACTATGTCAGGAAAAACGATAACGATTATGAAGCGGAAACTTCGATACCTTCAGGTATAGTAAAAGTAAATATGCTTCCTTCTCCAACTTCACTTTCAACCCAGATCTTACCTCCATGAATCTCAACAAATGGTTTTACAATTGAGAGTCCGAGGCCTGTCCCCTCATATTCCCGGCTGCTGGAATCCTGTACTTGCTTAAAAGGCTCGAATATATTCTCAAGATCTTCTTTTGGAATTCCTATTCCTGTGTCAGATACTGAGACTTGGATACAATCATCTGTTTTCCTGAGATCCAGTGAAATCTTTCCATTAGGCGGGGTAAACTTTACAGCGTTTCCCAGAAGATTATACAGGATCTGCCTCATGTTGGATTTGTCTGCATAGACAGGGAATTGTTCGCCGTCCAAATTCGAAGAAATGGAGATGGCCTTTTTCATAGCAAGGGGATGAATCATCTGCAATGTATCTTCAGCTAGCTCTGCAAAATCAAACTCTTCAGGGCAAAGCTCATGCTTGTTTGCGTCTATTTTTGAAAGATCAAGAATATCGTTGATCAGATGCAGGAGATGCGTACCGCTTTTCAAAACGTTTTCCACATATCCTTGCTGCTTCTCGGTGAGTTCTCCTCTTTTTTTGTCACCAAGCAACTGGGAGAAACCTATTATTGAATTCAATGGAGTGCGCAGCTCATGGCTCATGGTGGCCAAGAAAGACGATTTGGAACGATTGGCGTGTTCAGCCTCCAGTTTGGCTTTTAAAAGCATTTCTTTGCTCTGAATCAATGCTTGTTCCGTCTCTTTGAGTTTTGTTATATCGTCAACCGTGAGTAAAACTTTAGGGGCACCAGAGCTGCTTAGCAAAGAAGTTGAGATTACAAGTTCTCTTGTAGACTTTTCACCTTCAGCTATCACTGTCAATTGCCCGTTTTTCTTATAAATGTCATCGCCTGTCTGAAAAGTGTGCGTTACACAATTGCGAACCGAACAAGAAGAACACTCCCTGTTTTTTCCGCACCCTTCGCCCTTGAACGCATTAACACAATTGAATAAATCCCCGCCAAGAAGATTTAATGAATGTTCCCAATCCTTACCAACAGCAATGGTTCCGGTATGGTTAATGTCTTCAACTCTCCCTTCCTCGTTGACAATAACCATAACAAATGGAGCTTTATTGAAAATAGATCTGAACGTGGCATTGTTTCCACTTTTCATCCTATTAAATTATGTCCTTCCCTGAATATCAACTTTTTTGAATGGCATTACCCAGATACATGTGTCTATTCCTTTCCTATTGGAAATTCAAGATATCCTTATTTTTAAATCTCAGGCATACACCAATCTTACCGGGCAAAAGCTATAAAAGCAAAAGTTCACATTCGTGAATTGATGGATGCCAAAACAAAAGCCAGGCTTCTGGAAATTGGAAAAGTCCGAATGGACCCGGCCCTTTTGAAGAAAGTTACAATCCCCACAGCCGGACCTGGTGCCGGGAAACTGGCATTTTTCTTCCGTTCAGGCGACCAGCGGGTAAGGCTGGGAATCAATGAAAACTCTCCGTTTCTCGCGACAGAAGAAGACGGGAAAATTGTAATCCGAGAAAATGGACAGGAAATCGTGCGGGGAGAGATTGAAGAAGAGCTTATCCATTGTCCGGATCAGGCTTACGTCAACCTCACGGAAAAGTGCACTTTTGATTGCAAATTCTGCCCTGTCCCAAAGCTTTCCGGGAAAGTGAAATCCGTGGAAGAAGTGCTTCAGATGATTGAAGAAGCAAATGCCAGCGGCAAGCTGAAAGGCATTTCCATAACTTCAGGAGTGGACACGACAGCCGAAAAAGAAGTTGAGAGGGCAATCAATGTCATTGAGGGAACAAAGAAATACGGAGTCCCTATAGGTGTCGGCATTTATCCAACAGAAGGATCCACAAAAAGACTCAGGGATGCAGGTGCCGAGGAAATCAAGTACAACGTGGAAACCATGGATAGGGAACTCCATGATAAATTATGCCCGGAACAGCCTCTTGAAGAAACTCTTAATGCGCTGCATGAAGCCGTGGAGATCTTCGGAAGGAATCACGTTTGTTCAAACTTCATAATTGGACTGGGAGAGTCCGATGAGACCGTTGAAAAGGGCATCAAGGAACTGATTACCATGGGAGTTGTGCCCATTCTCCGTCCTGCAAGTATGCATCCCCTGCGTGAAGGTGAAGTGTTTATCGATCGTCCAACCGGTGATCGATTGCTTCGACTGACAAAATTCCTCCGGGAGGAGCTAGAGAAAGCTGATCTTGATCCCGGAGCCTTTAAGACAATGTGTCTTCCCTGTACAGGTTGTGATCTGAGTCCCTACTACGATCTGGAATAAAAGCTACTGGAATCCAAGAATACCATGGAAGAAGTCCTGGATGCATCCACTGAAATGCAGGAATCTGATTTTGATTTTACGAAACCTCCATTATCCCTTGAATTCATAAAGGGGATTTTCAGCAAAAACGAGATTATTGCTATCATTGACTTTGGAATGCGACATTTTTACGTGATGCAGGAAGACAATGAACCAATGACACCTCTTTACGATAATTCATCTTATCATCCTGATATCGAGGAAATAATCCTGTTCATGCAAGTGGAAAATATAAGGATAATAAAGATGAAGGATGGCAAATTGTACCGTGGTTCAATAGAAAGGGGATATGAAAAATAATGCTCAAAATTCTGGAAAAGTATTAATAATCTACTTCCCTATGAAAGGCAGACATGATTGAAAAATTATATGAAATCCATATTGGATATGTCATTGCAATCGGTATTATCATCAGCGCAACTCTTTTTTCTTTCCTTCTCAGGTATGCGGATGAAGGAAATTTTGTCCTTGTTCTGTTGCTTGGTATATCAATTGGTATAGTAGCCATTCTCATTACCAAGGTTATCGCATACCAGCGCTATTACAAACAATTCAAGGATATGTAATTCAATATCCCTGAATAGCATTCCTTACTGAATTTAGCCAGTCGCCAGCATCCTTTACTTCAACTTCATGGCGAATTATTCCATCTTTAGATTCAAGAATCACAAGCTTTTTCCGCCGGAAAGCTCCCGCGCTTCCTCCCTCACACCCGGCGATATCTTTCAGGTTAATAGAAAGCAATAATTCATTCTTTTTCCCGATAACTTCAAACCTGCGGGAGGTAAGGATAACGAATTCTCTGCCGGAACTCTCCAGCTTCATGAGAGTCTCGCCCCGAAGGTACGAGGGACGAAGGCTCTCTAGCATGGATATGAAGGCCTGAAGCTTAAGCGGAGTAAATTTCATAATTTCAAAACTGCTGCCTCCAAAAACCAGGATAATATCGTTTGCTTCCTGATGGAATCCTACAATATCCTTCACCTTAAGCCTCTTTAAAAGCTCAGGTTTTCGGGAGAAGAGAGAAGTGGATTGTTTTTCAAGAAAAATGTGTTCAGGAGTAAGAGTCAGGTTTACCTTTGACCCTTCAAACATCACATGATGTCGTCCAATAACCGTTTCGCCATTAACAGAGATTTCAGTTTCTGGCGCAGACTGCTTTGAATCGGGATATTGCTCAGGACAGTAATGATCAAGCATTGTAACCAGCAAGGAGCCTTCTATGAGTTTTACATTGTGTTTTGCTGCTTCCTCATGGGCTTCCCTTGTAAAGCCGGAAGTTGTTACGATAATAACCCCGTCAACATGTTCGCGGTATTTGAGGCTGCAATATTCCCGGACTTCCTTTACACCCACGTTTCCACTGTAGCGTTTTGCCTGGATCAGCCACACATGGGATAGACCCACGTGATCAATGGAAGCTTCAATGTCCACCCCGCCATCTTTTGAAACAGGAGTTAATCGGGTTCTGTAACCCATAGCCTGAAAGAGATGGGATACCAGATTTTCAAAATCTGTTGGATTAAGCTGACGCAGATAACTAAGATCCCACATGAAATCATTCTTCAGCTGTGTAAGAAAGTCCACACTCCGGACAGGAATAGGTTACCAGCTTTACCCCTTTTTTTGTAGCAGTTGCTGATCTTTGCATCCATGTGCCGCATGTAACACATTTCTGATCAAATACCGTACGGTTTGGAACAGTTTTTTCATCCTGACCTTCCAAGGCATTTCCTCCAATTAAGCTCCCTTTTACGCATCCAAATGTGGGTTGTGTGTAATTTGCGGACAACCATGCAAATGTTTAAATGCTTTTATTTCGTAGATATGAAGGGATAACTCAATATTAACAGATATAACTTGTGAATTATTTACAGGATTGGTGTATTGGAATGGATGAACTCGAAGAGATCAGGAAAAAGCGAATTGAAGAGCTTAAGAAAGATGTCGAACGAAGCAATTTTCCTTCTACACCTGTAGAAATAACCGATGCGGAATTCGGCTATTTTATAGAAAAATATCCTGTGGCGGTGATTGATTGCTGGGCTCCGTGGTGCGGCCCATGCCGCCGAATAGCACCGGTTATTGAAGAGCTTGCTGCATCCATGCAGGGAAAGGTTGTCTTCGGTAAGCTCAACACGGATCTCAATCGGGTAACCTCCATGGAATACCAGATCTCAGCGATCCCTACACTCCTTGTTTTCCAGAACGGAAAACTCTCTGAACGCATCGTTGGTGCCCTTCCAAAAGAGCAAATCGTCGAAAAAATCACTCCACTAATCCAAGGTTAAAACATGTCACATAAACCCCGAATTGCACACACTCCATCTGTAAGGCTGCTTGATCTCAAGTCGAAACCATACTTTATCGTGGCATCTGTTGAAGTCGGAAATACCACTACAAAGTGCATTCTCACTGCAACAAACCTTGAAGAGGGAAAAACATACCATGTTGTAAAAATGGTTAAAATGACTCGTGATGTCCGAAAACCAAAACCAAATGAGACAGTTTTCGGAAGAACACTCACGAAAGTCGAGCTTACAAGGGAATCCGTTGCCGAACTTGTTCGGGACACTTTGCTTGCAGCAGTCAAAAAAGCCAACCTCGACATTAAAAATGACATTCATTTTGTAGTCCGCTCCACCGGTGTAGTAGCCGGCTTTGATAAACCCGAAGAGGTAGGGGAGTTTATCAAGGCTCTTGCAGATGGCTGCCTGCTTGCGGGAGTGCCTCCTAAAAACATGACCCCACCCCTGTCTATTGACAACATGCCTCCTAAATTCCAGAAATTTACCAAGCTCCAGAGTGTCATTTTTGACGGAGCAGTTGCAAGTGTTTTGCCCCCAACCGGCTCAAGCGGTGTTGAAATTGTTGCAAACGAAATGGAAGGAGAACTCGCAACCGCCGGCATCAAGGAAGGGTCCAAATGGGTCGATGTGGACTTCCGTAACCCCTGCGCTTCAATGGATTTCGGGACAACCCTTGATGGCAGGATAATCAGCGAAGATCAGCCTTATGCCCGTACAATAGGTAACTTCTGCGGCTATGCAGGAGCCATTCCTGACACTATTATACGGGGAACCGGGCTTGTGGATGTCGAACTGGGAACTGCCCTTGACGTTTTTGACGAAAAGCCTGCCGGAAAGCTTACAATGCTCTTTAAAGGCAACAAAGTGAAGGAATACGCAAAGCGGATACAGGATTACATAATAATCGAGCCGGTTCCCGAAGATGTTGAAAGATATGGCAGTGTCCCTGTAAACCCAAAGGCTGCAAAGGAAATTGGGGTCGTTTTGATAGGCTGTGATGTCGGGAGGAATGGTTCCGATATGGATAAACTGTCAGAAATCGGCAGGGAAATTTACAATCAGGACGGACTGAAAATCCTTTTCGCAGTTATCGATGAAGTGATGTCTGATGTCGTTTACAGGCTCGTTAAAGTTGCAAATGACGAAGGACTTGTCTTCCCGGATACGACTTTTGGGGTTACGGGAAGAGCAGGAATTACAGGAAACAAACCAAATTTGATCCTTGAAAAGCTTGATCCTCTTATTCCAGGCAACATCGATGAAAGAGTTGCATTTATCGATGATGGTCTTGCAAGGGGAGCGGCCGTAATGGCACGTTGCATGAACTCCCTCGGGACAACGTTCAACCCTCTTGGAGGACATACCGGAGGCAAGTGTATACTGGGCCAGAGGATTAAACTCCAGAATAAGTGATTTAGTCCTTTTTCAATTTTTTAAGGGCATCTTCCATTGCTTTTTTGTGGATTTCCGCAGACTTGTGGATGCCACCTTCCTGACCCCGCACAGCCCTGCAGGGATACTGCTGGATTAGCAAACCTGCTTTTGCAGGAGCATCCTCCACAGCAGTCCCGATTATGTTATTTGCCATCTGCCATGTGCTTCCACAGGGAGCTCCCTTAGTAACTTTTACATCTGAGATTTTCCCGTCTGAAACTGATACTTCAAATTCAGGAATTCCAAATCTTGAAGTAAATGCCAGATTGTCCGGGCTTTCTCCTATGGTACAGCAGATTTCATCCACTTCAACATGAATACCGTACTCGGATGCAATTTGTTTCAATTCCGATAACGGGGCTTTTTGCACGCCACCGGGTACGATCACGGATTTTACACCATGTTTTGCGGCTTCACGCACAATCTCCGGCGTGAGATCCGGGTGAAGGGAGTATGTAATAAGAATATCAGTATTGAATACCTCCGGATCAATCTCCAGGGTTGAAAAATATTCATCCGGCTCATCTATGAAGTCCGGCAAGTTTGAAGGAATTTCCGTTACAACAATGTCCAGCGAAGAGTATTGTCGAATAGTCTCCACAAGTCTTTCCCCGTATTTTCCCCTCATTATAACACCAATACTTGCCATAGGTAATGTTTTGGATGGAACTATTTAATATATTATTTCCCACATATAGGCAAGAGAGGGAGATATTCTATGGAAGAAATTGATCAATCCAAGGTATATTACAGGTGTACAGTCTGTGACTTTGTTTTTCAGGATGACCCTAACTTCTTTCCCATAATCTGTCCCCAGTGCGGAAGCGAAGAAACCGAACGTACCTGAGGAAATGATTGATGAAGGGAAAACTCATTACGCTGGAAGGGATTGACGGAGCCGGCAAAAGTACCGTACTGGATTTCCTCAAAAATCATCCCGTTTTCGGGAAAGCTGTTTTCACGCGGGAGCCAACAACTAACTGGACCGGTGAGGCGGTGGAACGTGCTATTAACTCGGATACCGATCCAATGGCTGAATTACTTCTTTTTACAGCAGACCATGCTGATCACATTGCACGAGTCATCCGTCCATCAATACTGGAAGGAAAAAATGTAATCTCCGATAGGTATTATGACAGCAGGATAGCATACCAGACTGTCACGCTTCAGGGAGTTCTGGATGACCCGGCAGAGTGGATTCAAAAGCTTCATCAGGGATGGACAATTGAACCTGATCTTACGCTGCTGCTTGATCTTGACCCTGCTGTGGCCGTATCCAGATGCAATACCCGTGAAGTCCAGACTAAATTTGAAAAAATAGATTTCCTGAATAAAGTCAGGAGAAATTTCCTTGATTTGGCTGAAAAACAGCCTGAAAGGTTCTGTGTAATTGACGCCTCGCAAGATGTTGAAGACGTCAAAAAACAGATCACAGAAGCCCTTACAGGATTATTCTGAACTCAGTTTGTTCTTGTCTGCAAACTCTACCAGAGCCTCACCTAATTCCCTGACATATTTGGGATTTAGGTTGAACCTGCCTCTTTTTTGCCCGGCACGTTCCTTGGCAATCTCAACATACTCCTTTTCAAAACGCTCGCTTGTCTCAATGGAGATGGTGAGATACCAGCCGCCTCCCATTTTAATTTCGGTAAATGCATTTTCAGGGTCGATTTCAAGCTTTTCATCTGCCATTAAAAATACCTTCCTGTACTATGTTTAAGGGAATATTCCCGTTATGGACTGCTGTTGCAACAAGTGCCCCGGCAAGCCCGATATCATCCAGAATTCTTATATCTTCCATATTTTTCACTCCCCCACCCAACAATAGATTATGGGTTGAAAGGGAGTTCATTTTTCCGAGCAGGTGTGCATCTACACCTTTCCCGGTACCAACACGATCCAGATCCAGATAAACAATATCCTTCAAATCAAGTGTGTTGAGAACCTCCAGCACTGCCAACGTGTCTTCAGGGATATCGTCAGAAGAGGAAAGCACTTTTCCTCCCTTCCTGTCAATGCTCACAATGGATTTGCCCGGATATGTTTCACAAATCCGACTTATTGTTTCCATGGAACATGTCTCCGTACCCAGTATTAAGTTTCCTGCAAAGTCTTTCCACGGATCCATGTCCTCAAGTTCCCGAATGCCTGTATCAAGCATTGTGGGAGCCATTGAAGCGATTTTTTCTATTGCTTCCCTGTTTGCTTCGGGTTGCATTTCGCCCTGGAGAACATTAAGATCAGCGACGTAGATCTCCTGAGGATTTAGTGTCCGGACGACATCCATAACCCCGGAAGTGTCACATACCTTGCTGTTGATATGCACAGGCATGTAATTTCGACGTTCGCCTCCTTGGGCATGGACAACGGTAGCATTATATATGTCTAATACAAAGACAATTCGAAACATATTCAAACGGACTACTTAATCTTATCATATAAAAAGAGGCAAGTACATGAAATTGCTCATAAGCCCCATCAACACTGAAGAAGCAATCGCTGCTTTACACGGCGGTGCTGACATTATCGATGTCAAGAACCCAAAAGAGGGATCTCTTGGCGCAAATTTCCCCTGGGTCATTAAAGAAGTCAAGGATGCAATCCAATCCAAAAAACCTGTCAGTGCAACCCTTGGTGACTTTAATTTTAAACCGGGAACCGCTGCCCTTGCTGCCTGTGGTGCTGCAACCTCAGGAGCAAGTTATGTAAAAATCGGCCTTTATGACATTCAGACTGAAGAACAGGCTTTTGAAGTTCTTTCCGGAATTGCAAAAACAGCCGCAATGATGGATAAACCACCAAAAGTCGTCGCCTGTGCATACTCCGACTACAAAAGAATTAACTCAATTGCTCCGGAACTGCTGCCTGCAGTCGGTGCTCGTGCAGGGGTTGACCTTGTGATGGTGGATACAGGTGTAAAAGATGGTGCTTCAACTTTTGAATTTATGTCAGAGGAAGAGCTCACAGATTTTGTAAACAAAGCACGTGAAGTGGGACTTGAAACAGCTATTGCAGGCAGTCTGAAATTTGAAGACATACCTATGCTCCAGCGGATCGATCCTGACATTATTGGCGTCAGGGGAATGGTTTGCGGTGGAGACAGAACCTCCACAATTAAGAAAGAGCTTGTGGAAGAACTCAAGGCAAAGATGTCCTGATTCGGAGAAGTAATTCCGGATCCCCTTAGCGGGAGTACAATGAGCGAGACAATTGAAGTATGTGTTGCGGAAGCCTTACATCGTGATGCAGGGAGAGGTATTGCGAGACTCGACAAGTTGCTGATGCAGAAGATAGGAGCTGTAAGCGGCGACATTGTCGAAATAAAGGGTAAAAAAAATACATATGCAATTGTCTGGCCCGGTTATCCTGACGATTCCGGTAAAGATATCATCAGAATTGACGGAAACATTCGTGGGAATGCAGGAATCGGAATCGATGACAATGTCTCCATAAAAAAATCCAATCCCCGTGAAGCCCAACGTATCCTGCTAACCACTACACAACCTATTCATCTTGGAAATTACTCTCGTTTTTTGCATCGTGTTCTTGAGGGGAGGCCTCTGGATCGCGGACAGCGTATCAAGGTTGCAGCTGTCAACAACCCGATGTCTTTTGTGGTTACTTCTACCCAGCCCACCGGCCCGGTTATTGTCGGGCGAAGCACAAAGATAGAGGTGAAAGAAAAACCTGAAGATGCAGGATCTTCTTCCGAGCAGATTTCATATGAGGACATTGGTGGGCTGAAGCGTGAAATCAGTCTTATGCGGGAGATGATTGAACTTCCGTTGAGGCATCCCGAGCTTTTCCAGAAACTGGGAATCGAACCCCCTGCAGGAGTTCTTCTTTTCGGCCCCCCTGGCACCGGGAAAACCATGATTGCTAAAGCGGTAGCCAGTGAAACCGAAGCAAGTTTCTTTTCAATCAGCGGCCCTGAGATAGTCTCAAAGTATTACGGCGAAAGCGAGCAAAAACTCAGGGAAATTTTCGAACAAGCTCAAAAGGAAGCTCCTTCAATAATTTTCATTGACGAAGTGGATTCCATTGCCCCAAAGAGAGATGAGGTGTTTGGGGAAGTGGAACAAAGAGTAGTTGCCCAGCTTCTCTCCCTTCTGGACGGTCTGCGTGAAAGAGGTAGAGTAATTGTAATTGCCGCCACCAACCGTCCGAATTCAATCGATCCGGCACTTCGCAGAGGAGGGCGTTTTGACAGGGAAATGGAAATAGGGATCCCTGATAGGGAAGGGAGGCTGCAGGTTTTATACGTTCATACAAGAGGTATGCCTTTAGCTGAAAACGTTAATCTTGAGAGGATTGCGGATGTTACCTACGGTTTTGTAGGAGCGGATCTCTCTTCTCTTTGCAAGGAAGCCGCAATGCATGCCCTGAGGCGCATTCTTCCAAAAATGGCTATTGATGAAGAAATTCCTCCGGAACTGCTTGACGAATTAATCGTAGCTGAAGAGGACTTTGATGAAGCCCTGAAAAATGTGGAACCATCCGCACTCAGGGAAGTATTCATTGAAATGGCTACTGTCCACTGGGATGATATCGGCGGACTTGAAGCTGAGAAACAGGAACTCAAGGAAGCTGTAGAATGGCCCTTGCAATACCCGGAGCTGTTTGAAGCTACTGCGACACGACCTCCGAAGGGAATCTTGCTTTTTGGTCCTCCCGGAACCGGGAAAACACTTCTTGCAAAAGCTGCTGCCTGTGAAAGTGGTGTGAATATTATTAGCATTAAGGGACCTGAACTTTTAAGTCGCTATGTGGGTGACTCAGAAAAAGCAGTCCGTGAAACATTCAGGAAAGCCAAGCAAGCTGCACCTACGATTATCTTTTTTGATGAAATCGATTCCATAGCACCCTTAAGAGGAAATACGGACGATTCGGGTGGCAGCGAAAGGGTTGTAAGCCAGATCCTAACTGAAATTGATGGTATTGAAGATTTGAAAGATATCGTGATTATCGCAGCTACAAACCGCCCTGACAGGGTAGATCCGGCACTATTACGCCCCGGAAGACTGGACAGGCTTATTCACATAAACATTCCTGACAAAGCTGGAAGGGAGCAAATTTTCCGGATACACTCGAAGGGTAAACCCCTTGCAGAAGACGTGGACCTGAAAAGCCTTGCTGAGATGACCGAAGGGTATGGCGGCGCGGATATAGATGCAATTTGCAGGGAAGCTTCAATGCTTGCAATTCGAGAGACCGTTGAACAGGGAAAGTCCCGTGAGGAAATACGTGCATCTGCCAGCTCAATACAAATTCATGAAAGCCATTTTCTGGAAGCAATTAAAAAAGTAAAACCTTCAAAGGATTCTTCCAACGAAGAAGATGGAATGATGCAAAAATACTTTAGCTGAAGTACCCTAAATAAAAAGTGTAGGGGTTACTCAATGCTAAGACAAAGATTTGTGCTGGATACTACCGGACTTACGGACCTGCAGGCAAGGGATAGTGTGGGGGCAGACAATGTCTGCGACGGTATGAAAGAGATTCTTGAATTGATAGCGCAGGCAAGACTTGATCTTCAGATCAGTTGCTATGTACCTTTTCCTTCCGTTTACAACGAATTACGGGAATTTGCATCAAACAACAATTGTGATAGCGAAGTTTTTGCCAAAATAGATACCTGGCTTGTGAAAAAAACACCTGACAGGTATGAAGTCAAGATTCCTTCCCGCATTTTCCATGAGTATGTGGCCTACATGAGGGAGAGGATTGACAAGGGCATGAACGTCGCCGAGGAAGCAATCCGAGAAGCATCCTACGAATGCCTGTTCCTAACATCTGAAGCCGAGAATCGAAAGCAGGTCGAGACCGAAATAGAAAGGGAAGTCATTGGCTCCATAGTCGGGAAATTCCGAAATAAGTACAGATCTGCATTGCGTTATGGTATTCTAGACAGTGCTCCCGACATCGATGTATTACTTCTTGCCAAGGAACTTGATGCAGCTGTAGTTGCCAAGGATTACGGAATCCAGAAATGGGCTGAGCAGCTTGGTGTACGTTTTGTACCTGCAGATACATTTCCCATGATGCTCAAAGAATACCTCAGTCATAAGGAAACAAAAAGTAACTTACAGTGAACCTGCTACAAATGCAAATAGCGCCAGGAACATGGCGTACTTAAACAGTTTTGACGATTTTGCCGGGTTCCCGCGAAGGATCGTAAGAATTGCAAAAGCAAAAACTGCATCTGCAAGAATTACAAGGTACAGGTAACCTTCCCCGAGAAGACCGGTGATATATGGATAAGGGCTTGCAATAATTCCAATGACCCCCAGCGATGAAGCCAGCATCACTGAAGCTTTTTCTCCTGCGACTATTGGAAGTGTCCTGGCGCCATCCCGAAGATCGCCCTCCATATCCTCTATGTCCTTTACAATTTCCCGGGAGATGGTTGCAAATGTAGCCAGAAGGAACAAAATTGCCAGAGCGCTAAGTCCCGGGATACCAAAGACCGCTCCTCCGAAAAGGAATGTGGAGCCCGTGAGATATCCAACTGAAAAATTGCCTATCAAGGGCATACCTTTCAGGTTTCTTGCATACAGAATCAGCAGGAAAGAGTTGAAAATTGCAATTGCTGCACAGACGTAGTTAATCCAAAGGGCAAGGAAAATTCCGACTGCAAAAAGCAAGATAGCAAAATTAAGAGCGCTTCTTGCAGAAACATTTCCCGAAGGAATTGGCCTGTTGGGCCGGTTTATGGAGTCAATATGAATATCAAAATAATCATTTATGGTGTTGCCTGCACCTGTTACAAGCACAACTGTCGCCATCACAAGTAATGAATCCAGAACTGGAAACAAGCTAGCTTCTCCATTAGTGAGGATTCCAAAAGCAATAAAAACAGCAATCGCAGAAGCAAATGCTCCCATCCCGCAATTGCCTATGCGCATTAGTTGTAGGTAAGGATACATTGCTCTGTCAACTCCTTCCGAAAAGTAACAAAATATCCCCAATCAGGTTCCCAGTTGCAGGGGGTTTGATATCTTTTTCAATGTGGCTATCAGGGAAAGAGGAGCCAGGTAACTTGTCTTCGGATTTATCGGGGACGGTACATTCTCAATACGGTTGGTGAAAGACCCGAAATCCCCCTTTACTGTTATCTCGTGGATATTGCGGGTAATCTCCGGATTGGCAATAACCCTGACCTGTGTCTTTTCAAACCCTATCCCTGCGATACTGAGCGTTGCTGCAACATTAACGTTTGCCGGGAAAGCCTTAACAGCTTCTGCTGCCGTTCCTTCAAAAATTAGTGTTTTATCTGTGATGGAATCAAGATCAATATCATTTTCAAGAATGTAAGGAGCTCCTTCAAGGCCTTTTGGTGCTTTTTCGGTAGTTATTGACACTGAATCAATTCCTGCAATTGACGCCGATCTGAGTCCATCTATTCCACATATAGCGCCTGATGGGAGATAGATATTACAACCGTTTTCCTTTGCAATAGACAGGACTTCATCAAAAAGTTCGGAATCCACAAATGCGCCAATGCTTGCAACAAGGACGTCGCACTTTGCCTTCAGGGCTGTGGGAACAACCTCGGGAACTGCCTTTTGTGATGCGCATTCTACAACCAGATCAACCTCCAGGACCATTTCCGGCACATCTAAAACCCTCGGATGAGAATTAACAAGGGATGCTAATGCCTGTTTTACTGAATCTTCGTGCTTGTCATATATCGCATAAAGCTTCATTCCCGGAATTGAGGTATCCACTGCTTTGCAAATCTCGGTACCAATGGCACCGCAACCAACTACTCCAATCCTTATCATCAGCAACTTCCTTTTTGGCCTTTTACTGGATTTCTGGCATTAATCTACTGTTTATTGATTCTCTGTTGAAAGCATATAAATCTCTTGAAACATAAATCATTTCTGTGGTAAAATGATGTTCACGTCGCATCTGGAAGAATTTATTGAAGAAGATCTTGGTTACAATGACATTTCCTGTACAATTGTGCCTGACAAAACCCAAAAGGCAGTTATTTTTGCAAAGGAAAACTGCATCCTCGCAGGAACCGGGGTTGCAAAAGAAATACTGGATTATTTTGGAATTAAATATGAGCAGCTTTTTGACGACGGGGACTTCCTGGTTGCAGGAAACACCATTTTTGAACTTGAAGGAAGTGCCATATCCATACTGAGAGCTGAACGCCTCACATTAAACTTCCTTGGGCATTTGAGTGGAATTGCAACCCTCACACGCAAATGTGTGGATCTTGTATCAAGACAATCCAAAACAAGGATTGCCGCTACAAGGAAAACAACTCCCGGACTTCGCAGATATGAAAAACTTGCAGTAATAGCAGGAGGAGGGGACCCCCACCGCTTCAATCTTTCAGACTCTATTATGATCAAGGATAATCACCGAAATATGATGGGGCTTGAAAATGCCATCCTTGAAGCACAAAAAAGAGCCAGCTTTACTCAGAAAATAGAAGTGGAAGTTGAATCTGTTTCTGATGCCCTTATTGCTGCAAAAATGAATGTTGACATAATCATGCTTGACAATATGGAGCCCTCAGAAATCAGTGACACAATTTCAGCACTTCAGGCTGAAGGATTACGTGAACATGTAATAATTGAGATATCAGGTGGGATATCACCTGCAAACCTAAACATTTTCGCTGATACCGGTGCCGATATTATTTCAATGGGATCCCTGATTCACAAGTCCCGCTGGATAGATATCAGCCTGGAAGTAAAAGAGTGATGTCATAAGCTTTATATTAAATTCCAATCTTGTATTTAGGCTATAGGCTAACGAAAAGGAATCCTTGAAGGATTAGATGAGGGAACTATGTACAGCCCAAAACGGATTACAACGATTTTTCTTCTTACGATGATACTGTTCACAGCATTCACCGGAATGGCTGCTGCAAAAACAGTTCTTTATGAGGACTATATTAATGAAGGCGACGGATACCAGATCAACAATTTCGTTATTGATGTTACTGATGTATTCCCTTCATCCGAATATGCTGCATTTTATGTCTATGAAAAAGATGAAGAAGTTCTGGACAAGGGACTGGATATTAATGACACTTTCACATTTGAAGTCGACGGAGAAGATGTGGAAGTAAAATTACTGAATACAGCGTCCGGGGTTCTGAACAAAGCAAAAATTGCAATTACGATAGATGATGATGATGTTGTCTATGTTGACGGTGTTGTAGAAGGCGGACACGAAGATGCTGAATTCTCCGGTACACCTGAGCTGGACATAACCAAATCTATCAGCAGTGAGACTATTAGTGTCGGAGACATAATCACGGTGACGGTTTCTGTAGAAAACCGGGGAGATGACACTGCCACAGAAATACGCTTTTCAGATATACCGCCTGAGAAATTTATTATTGAGGAGACATTTGTAAGCCAGACAGGGGAATTAACCCTTGATGTAGGACAGTCCCAGCAAATCTTCGTATATCGGATTAAAGCTACTGCCGCTGGAGAATATGTTATTAAACCAACAACTGCGACTTTTTCAAATGAAGCCGGGCAGGATTTCCCACAGGCATCATCTAATGTTGTAACAGTCACAGTTGAAGGAGAAGCTGTGAAAACCCCGGAACTACAATTTTCAGCTACTGCAGGACAAAATGTTGTTCCCAGAAATGAAAACATTGAATTCACAATCAACATTGAGAATATCGGGGAAGGGTCTGCAGATGCTGTTTCTGTCGAATTATTGCTTCCGGACGGACTGAAATATGAAGATGGAGATTCCGAAATCGAAGTAATATCAGGAGTCCCAACCATCTACCTACAATCTTTTGGAGTCCAGCAGGAAAAAGAGATTACATTTACCGCAAAAGCTGAAAGTATCGGAAGTTATACAATTACCGGAGACTATTCATACCTTTATGATAACGGGTTGGAGGATGAAGAAGTAACTGGCGATTTCACATCCGGTACAATCACTGTTGATAAAGGCAGGTTTGACGCAATTCTCGAATTGCCTATCTACGTTTATGTCATACCTGTTCTTGTAATAATAGGAATCGGCGCCTGGGTTGCATACAGGCACCGTCAATATCGCTTCTGATAATAAATTTGGAGGAATGGTTTGCTTAATATACTCATCATCGGAAATGGCCAGTGTGGCAATCGTATTCTGGATGCTGTCAATAAAGAGGCATTTGGTGGCAGCGGCAAACTCGCAAAATTCTACTCAAAACAGAATTACAAAAGTAATGTGCAAACACTTGCAATTAACACAGCTGTCAATGATCTCAAAGAGATGAAATACACAAAAGCAAAAGATCGTATCCATATTCCTCACTTGCATGGTGTTGGAGCCAACCGAAATGTTGGGAAAAAAGTTTTCGAGGAAAACAAAGCCCAGATTATGCGCAATGTCGATGAAAGAGGTAGTTTTGACGTTGGATTTGTTGTAACATCAGCATCCGGCGGAACAGGATCTTCTTTCACCCCTTCATTGGTAAAAGAGCTCAAAAAAGAGCATGATTTCCCTATCTATGCTGTTGTTGTATTACCATTCCGTGAAGAAGGAACCCTTTATCTCCAAAACGCTGCTTTTTGTCTCCGTGACATCAGGGAAAGCGGGGTTGACGGGATAATCCTTGCAGATAATCAGTACCTGAAACAGCTTGGAGGGGATGTACAATCCGCTTACGACGCTATTAACACCATGATTGCAAGAAGATTATTGTTCCTTCTTGATTCACTGGACAGTGAAATGATGATGGTTACCGATCTTGGTGACTTCAAGACCGTAATGAGCGGTGGGGCAGGCATTGCAACAATTGGTTACTATGAAGCAGATCACGAAATGCCCATAAAGTCAGTTATCCAGAAAGCCATTGCTCCATCAGGATTGCTGTTTAATACCGATGTGTACAACGAAGCCAGTCGTTCCATGGTGATAATTCGGGGAGATAAGACCTCTTTGAGCATCGAGGAAATTTCAGCGGAAGTCGAAAAGCTCTCTTCTGCGGTTGGCCATGTCTTTAAGGGCATTGTTGTGCGCAAGGGAGAACATCCACGTGTACTTGCCGTACTCACCCTTGAATCCGCGGCAGAGCTTGAGAATCTTTATGCAATAGCTGTGGATGCCATCCAGGAAGAAAAAGCTAAAAAAGAGCGTGTTGCTGAAGAGAAGGAACTCGACCGTGCATTTTCACAGATCGATGGACTTGAACCTCATTATTAAAAGTTGAAAGTACATGGATACTGACCAGATAATAACAATACGCGGACTTACAAAGATCTACAGTGACGGTGTAGAAGTACGTGCACTTGATGGCCTCGACATGAATGTTGCCAGTGGGGAATTCCTCGCTATTGTAGGACCATCCGGATCCGGGAAAAGCACGTTGCTGCATATGATTGGTATTCTGGACACCCCCACCAGCGGAACCGTTGTTATAGATGGCCAGGACGTCACACAGATGACTGAAATGCAAAGGTCACAGGCGAGAAATCGTCTCCTTGGATTTATTTTTCAGTACCACCATCTGCTTCCTGATTTTACTGCTCTTGAGAATGTGATGATGCCCATTCTGATTGCAGGCAAAAGGAGAGATGAAGCTGAAAAAGAAGCTATCTCCCTCCTGGGCCAGGTAAATCTTAGCGATCGTCTCCACCATTATCCAAACCAGCTTTCTGGTGGCCAGAACCAGCGAGTTGCAGTGGCAAGGGCGCTGGCAAACAGACCCAGAATTATTATTGGGGACGAACCCACAGGAAATCTGGATAGTCATTCAAGCGATATGGTCTATGAGTTGCTCCGAAAACTTAATCGGGAAATGGGCCAAACGTTTATTCTGGTTACACATGACGAAAATATGGCAAAAAAGACAGATCGTATAATAAGGATTGTTGATGGAAAAATTGTTGATTCCTGAGGTGGATTATGGATTATCAAGGCGGAAATATTGGACGGGTTTTTGTATTGAAAATGGATCATGGCGATAACATACTTGATGAAATCGAAACTTTTGCCAATGCGGAAAGCATCACTTCTGCTTTTATATTCATGCTGGGTGCCCTTTCAGAAGGAAATGTTGTTGTTGGGCCCGAGAAAAACCAGATGCCTCCAACTCCCATGTGGTTCCGATTTAGCGACGCGCATGAAATAATCGGAGTGGGAAATATTTTCAAAGAAAATGGGAAACCAAGAATTCATCTTCATGCTGCTCTTGGAAGAGACGGAAATACCAATACCGGCTGCATACGAGAGAAGAACGAAGCGTTCATGGTTACTGAAATCCTGGTTCTTGAAGTTGATGGATTGGAAGCTGAACGTGTCCATGATGAAGAGCGCGGATTCTCACCAATTTGCTTTAGAAAATAAGAAAAGACACAAGGTTACTGCATTTCCTTTAGTCTTTTTATTGTCCTTTTTTTCTCACGGAAATCATTTGTTAGTTTATTTTCATGGCACTCTATGTATTTCCTCAGTGGGACAGAAAGACGATAAAATTTAGCCGGGCGGCCGCGCTCACGCGTACTCTTCTCATCCCAGCTGTCAATTATTCCCTACTCATTCAAAGGACGCATTGCTACACTCACTTCAGGTTGGTGGAGGCCAGCCACTTTTTCAATCTCCCGTGAAGTACGAGGTTCACCGTCAAGTAAACTAACAATAGAAAGTGATTCAATCCTCGAGATTCCTAATGTCTGAAGAAGTGAGGCAATTTCATCCGTGTTGCCGCAGGTAAAGGTGGTTGAAGCACTTGCCATAATCCAATCATTATACTTTGTGCTTTATATAATTTATTATTATATTGTTCTTTTGATAGTATTTGCTTCCGATTCCTTTGCTAAAGGGAAATATATTATACAGAGAAATCCTATTCATTCTCATATATCCCATAGGGTGAATAACATGAGCTACATCGGAGAGGAAAGCAGATTCAGGATCGAGAAAATCCACGCCAGGGAAATCCTGGATTCTCGGGGTAATCCGACTGTGGAAGTAGATGTGTACACAAACTCAGGTTTTGGGAGAGCAAGTGTGCCATCCGGTGCGTCTACCGGAAGTAACGAAGCCCTTGAATTAAGGGACAAGGAAGATGATCGTTACAACGGAAAAGGTGTTCTTGATGCTGTTGATAATGTCAATACCACCATTGCCAGCGAACTGATGGGCATGGACATCAGAAACCAGCGAGAAATTGATGGTTTGATGATAGCTCTTGATGGTACGGAAAACAAGATGACATTTGGAGCAAATGCAATTCTCGGAGTATCCATGGCCGTTGCGAGGGCAGCAGCTGATTCACTGAATGTGCCTTTATACCGATATCTTGGTGGAACAAATGCATTTACGCTCCCTGTTCCCACAATGAATGTCCTCAATGGTGGAAAGCATGCTGGCAATGAACTTGCAATTCAGGAATTTATGATCCAGCCAAAAGAAGCAGATACCTACTCCAATGCGGTTCGTATGGGAAGCGAAACATATCAGGCTCTGGGAAAAATTCTTGAAGATAAATACGGCGCTTCCGCTACAAATGTTGGGTATGAAGGCGGCTATGCACCACCTATTGATCAGACAACTGATGCACTTGATGCACTTGTTAGTGCAATTGAGGAAGCCGGTTACACAGAGTCGGAAATTACCATCGGACTTGACGCTGCTGCATCAGAGTTCTTTGATGGTGAAAACTATGCAATCGACGGGAATCTCCTGACGCCAGAAGAGCTTACCGATTTCTATGTCGAACTTATTGAAACCTATCCTATTCTTTCAATCGAGGATCCTTTCCATGAGGAATCTTTTGAGGATTTTGCTAACCTCACAAATGAGGCATGGGACACCATTATTGTGGGAGATGACCTTTTCGTAACCAACGTCTCACGTCTTGCAAAGGGAATCGAAATGGAAGCTGCAAATGCCCTTCTCCTGAAAGTCAACCAGATCGGAACGCTTTCGGAGGCTTTCGATGCTGCAAACCTTGCAAGTCGAAGTGGTTACAGTGTAGTAGTAAGTCACAGGTCGGCAGAGACCGAAGACGACACCATTGCCGACATTTCAGTTGCGCTTGGCGCCGATCTTATCAAGACCGGAGCTCCTGCAAGAGGAGAAAGAACTGCTAAGTACAACCAACTGCTCAGAATAGAGGAAGATCTCGGCGACGCTGCAAGATACGTACACCTCTGAAAAAGAGAAAACTAATGTATGAATTCAGGATAGCTAGGCGGCATATTTTCTCTAAAAGGAGAAATGCTGCCTTTTCGGTTATTGCAGTAGCACTTGCAATAACAGTAATAGTAGTCCTGATGTCACTTATGTCCGGGTTTCAGGCAGATCTTATTGACAAAACCGTTGAAAATTCTCCCCACATTACTATTTCTCCTGAAGAAGACGAGGATTTTGTCCACTTATACAATCACTATACAAAAACCATAGAGGATTTTCCCAAAGTGGTTGTAGCATCCCCTTTTCTTTCAGGACAGGTTGCCATTACATACAGGGATGATTCAGCCGGGGCGAATATTTATGGAGTGATTCCGGAAGCTGAAAACGAAGTCCTGAATCTTGAAGAGGACATGGTCGAAGGGAGCTTTCTTGCGCTATCCAGAACAAATTCCGGCGTAGTGCTGGGGGACAATCTGGCAGCAAAACTTGGAGCTTCCACAGGAGATCGAGTGGATATTACTGTTCCCGGATATATTGATGCATCTCTGCAGGTTATTGGTATAATCAACACAGGAACTGCTCTGGATGAAAGTCTGGCGTATACGAAACTACCCCTACTTCAGGATCTAGCTGATGCAGACGGTGTTGTAAGTGGAATTTCCGTGCGAGTGTCTGATCCATATATCGCCGATGATGTTGCAAAAAATATTGAAAACGAGATTGGTCTTGAAGCAACAAGCTGGATTGAAAACAACAGTGAATTGCTTGAGCTTCTCAACACACAACTTGCTGTTACATGGATATACTATTTGCTGATTTACATGACAGCCGGTTTCGGTATTGCCAATGCACTCATCAACATTGTCATGGAAAAGAAAAGTGAAATTGGAATGCTAATGGCAATGGGAGCTTCAAAAAGAAGTATTACCTTGATATTTGTTATCGAATCTTCTATCCTTGGGGGAGTTGGCCTAATCCTAGGAATACTTCTGGGATACCTGTCCATACTTCTAATCGGATCATACGAAATTGTTTTGCCGGAATCGGAATTCTATTTTGGTCTGGAAACTTTGCCGTTAAAAGTTGATTTGCGTAACTTTGTTTACGCTACATCATTTGCATTTGTCATCAATCTTCTTGCAGGCATATATCCTGCACGGAAAGCATCAAATCTTGATCCCGTAGAAGCAATCGAGGGAATTTAATTAGAAGTCAAAAAGGGAACTCTGGTTCCTGGATGCATCGGGTTGGGATTTATCCTCACGCTCATGGTTTTTAGTTATGAAATTGTCACTTGCTTCCGGAGTATTTGTAAAATCAAAGAGACCTTTCTGTTTTGAATCGTGATCAAGGGTTGCAATATCCACTCCGAATACTCCCAGAATACGCTCCACAGGAGGAAGCATCTGCTTCTGGATGTAGTAATCAACATCCAGTGGGATATTATTTTCTTTAACGTATTCAGGATCTTCAGCCCGCTCCACAAAGAGACCTTTTCCTGCAATAATTACAAAAGGAATTCTTTCTCCAATTGTGGGCCGTATGCCCGTGCGACGCTCAAGCTTTTCAACAACAGTAAGATGTGGCTGCCTGTTCTTGTAACTGGAAGGACTCTTGGAAAATGTTTTCGTTAAAACCAGTTCGTCCATGATTTCCGCATCATGCTGAACATCAACATTCCTAACCCTGTCAACAGTTTTCCGGACGTGTTCCACCGCTTTCTGTATGTCACCTTCCTTAAGCACATATTCCAAGACCTGATTGAGCATATGTGAAGTAAGCTCACACCAATCCCTCCTGACAGTCTCAAGTCCCTTTACTTTGATTTTATCTTTCCAACCTTGTGGAGCGGGCTCAAAAAGCCATTGTGCATAGCGTTTCTTGGCAACAAGGAGCACACGTCTGGCAAGGGCTTCAAACTCAAGCTCCATAGGATCAGGGAGTGAATCAGTCACTATTGCTGCCACTTTTTTACCCACAAGCTCGGAATCCTCCCGGCTGAATTCCTCTTCGGTGAATTCCCTACCTTCAGAAGACATACAATGGACAAATACACTATCTGTATCACCATAAACTACGGATAGATCAACAAGTCTGTCGGTAGGAGTGATTGAAACTTCATCTTTCAGAAAAGCTTGTCCATCCCTCAAAATTACTGTCCCTATTTTATCGCATACGATTTTCTCAGTTCTGGAAATATTTTCCCTGCCTATTGCAGTAACTGAACCTGCCATTTCCAGACTATAGAGCCTTGCCCTTGCATATCCTGAATAACCGTAAAAACTGTTAAGTAAGATCTTCAGAGCAAGCTGGGTAGCATCCAGCACACGGTATTCATTATCATCCGTGGCTTTTTTCATCTGCCTTTTAGTCTCACTTCTCTGATCCAGCAGATTTTCCAGAACTGCAGGTACGATTCCCTTGTAAATATTCGGTTTTACAAAGCGTGCACCTGTGGGAGAAGAAATTACATCCCCATCATTGTATTCTCCATCCTCAAGTACAGTAGTATAGCACAAATTGTGCGCCATGATGATAGTTGGATAAAGGGACTTGTAATCAAGAACAAGGACATTTTCATGGAGACCTTTTTTGGGTTCCAGTACAGCCCCACCTTTCAGGTTTTCATTCAAACGGCGCCGATCCGCTGAAGTCCTGTCATCGGGCTTGGAAGACATCACCCTTCCCTGTTTACCGAATTCCGTGAGTAGCAACTGCTCAACCATATTGGTCTGGCCGCCACTGACAACATCCTGTATAATGGTACCACTAACCTGTGACAATGCAATATATTTGTCAAGAAGCTTCAATTCAAGAACGAGTTCGAGTGCCAGCTCTGAATCACGTCTTGCATAATCCACAAATTTCCTTAACTTTTCCCCGTCGTCGTTCCAGTGTTCTTCCATCTCACCTGCAGAAACATCCAGTTTTTCCCTTCCGAGCAATTCCTGCGAAACATTACGCAATGTGTAGCGTTTTAGGCTGAATTGCTGTCTTATGATGGGCAATGCGTCCACAACCACACGACCTGGGATGGAAACCATGGTTTGTGTCCCGATTTTGCGATAGGAAAGATATCTGCGATCCCTGCCTACTGCAGAGTCGATGTTGTGTCCACTGTTGTTCAGAACCTTCACTCTGTCAACTATATAGGGTACATCAAATCCATTACAGTTGTATCCGGTAACGATGTCGGGATCATATTCCCTTAATATTTCAAAAAAACGTTTGAGAAGAGTTGGCTCATCAGCACATGCCTCCACATCATCGTCCATCCCATCCGCAGGTTTTGCCATCAGAACAATTGTTTCTTTTCCCTTAAAAACCGGATTAAAAGACATGCTTACCATGATGACCGGAGATCTGTCCGGAGTCGGCATATTACCATCTTCGGGGAGACATTCGATGTCAAAAGCAAAATACCTTAGATCCGATGGTGCCTTGCGGTCGGTTTCCTCCACTTCCGAGAGTTCCAGAATCTCATCACATGCATAACCTGATAAGTTAATTTTCTTTCCCTTTCCCTGAAGCCAGCGCATTCCGTGAAAATCATTATCGATAAGGTATCTTGTCCTGAACAGAATATCCGCTTCATAAACCGCCTTTACACCGTTCATATTGGCAATATCATCCCTGATTTCAGGAACATTTCCCGGCTCATGGGTGAACACCTTGAGCATTGGTTTCATCGTTTTCTGGTAGCCAACCGGTTCAAATCGTTGCACTACTTCTACTCTTTTCACCTGGGAAAAACTGTCCTGCAATTCATGTGAAAAAAGCTCCAGATCATTTTCAGTATTAACGTAGAAATAAGGTTCAATTCCGGGGACATGACAACAGATACTCTTCCCTTCTTCTGTTCTCCCAAAAAGCCTGATTACAGGACCGGAATCCTGCCGGAAATAATCTGCATCTATTAACTGGAAACGTCTGTCTTCAATTGATGTCCTGGACATAGCACAACCCACTTTTATCTGAAACCACCGCTCAGTAAGGCCACCTTTCCTATGTTTTTACTTGTATATATGTCCATTTCCCAAAAAAGTGGCAAAGCTCATAATTGTGCAAAGAATACCTTAAATGGAAAAAGGAATAGGAAAATGCCCGGAGCGTGACTCGAACACGCGACCTCCAGATGTCTCAGGAGACATGGGAGCACCCATTCAGTTATTACCCTATGAGTCTGGCGCCCCAACCAACTAGGCTACCCGGGCAGGTAGCATCTAGAAAGTACATTTTCCTATTAAAGCATATCGGTTAAAAAAAGAATGGGGAGAAGCTTCGGTCAGTATCCGGTAGCTTCTGCAAATTCTTTGAGCGTGGAAGGATCTGAAGTTGCCCCTCTTATGTGGAAAACAAAATTGTCACTGTTCCACACGTAGGCGTAACGTTCCGCATCTGCTCCATTTTCTGTTACATACCAGACAATACGAGTTACAAAGTGATTATTTATTGATTGTTCAATGAACCTGTTCCCCATTGTCATAGGTGGAAAAGTCGCCTTGTAAGTGTTTACAAGGTTTTCAGCTTCATTTTCTGAAGAAGCTTCAATCACAGTTATCAGCACATCAAATTCTTCACTTTCATAAATCCCCTGATGGGCTTCAACGAAATGAGATTCATTGCAGCAACCATCAAGGACTTTGTCTGCTGAAAGTTCCCTTGCACCAAGGTATTCAAATCCTGCAGGAATTTCTTCAAGTACAACCATGTCCGAAACGGTCATCTCACCAGTTTCATCTTCACCAGCATTCGGATCAGTACATCCGGATATTGCCAGCATCACAAGTGTAAACGATAACAATAGTGCAATAATTTTTGATTTCATGGAATTGCCTCAAGAAAGGAAGTATTCAAAATCGTATTTAAATTTAATCAGAAAAGCAAGCCAAAAAAGAAAAGAGTTAGAAGGGATTATTCCCTTCTAATTAAGTTACGCTTAGTTTCTCCTCACGAGGTATGCAACTGCGAGAAGTCCACCGATTGCAAGAACTGCTTCAAAGCCTGGTGTGTCAGCATCTGGCTCGTCAACTGGTTCTTCTTCTTCAGGCATGTCTTCTTCAGGCATGTCTTCTTCAGGCATGTCCTCAGTTACGTTGTCTTCAGGCATGTCTTCTTCAGGCATGTCTTCTTCAGGCATGTCTTCTTCGTCGTCTTCTTCGTCAGCTTCGTCGCCTTCGATGGTTACTTCCTGCATCAAGTAGAACCTGTCAGGACCTTCTGAACCTTTGAAGAAGATTCCGTCCATGATTTCGAGTGTATCGTCATCTGGTACATCGATATCATTGTCTTCGTCTGTGGACATTTCAATGACGCCACCAGTAAGGGAGTCGACAACGAGCTCTCCGTATTCATCGTCTGTTTCGATAATCAGACCATCGTCAGAAATCTGGAAGATACCTTCGACAACACAAAGACTGTCAACCTGACCCTGGAACACTTCATCAACGTGTACCATCAGAGTAACAATATCTTCAGAGTCAAGAATATCCTGCTCGTAGAACCAAGTCTTGTTTGCCTGAGTTGCATCAGCGGTGGAGATAATCTTGTCATCAAGGAAATCACCATCTTTGGTAAGCTCAAGCCATACCTTGTTACCATCAACATCAATCTGCTGTGGAGTGATTGCGTAGCCCTCACCGAGTTCCAGTGTCTCACCAGTTCTCAGGGTGTAACTCTCATCATCATCCATGAGAATCTTGGAAAGCTGTGCAACATCATCGTCAACTACGAAATATTCCTCTGCCATGAATCCAATCTTAGCGAATTCATAATCTGCAGTGGTAGTTGTGTTTGCTGTGAATCCGAACTCAGTAGTCTGGCCGGTTATCATGGTAGCATTGTAGGTAAGGTTGTTACCATCAATAGCACCATCTGTGTCAAATATAGCTGTCAGGTTTTCTGATGCATCACCAGTGTCAAGGTCAAGCCAGAAGCCGGCAAAACTAGTTGCATCCCAGGTCATGGTACCTGCAGTAATTTCGACAACTTCACCGCGGATTTCATGGGTACCTGGCTCAGTGATTAACTGCATCAAATAGAACCTGTCAGGACCTTCTGAACCTTTGAAGAAGATTCCGTCCATGATTTCGAGAGTGTCATCATCGGGTACATCAAGGTCATTGTCTTCGTCTGTGGACATTTCAATGACGCCACCAGTAAGGGAGTCGACAACGAGCTCTCCGTATTCATCGTCTGTTTCGATAATCAGACCATCGTCAGAAATCTGGAAGATACCTTCGACAACACAAAGACTGTCAACCTGACCCTGGAACACTTCATCAACGTGTACCATCAGAGTAACAATATCTTCAGAGTCAAGAATATCCTGCTCGTAGAACCAAGTCTTGTTTGCCTGAGTTGCATCAGCGGTGGAGATAATCTTGTCATCAAGGAAATCACCATCTTTGGTAAGCTCAAGCCATACCTTGTTACCATCAACATCAATCTGCTGTGGAGTGATTGCGTAGCCCTCACCGAGTTCCAGTGTCTCACCAGTTCTCAGGGTGTAACTCTCATCATCATCCATGAGAATCTTGGAAAGCTGTGCAACATCATCGTCAACTACGAAATATTCCTCTGCCATGAATCCAATCTTAGCGAATTCATAATCTGCAGTGGTAGTTGTGTTTGCTGTGAATCCGAACTCAGTAGTCTGGCCGGTTATCATGGTAGCATTGTAGGTAAGGTTGTTACCATCAATTGCACCATCTGTGTCAAATATTACAGTCAGGTTTTCTGATGCATCACCAGTGTCAAGGTCAAGCCAGAAGCCGGCAAAATTAGTTGCATCCCAGGTCATGGTACCTGCAGTAATTTCGACAACTTCACCGCGGATTTCGACAGAATCTGTTGCGCTTACTGCGCCAACACTTGCCAAAACCATTAAAGCGGCTACTGCGAATGTCAGTAATTTCTTCATTATTTTCCTCCGTTCTAATTTATAGTAGGTCAAGGTAATAAGCGATTATTAGAGTGAACATAACCAATAGATGTCCAATCATCCTTCATCAAAGGACAATACGTCCATTGACGAAAGTCAACTCATCACCCTCTAATCCCGTCATATTGGTTAGCAACTGTGTAATAAGACAATTGCCTTTTAAATCTTTTGTGGTCTCATGGCCAAAAAATCGCTCTTTTTGATAGTGAATATCGACATTTGCAACGTCATATGCCGAAGACTTTCTGCATTGATTAAATAGTTCAACGCTAATTTACCATGAAATCTTCACATATTGTCGATGTTCATATTTCCCTCAAGAAATAAATTTAATACTCATTTTGTCTTTGGAACAAGAACACTTAATCCCCTATTGATATTTTGTTTTTTAGTTCAATACATTTATATGTAAGTCTTTCCATAAGGTCACTACGAAATAAATTTAATGCTTTCAATATATTAAGCAGTATAAGACTGTATACGATCACGAGGAGTGCGATTATAAAATGTTTAACGGTTCAGAGGAAATATCAATGGAAGATGCCGCAAACAGGGTAAAAACCGGTATTCCTGGTTTTGACGAGCTTTGCGGAGGGGGCCTCATCCGGGATAGGACATACCTCGTTTCAGGCACATCCGGTGCCGGAAAAACCATCTTTTCTATCCAGTTCATTTATAACGGTATTGTAAATCACGGTGAAAACGGAATTATTGTTGCAACAGAGGAACGTCCCGAGCAGATCAGGGAAAACATGCTCAACTTTGGCTGGGATCTTCAAGCCCTTGAAGATGAAGGTAAACTAGCCATTATTGATGCATGTTCCACAAAAATAGGAATTCCATCCCAGGAGAAATATGTGGATGTAAGACCTTTTGATACTCGCTCCATGATGGACCAGATTATTGCAACTCAGGAAGAAATTGATGCAAAAAGGGCATTAGTGGATTCTACAACATCAATCAGCTTTTACCTTCATGATCCTGCAAGGATAAGAGTGGAGCTCCTCAAGCTTAGCACCACTCTGGAAATTATCGGGTTAACATCTATGATGACCTGTGAGATAATTGATGAATCAAAGCCCTCCAGATTCGGGGTTGAGAATTTCGTCACTGATGGTACTTTCGCACTTTACTACGACAGACGTGACAATGTCCGCTCCCGGAGTGTAGAAATCTACAAAATGAGAGGATCTGATCACAGTAAGAAAGTACACCCTTACGATATTGAAAAGGAAGGTTTCGTAATTCATCCACACGAAGAAGTTTACACTAGCTTCTAAAAATCATAAAAAATGATTATATATCTGGATGGGTTTCTTCGTTGCCGCATTCTACACATTTATAAATAGCCAGACTGCGGCCAAATTTATCATAACGTTTAATCGGGGGATACATCCAGCGATTCATTCTCCCTTCGCATACGGAACACCTGTAGTTCATTCAAACCTCCTCATTAAATATATATGATTGTTGACAATATAATTCTTCCGTTAGCTAATGCTGTAACCCTTTTTGAATATAATCACTTTTAGAGCCTCTATCCCGACAAGAACCCCAAAGGCTACTGAAACCGGCACAATCCAGCCAGCTAAACCCAGGGGAACCAATTCGAAAATTGATGCGAAGAAGGGTATGTACATAACCCCCATTGTCAACAAGAAAGCGCTTACCACTCCTACAATCATCAACGGATTGTCTCTAAGACCCGTATTAAGTATTGGATTTTTGAGAGACCTGAATGCAAAGGGAACAAAAAGGATCATGCTCACAATTGCTGCAAACGTCACTGTCCTTGCATATATAAGATTATTGAAAGGATCTGCGTGAAGATACACTCCAAAACACGATAAACCCATAAACATCGCCACAATAACTACGAATGCAAGCCTGCTGCCACCAAGTATTTTTTCACCTATGGGACGCGGCTTACGTCTCATAACATCTTCTTTTGCAGGATCGAGACCTAAAGCTATTGCTGGCATTATTTCATCAAACATGTTGATGAAAAGAATTTGCAAAGCAAGGAGAGGAACGAGATCGAATCCCAGGATGGAGATTCCCAACAGGATCAGGATTAATTCTGTGAAATTGCGGGATACGAGATATGAAGTAAATTTTTCAATGTTCTCATAAATAGCTCTTCCCTGTTTCACTGCCTCAACAATTGTACTGAAATCATCATCCTGAAGCACCATAACACTGGATTCCCGGGCTACATCCGTTCCTTTTTTCCCCATTGAAACCCCAATGTCAGCGGTTTTAAGGGCAGGTGCATCATTAACACCATCACCTGTCATCGCTACAACATGCCCTTTGTTTTTAAGAGCTTTTACAATTCTCAGTTTCTGTTTTGGCATCACCCTTGCATAGACGGAAATATGCTCCACAACCTGCTGGAATTCAGAATCATCAAGATATTCCAGTTCTTCACCGGTAATGACTCCGTCACTAACAATCTTTTCAATCCCCTCTTCTAACAATGCTGGATCGTGGGAATAATCTGTTTTGATTCCAACTCTTGATGCAATAGCTTTGGCAGTTTTCCCATTGTCTCCAGTGATCATTATTACTTTAATTCCTGCTTCCCTGCATAACGAGACGGCTTTTGGAACTTCTGCACGGACCGGATCTATCATTGCCATAAGACCCACAAAAACAAGATCGGTTTCAATCTCTTCTCCTGTTTTGTTTCCATGAATATCCCTGAAAGCAACCGCCAACACACGATACGCATCATTTGCCATGCGATCATTTTCAGAAAGAATCCTGTTTTTGTCAGTTGAATTAATTGTTCTTAATTCACCGTTTTCCAAAATTTGGGAGCATTTGTCCAGAACGATGGAACATGCACCCTTGGTATATGCGATTTTAGAACCTTTAGAACGATGAATGGTGGTCATCATTTTTCTTTCTGAGGTGAATACTATCTCATCGATTCTTTCGAAATCCAGATCCAGTTTTTCCTTTGAGAAACCAGCCTTTAATGCAGCGGTCAATAGTGCAACTTCCGTAGGATCACCGGCTGATTGCCAGGCACCGTTACTTTCCACCAGACCCGAATTATTGCACAATGCAGATATCTGTAGCAGAAACCGTATATCTGGATAATTTTCCAAATCTGCAGCATTTCCATCTACCAAAAAAGTTCCTTCAGGCACATAACCCGAACCCGTAACTTCAACTATCTGTCCATCAACAAAGAGGCACTCTACAGTCATTTCGTTTTGTGTCAGGGTTCCGGTTTTATCAGTGCAAATAACACTTGTGGACCCTAACGATTCAACTGCAAGCATTTTCCTTATTATGGCATTATTTTCCGCCATCTTGCGCATTCCATGTGCAAGAGTAATAGTAATAATAAGGGGCAAACCTGATGGTACAGAAGCAACTGCCAGAGCAAGGGCTATAACAAGCATTTCCCCGATGGGTGCTCCGATTGTCACGCCCAGAAGAAAAGAAAAAGTTGATGCTGAGAGGGCTATTGCTGCAAGTACCTTTGCAAGATTTGAAATGCTTTTCTGTAATGGTGTCTCTTCCTCGGATTCCTGTATCAAGCCCGCTATTTTTCCAAGCTCGGTGTTCATACCAGTTGAAATAACAACAGCCTTACATTTTCCCCCCACTGCCTGGGTTCCGGCAAAAATAAGATCATTAACATCTTTTTCAACTGGAACACTTTCACCTGTAAGAGAAGATTCGTCAACCCTGAATCCGTTAAGCTCAAAAATACATGAATCAGCTGGTATATTGTCCCCGTTTTCCAGATCAAGGACGTCACCCGGTACAACTTCTCTTGTCTGCACGTCCGTCAAAATCCCGTCCCTGACAACACGCGTTGTCGGCATCATGATGTTTCGAAGGGATTCCATTGCTTTTTCCGCGCGATATTCCTGCACGAATCCAAGGATCAGGACAAAAACGATAATTGAATTAATTACCCAGAAATTGATGACTTCATCTATGTAATAGGAGATCAAAGCCGCAGCCGCCAGCACCCAGATGATAAAATTGCCCAATTGGCGGTAAAAAACCTTAATGGGAGTGATTTTTTGTTTCTCTTCGAGTTCATTAAGCCCGTAAACGGAAAGTCTTTTTTTTGCTTCTCTGGCAGAAATACCGTCAGTTGAACTGGAGTACTCATCAAAATATTCATTAAAGTCTTTTTTGACCCCCGCCATCGACTACCGCCACATCCTATTATGAAAACTAACCATTTTAAGCCTTGCTTGAGATGCCCTTGCAGAGGCGAACGATTGCTTTTAACTTGTGCCAACTGAATTAATATTATTTGTCCTTAATATTATAGCTTAACCTTTATATCGTATTAAGGAAAAACGCTGATCTATCAGATATTGAAAGCCCATGTCGTGGCAATCTGAGTTGGGGTAAACGGGGTATAAAAACGCAGCCTATAAAGAAATTATTAATTGTAGCTGGCGATGAATTCGCAGCTAACCAGATGAAGCATTGTTTGCAATTGACTGATACCATCATTGAGACAACATACTCTTACGAAGAATCTAAGCTGGTTCTTGATAGCAATCCTGATGGTATAATGTTAGTTGTAGATGATTCTAAAAAGAACCAGAGTGCTATTTGCTCAGAATTAGAAGACGCCGGGTTTCCCGTAATGCATGTAAAATCAGGAACCATTGACATAAAGTCTCTTAATGAAAGAACCCGGGAACTTTTGATGAGAAAGCAATGTGACAAGGAACTTCTCACACAAAAACACGTTCTTGAGAAGCAAATCAAGGATAAGGAGAATAAGTTCCAGCATCTTTTTAATAGCCTCAGCGATGCAGTATTCATTCACGATCTGGAAGGAAATTTCCTTGAAGTTAATGACATAGCATGCAACAGATATGGATATTCAAGGGACGAATTTTTACAAATGAACAAAAAAGATATCGATGCCCTCGAATATGCAAAAATGATAGGTCTCAAGATTGAGATGGTGTTGATAAAAGGAACTGCTCTCTTTGAAATTGTTCAGAGAACAAAAACAGGAAAAAAGTTTCCTGTAGAACTCAGCAGCAGGGTCATCGAATATGAAGGTAAAACTGGAATTCTGTCCATTGCCCGTGACATCAGTCAGAGAAAACTATCCGAAGCAGAGCTATTCCAGGAAAGACAGCAAAAGTTGACAATTCTTGACTCACTTAGTGAAACTGTACTTTACCTTGACAGAAACTTAACAATTAAATGGGCAAACCCACATGCCAAGGAAATATTTTCAAGTGAAATTATAGGAAAGCAATGCTGTGAAGTGCTACATAAAAAAACAAACATTCCCGACGACTGTCCTGCAAAAATAGCTTTAGAAACAGGAAAAAAGCAACATCTGGAAATCAAGACCTCAGAGGGTAAATACTGGAATATTCGTGCCAATCCGGTGGTCGATCAGGAAAAAAACATCGTTGGAATAGTTACTTCCATTCTTGATATTACAGAGCTGAAGCAAACCGAGGAAGATTTACTCCAATATCAACGTGATCTGGAAAAAATGGTCTATGAAAGGACAACAGAACTCGAAGAATCAAACCAGCTAAAAGATATTTTCCTGGATATCTTACACCACGACTTGTTGAATCCTGCAGGCGTCATCAAGGGTTACTCACATTTGCTTGCACGAACAGAAACAGATTCAAAGAAAAAGGAAGAAGAGTTGCGTATTGAGGAACAGTCCAAGAAAATAATTGAAATAATTGATAACGCCTCAAAACTTTCAAAACTACGTTCCTCCAAAGACCTCGAACTTCAGGAAGCCGACCTCTGCATGTTCCTGAAAAAGACTGTGGATAATTTCAAGGAGCAACTTGCAAGTAAAAATATGCATGTAGAAGGCGAGCTTCCGGAAAATTGCACATCCCTTGTAAACCCCATCATTGAGGAAGTATTCGCTAACCTGATATCCAATGCTATCAAGTATAGTCCCGAAGGTTCCACGATAAAAACTTCAATTGTAAGCAGCGAAAACAATTGGGAAGTCAGGATTACGGATTCAGGTGAAGGAATACCGGATTCTGAAAAGGAGAATGTTTTCCATCGTTTTGAACGGATTAACAAGGGAAGTGTGAAAGGCATAGGGCTTGGACTGGCAATTGTGAAGCGAATCGTTGAGCTCCACGGAGGAGATGTGGGAGTTCGTGACAATCCGGAAGGGAAGGGCAGTGAATTCTGGTTCCACCTTTCAAAAGCCTGATGATTTAACCTTTAAGAAACATAATCTTGCCCCTGTTTTTTTCTTATAAGAGTTTTCAGCAAGATTGGTGATATGAATATTGATACCGCAACCATGACCACGACTGCAGAAAAAACCTCATCGGTTATCAGTCCAAGATTTTTCCCGATGGAAATGACCACAAGTTCAACACCGGCCCTTGGCATCATCCCGGCCCCAAAAATCAGGCTTTCGTGATTTCCAAAACCGATTACTTTTGCTCCGGCAAACCCACCAATCAATTTACCAAGCAATGCGAGAACTACGACAAGGAAGGCAAAGAGTCCCACTCCACCAAGTACTGAAAAGTTTACGGAAAGACCAATAAAAGCAAAGAAAATAGGAACAAAGATTCCATAAGCAACACCTGAAACCTTGCTTTGCACATCCTCTATCTTTGCAATCGGGATATTAGAAATCAATACTCCTCCGATAAAGGCACCGATTACTGCATGAAGCTGGAACAATTCCGCGAGGTATGCTGAAAAAAGGGCAACCATTACAACCGTCCCAAACACTGATTCTTTGACATGCATCCTGTGAACATAATCAAAAATAGCAGGGAATACGTAACGTCCGAGAATACCCATTATCAAAACAAAGAAGACCAATTTTGCTGTAAGTACTAAAAGCTGGATTCCGGAAGGGAACTGATTGTACTGTGCCATGGTTACAACAACTGAAAGCAGGAAAATCCCGATGATGTCATCGAATATGGCAGAAGTCAGCATCATTGAACCCGGCCGGCTTGAAAGGTAATCCATGTCAATCAGGGTTTTTACAATGACCCCAATGCTTGTGGGACTAAAAGCAACAGCCAGAAACATGCTTTCTACAAATCCAAACCCAAAGTATACACCTAGTCCAAATCCAAAGATAAAGGCCGTACCAATCTGGAAAAGGGTTGCAATGAAAGCACTTCCTGATGAAGCTCTCAGATCCTGCAAATGTACTTCCTTATACCCGGCTGTAAAAAGAAGGAAAATTGCCCCTAATTCAGCTAAAGAAGTCAGGATTTCCGTCTCTGAAAGAAGAGCAAAGCCCAATAGAATACCGGCCAGCACTTCACCAAGAATGGAAGGCATTCCTATACGTTCAAAACACTCACCCAGTAATTTGGCTACCAGAAGAATTAGAAGTATATGAAGAAGAAATTCCATCCTCAAAGACCTCTGAGTTCGTAAACCTTCTTGATAACATCTGCCTTGCAAATGATACCAACAAGATTGCCATCATCAACCACACAAAAGCGATCCATTTTGTGTTTTATCATCAAATCCGCAGCATCACACAGGGATGTATCGGACGGGACTGTAACCGGGTGGGACACCATTATGCCTCTCGCATCATCGCTGGATGATTTTACCGCCATGAGATGGGTATGATCAAGTCTTGGAGTCCTGTTGACAAGCAGGAGCTGCAAAATGAGATTTTGATCCACAACGCCGATAAAGGACCCCTTATCATCAACAACTGGGTACGTGTGAAAATGATAATTATTGAATAACTCAAATATATTCTCCACAGATTCCCCTTCGTGGATTGAGACGGGGTCTCTGGTCATGACATCCCGTACAGATACCTGTGAACATGCAACTCGGAATTTTGCTGATGGATTATCTGGATCCTTAAAGATTTCATCACTCTGCGCCGGGCACATAAAGATTCCCCCTAAAATATCTGCTTTTATTGTACAAGAAGCATTTGATTAATACAAAAGTACATGGCAAAAAAATATATGACCTCATAAAACCATGGAGTATCGGGTAATTCTTACACAATCTATTGTATAATTCTGGAGATAAGTTATGAGAACAGCTAATCCTGCTTTGAGCGATAAAGTCTTTCAGGGATACACTACAGCTACTGAGAAAATGACTTTGTCGGGAACAGTGAATAAATCTCTAATTCTAATCTTTATTGTCTTCATGGCCGGAGCCTTTACATGGGATCTGGTATTCCCGGAAGGTCAAAACGCCCTTCCTTTAATTCCAATCTGGCTATACGCAACGATTTTCGGCGCTCTTATAGTTGCAGTCATTCTTGTTCTGAAAAAAGAACTTGCACCTTACCTCGCTCCAGCATATGCGATCCTTGAAGGTTGTGCCCTGGGAATTATTTCGGCATTCTTTGAGATCACTTATCCGGGAATTGTAGTGGATGCCATTACCGGAACAGTTGGAGTATTTGTTGCCCTGCTGCTGGTTTACAAGAGCGGATTCATTAAAGTCACGGAAAATTTCAAACTTGGTGTAGTGGCTGCAACAGGAGGTATTTTCCTCATATACCTGGTGGATATTGTGATGGGATTTTTCGGGAACTCAATCAGCTTCATCCACGAAGGTTCGTTGATTGGCATTGGGTTTTCTGTTATCGTGATAATAATTGCAGCCCTCAACCTGGTACTGGATTTTGACTTCATTGAAAGAGGTGTAGAAAGAGGTGCACCCAAATTCATGGAATGGTACGCAGCATTTGGTTTACTGGTAACCATCGTCTGGCTTTACATTGAAATGCTGAGACTGCTGGCAAAAACGAGAAGCCGGTAAAAAGAATAAATTCGGAAAAAAGATCATTGTGGATTTGCAACAGATACGCTGATTGCAATTCCACTTCTGTCTACATACTCATTGATACGATTCAACGAGTGGGGAATCATCCCGCCGTTTGTCAGTATCATACATCTTTTGCCGCACAATGCCATGAGAATAGCCCTGTCAATGACACCCGAAGAAATATCCACGGCAATAGAATTCTGTTCTGCAAGGGTTTTGCTGCGCTTACCCATGGCTCCGATTACGTCAATTCCGTCGTTCTGTATAAATTCGTCAAAGGCTTTGGAATCAAATCCATCCATATCGTAAATTGTAATCCCGCCAGCCTTGAACCCATGTCTTGTGAGTTCAACGATTGCCTTTCCTTCGGGATGAATGTGTAAGACCTTTCCATTTACAGCTTCGTAAGGAGATTCAAGGGCATAGTCACCGTAAAGGATTCCAAGGTTAAGTTCATCCCCTTCCTGTGTCTCCGGGGGAACATCCACCCACATCAAATCAGGTGGTTTGAGTGCGTTTACAATATCAGGTACTGTCCGGGGATTCCGCTGTGAATGTGCAAGATTCCGCCTTTCTATCTCACGATAAATATCGAAAGTGACCGGAAGGCGCAAATGAGATTTCCGGAGTAATTCATGATCCCTGAAAACCTCCGAGGGTTTACCTTCCCCTATAATCTCACCTTTCACAAGGAAGAAAACATAATCTGCCCACTTGTAGGCAAGATCGACATCATGAGTCGAAATGATAAGGGTTGTTCCCATATGGTTGAGTTCATTTAGAATATCCATTAATTCATCAGCACCAACCGGGTCCAGATTTGCGAGAGGTTCATCCAGAATGACAACTTCTGGTTCCATTGCCACAACACCGGCAATTGCAACCCTTTTCTTCTGTCCTCCACTCAAATGGTGAGGAGGCCTGTCTTTGAGTTCCTCAATACCGAAGTAGCCCAGCATTTCATTGACTTTTGCCTCGACAATTTTATTGCTGTGACCGAGATTGGAAGGACCAAAAGCAATATCCTGGTAAACCGTGGGAGCAAAAATCTGATCATCTGAATTCTGGAAAATTATGCCCACTTTCTGGCGTATTTCCTTAAGGGATTTGGAATCGTATTGAACCTCTTTTCCATCAAAGAGAATATTGCCCTCTGTAGGTTTCAGGGTGCCGTTGAGAAGAAGGAAAAGGGTTGATTTACCTGAACCGTTTTGCCCGACAAAAGCTATCTTTTTTCCTTTCATCAGTTTGATGTCAAGGCCCTTAATCGCCTTTGTTCCATCAGGATATGAGAATTTAAGACCCTGTGTTTCGAGTATTGTCATTTATTTACCACCGTCCTCCTACCCCATTGGAAATATACCACACAGCCACAATTACGGATACATAGCAAAGCGTCAAAAGAGCTTCCGAGGCCTTTAAAGGCCTTGTCTCTTCATAGAAGGCCATTTTTCCGTCGTAGCATCTTGCATTCATTGAAACAAATATTTTCTCACCCTGCTCCCATGATCTCAAAAAAAGGGTCGATGCGAGCATGGCAAGGGAATTAAGTGAAGTTCTCAGATCCTTGTAGCCAAGGCGAACAGTCTGGGCATATTTGATGCTCAATGCAACTTCCAGGAAAACAAAGATGTAACGGTACATCATCATGGAAACTTCGATAAACGAATCCGGAAGTCTTGATTTTTTGAGCACTGCGAAGAGCTCAACCATAGGTGTTGTCAATGCGAGGAAGAACAAACATGTCATTCCACCAAGTGTTCTGGAGAAAACAAGAAAGGCCATTTCAAGCCCTTCTATATTGATTCCCACTCTGTAGCTGAATATATCAAAACCAAAGAGTTCCCGTCCTCCTCCAAAGAAAAAGGCGATGATAATTACGCTGAGAATTACAAAAGAAGCCGGAGCTGACAGCATTTTCAAGTAATCTTTCAAAGGCATCTTAGCGATTAAGACCGTTGCAACTCCCATGCATAAAGCTATCAAAAAAGGAACTACAGGTGAAGTTGATGATACGCCCATGAGAATTCCGAAAAATACCAGTCCTATCTTAAGCCAATTATTTGTATGGCGCAAAGGACTCATGAGAGCATAATCATCCAGCATTTTTGTCATGATATCAGCTTGAGATGTTTTTTGTGCTTCTTTGGAAGCACCCTATTAATATGTAACGTTAAAAAAGGAAAAAAATAGAAAAATGAAAAGGTCATTGTTGAGACTGACCTTTTCCCCTGTAGTAACCGAAGAAATAACCGATTACTACAGCACCGATTGCTGCCTGAAGAGCAAAGAGCAAGCTTTCAGTTTCACCGCCTGGTGGCTCGAAACCGAGGTTGCCAATCCAGGGCTCATAATCAGGGTTTACTTCTGCAATAACATCCTCGGCTGCACCATCTGCACCACCGAATTCGGATCCGGGGTTTAATGCCATTCCATAGAAGAAAGAAGCAATAAAAAGAAGGGCTAGAGCTCCAAAGATCAGTTCACCTTTCATGCTACTACACCTCTTAGTTTCTCAACCGTCTCAGCTGTTATCACTTTTAGTTCCACAAGTGCATCACTCTTGACCTGAACGATGTACTTGAATACAAGTGCGGTGAGCGCTCCTTCCATAATTGCCAGAGGCACCTGTGTGGTGGCGAAAATCGCTGCAAATGCCTGGAACGAGGCCATCGATCCCCCGACCTCCGCCGGGAAGGCTAAAGCAAGCTGTATCGATGTTACCACATACGTTGCCCAGTCAGCAAAGGCAGTTGCAAGGAAAACTACGACATAGAAGTTCATATTGGCTTTCATTCCTGCCTTGTAAATCACGTAAGCAACCACAGGACCGATGATACCCATTGAAGCCACATTGGCACCAAGAGTTGTAAATCCACCATGTGCAAGGAAGAGAGACTGGTAGAGCAATACAATTGTACCGAGTACGGCAGTTATTGCCGGACCGAAAAGAATTGCAGCCATTCCTGTTCCTGTTGGATGGGAAGAACTACCGGTAACTGATGGGAGTTTCAGTGAAGATAATACAAAGATAAATGCACCTGCAACCGCCAGAAGAGGCAGAAGTTCGCGTCTTTCACTGATGAGTTTGTTCATTCTGTACATACCAAAGAATATTACCGGGATGGAGATTGCAAACCAGATCTGCCACCACGGGCCGGGTAAAAAACCTTCAAATATATGCATACAAGCATTCCTCTATAATAACAATTTTACTTTATTGAAATAAAGACTGGTTGGATTGCAAATATGAAATTATTGTATATATAGGTTGTCCTTTAATCAACTAAAGTTTAGTTTTTTTCTTGAAATGCTTTGTTGATAGTGAATATCTGAAAAAATCAGAAGAAAAGAAAACAATATTTGTAGTTTTTAAAAAACAACTACAACACAATGAAGAGAGGTTTTCGCTACCGGTGGAACATTTACAGTTCCCTGGGCAATACGCTCTTCGGGATATCCGAAATTCTCGCACACGTAAATGCTGGCTTCAATTCCCTTGTCTTTCAGGATTTCAGCAACTTCGGTTGATCCGAATGTGTCGGCAGGAAGAAGGAAAATGTTTTTTCCCAGATTGATTTGCTCAAGAAACTCTTTCTTTGCAGGGGCAGGGTCCCTTCCATGGGCCGTTATGATTGCAAGTCCTGCCATATTAGCGCCCGTTTTTGCACATGCAACCTGAATTGAAGAAATACCCGGAATTATTTTGTCGCCTTCACCGGCAAACTTTCCCAATCCCGAAAACATCGGGTCACCTGTGGAAAGTACAACAGCGTCCTTTGGGAGAAGGTGTAGGTTTTTGTAGTCCTTTATTTTCTGCCCTTCCCCATTGATGTACTTGGATGCAAGCTCAAGTGACCTTGGAGAACCATAAACCTCGGAAGCGTTGCTTATGGCTTCAATAGCTTCCTCGGTAAGCATGTTCGGGCCTACGCCTACACCCACAATGATCATTCGAAGTCCTCACTATCCATCAGGACTGTTCCATCTCTATCAACGACAACAACACGTGCACCGTTTGCTTTTTCAACGGTTTTCCTGAATGCAGCCTTGAGATGTTCTCCGTCTGGTTCGGTTTCAACCATTTCAGAAACAGTAGCAAAGCCCGTGTCTTTGAGGATTTCAGGATCTCCCCATTTAAGAACAAGTCCCGGCAATCCGCATATTACTGCTTCACCGGTTACAGCTTCCAGGCCTTCAGAAATCCGACTACCTGCAAGTACAACAGTGTAATCAGGGAACAGCATTGTGGAATAGCGAATGCCGATACGCCCCGTTGTAAGTACAACTTTTGGAGAGGAGCTTATTAGCTCACTTTTCATCTCTCCAAGATGATCGTTCCATGGCTCCACAAAACCGGTAGTTCCGAGAATTGAAATGCCACCCTCAACACCAATTGTGGAATTTAATGTTTGTTTTCCGATTTCTTTACCTTTAGGGAGGGATATTTCCACTTCTGCTCCGGAAAGACCAAGTTCCTCGACGGCTTCCTCAACGGCAGCCCTGATCTGTGCCAGAGGTTTAGGATTAATTGCAGGGAAACCTTTCTTCACCTGCAAGCCACCTCTTGTGACAATTCCCACACCTTCACCGGCAGTTATCAAAATAGTATCAGAAGGTTTTGCCTGACCTACAAATTCAAGGCCCCTTGTTATATCTGTTTCATGATCGTTCTGTATCTTGGCAACCTTTGCATAGCCATCCTTTGCCTCAATCACAGTGAAATTTGCACGTACACCTGAGGGAGTAGGTACAGAAAAATCGGAAACTTCTTTCCCGAGAGAAAGAACGGCAGCCTTGGCTGCTGCAGCAGCTGTTGTTCCTGTCGTATATCCACGTTTTAGTACAGAACCATCACTCAATAAAACAAGCATACCATTTTTGATGCCTTCTTCCAGCTCATCTCTTGGTAAACTGGATTTGGCCATCCATTCTTCGGGGATTTTTGATTTGTTCACGGGGTCGATCATTGTCATCAAATCACAGCTCTAAAGTTATAAAAGTACCGACTTTTTATTTGCAATCAACCTGTTCTCTTGAAGAGTTTGGCAAGTTCATCCATGGTAAGGCTGATAATTGTCGGCCGTCCGTGGGGACATGTAAATGGGTTTTCAGCCTTTTCGAGTTGCTCCAGCAGATTGGTCATCTGCTCAATCGTGCATGGAGCTCCGGCCTTAATCGCAGCCCTGCAGGCCATCGTCTTGTACATGTGATCATAAATGTTATTCTTATCCTTGATCCGGCCTGTTGAAAGAATTTCAGAAACCATGTCCCGGATTCCCGACGGATCCTGAACTTTCCCAAAAACATGTGGTACTGCAGTTATGATGTAAGTATTAGGGCCGAATTCCGAAAGGGCAAAACCCATCTCTTCAAAGTAAGGTATATACTCCTGCATTATCGCCTTTTCGCGAGGAGTCAAATCAATTGTCAAAGGCTCCAGAAGTTCCTGCCAGCCACTTGACGCCTTCCTGCGTATCTGCTCATACATTATCCTTTCATGTGCAGCATGCTGATCAATCAGCATAAGCCCGTCTTCGGACTCCACAATTATGTAAAGATCATGTACCTGCCCTATGATTTTCATGTCCTTCAAAGCAATACGGATACTTTCAGGAGCTTCGTCCAAAAACGTTCTTTCTGATCTCCTGATGCGCTTTTCGGTATCTTTTGCCGATGCCCTGTAAGCAGCTTTGCTTTCTTTCACAACCGGTACAGCAGGACTTTCAGCTTCTATCATCGGTTTCTCAGGGTTCAAAGGCATCTGGAATTGTGCTTTTTTAGAACTTTTGAGTTTCACTTCGGGAATCAGTTCCTGATTTGCAAGGGCATCTTCCACGGCCCGGGTAAGTTCATCCATCACATCGGATTCACGACTAAAACGAACATGGCGTTTTGCAGGATGCACATTGACATCCACTTCCTTGAGATTTACACTCACATTGAGAACAGCAAGTGGCTGTCGTCCTTTAGGAAGAAGTGAATAATATCCCATAAGCACAGCATTGCTCATAGCTGCCGAAGCAATGCTGCGTCCGTTCACGAAAAAGTACTGCATATCCTTTCCGGTTCTGCTAATCTCAGGTTTTGAAATGAAACCCGAAACTTTGACAAGTTCTCCTTCATACTTCACCGGAAGCATTGTTTTTGCAATATCACTTCCAAGTAACTGTATTATCCTGTCAAATATATCACCTGCCGGCGCACGGAGTATGACCCTACCCTCACTCACCAAAGTAAACGATACATTTGGATTGGCAAGTGCCAGACGCATGACAGTATCGGTAATATGGGAAAGCTCAGTTCTTGCACTTTTGAGATACTTGCGTCTTGCAGGTGTGTTATAGAAAAGATCTTTTACCACAATTTTTGTTCCGGGGGAAGAACCAATTTCACTAACATCCTCAACAATCCCCCCGGTTACCTGAACCTTCACACCTGAAAGGGCATCGTGTTTCCTGCTCACAAGTTCAACGTGGGCAACAGCGGCAATTGATGAGAGAGCCTCGCCCCTGAAACCCATGGTCTGGACTTCTTCAATATCCTCAATGTTCCTTATTTTGCTTGTTGCGTGTTTGTTGAATGCAATTTCGGCATCTTCACGGCTCATGCCTTCACCGTTGTCAAGTACGGACGTTAGTTTCGAACCAGACCCCCTCACTTCCACTCGAACATCGGTAGCAGAAGCGTCAATTGAATTTTCGATAAGCTCCTTGACGATCGATGCCGGGCGCTCTATTACCTCTCCTGCGGCTATTTTATTGATGGTTGCTTCGTCCAGTATATGTATGCGACGATTGTCATCCATTGAGCTCGTTCTCCTTTATCTTCTTCTGGATTTCATGAAGCTTTGTAAAAGATTCAATCGGGGTCATGTTATTGAGATCAATATCCCGTATTTCATCAAGTATTTCCATGCTGTAGTCAGGTTCCTGACCGGCATAGGGATCAAAGAGCAAAACCTGTGTATATTTAGCGGTTGAGCTGCGCCTTTTCTCAGCGGTGTTTTCCTTGCTGATTATACTCTCATTTTCAATATCGTTAAGAATTTCAAGGGAGCGCTGTGTAACCTTGCGAGGAACTCCTGCAAGCCTGGCAACATGGATACCATAGCTCTTATCCGTAGCACCGGGAACAATCTTGCGCAGGAAAACCAATTCATCGCCTTCCTCTTTAACAGCAATATGGTAATTTTTCACCCTTTTGAGCTGGGATGCTATATCCGTAAGCTGGTGGTAGTGGGTTGCAAAAAGCGATCTTACTCCAACACGTCCCTTGTTATGAATATACTCCACGACTGCCTTGGCAATACTGTAGCCATCATAGGTGCTTGTACCCCTACCGATTTCATCCAGCAGGACAAGACTTCTTGAGGTTGCATTGTTCAGGATATTGGCAAGCTCTACCATTTCCACCATGAAGGTACTCTGCCCGCTTGCAAGATCGTCGAAGGCTCCAACCCTTGTGAAAACCCTGTCAACAATCCCGACGGAAGCGTGGGATGCAGGTACAAAGGAACCCGCCTGTGCCATAATTACTATCAGGGCAACCTGTCGCATGTAGGTAGACTTTCCTGCCATGTTGGGGCCTGTTATCAGGAGGAACTGGCTGTCAGAGCAATCCATCTCAATATCATTGGGTACAAAACCTCCTTCAACAGAATCCTCAACTACCGGATGCCTTCCCTCACGAACAAGTACTTTGCAATCGTTTGTGATGCTCGGCCGGACATAGTTATTGTTGGCTGCTACCTCAGCAAGACAAGCAAGCACATCGAGTGTTCCCAGGCATGATGCAGTCTCCTGTAATTCCCGGGAAAAAGAGGCAACATAAGATGATATTTCCGTGAAAATCCGGTGCTCCAGAGCAATCATTTTTTCGTCAGCAGATAGTATCTTGCTCTCCCACTCCTTGAGCTGGGGAGTGAAGAATCGCTCGGCATTGGTCATGGTCTGCTTGCGAATGTAATCTTCAGGAATCTGGGAAATGTTCGTTTTTGTGACCTCTATATAATAGCCTATGACTTTGTTGTATCCAACCTTCAGGGATTTGATACCTGTCCTCTCTTTCTCCTGTTGCTGGAAAGATGCAATCCATGATTTTGCATTGCTGGAGACTTCCCTCAGTTCATCCAGTTCGGCATTGTAGCCCCGCTTGATCACCCCTCCCTCACGGACAGAGAGGGGCGGTTCTTCAACAATTGCACGGTCAATGAGATCAATAAGTTCTTCCCTTGCAGAAAATGAGTTTAAGGTATCAATTGATTCATGTAATAGAAAACTGTGAGTATCCGAGTCCATTGATTCCAGAATTGGACCTACGGATTGCATGGATTTCTTGAGAGCTACGAGATCCCGGGCATTCCCGTTACCGTAAACAACCCTTCCCACCAGCCTTTCTATATCCCTTACATAGGAAAGATGTGAGCGTACATCAAATCGCATCATGGTATTGCTGCTGAATTCCTCAACCGCATCGAGGCGCCTGTTGATGTCATCTACATCAAGCAATGGTTTGGTAAGCCACTTCAAAAGAGTCCTGCTGCCCATGGGAGTAGAGGTTTCGTCCAGCACTTTCAGCAATGTTGCTTCCTTGCCATCTCCTCTCACATTTCTTACAACCTCAAGGTTTCTCAGGGTGATTGAATCCAGAACCATGTACTCAGAGCTTGAATATGTCTTGAGTGTCTGGACATGACCCAATTCCCGCATCTGCGTCTCTGTTGCATATTCAAGGGCTGCAGCAGCTGATGAAATTGCTGCGGGAAGATTGTCACAACCCATGCCTTCCAGCGTCTTGACGCCGAAGTGATCCATCAGTTTTTGCCTTCCGATTTCAGTATCAAAAGCTTCTGAGACAAACTCATGGACAATGAGATTCAGTTCCTCAAGTCGCCGAACAAGCTTTGTCTCCTCCATTAGACTTGTGGGAAGAATCAGTTCTGCTGGATGCATACGCGATATTTCGGCTGCAACACCATCGTAAGGAAAATCATCCTGTATACTGGTGGTCAGGAATTCCCCGGTAGATACGTCAAGGAAGGATATCCCGAAGTTATCCTTTTCCTGTGACATTGCCATGAGGTAATTATTGGCAGAATCAGTAAGAATAGAAGAATCAATAGCAGTTCCGGGGGTTACAACACGGACAACTCCCCGCTTTACAACACCTTTTGCTTTCTTGGGGTCTTCGAGTTGTTCGCAAATGGCTACCTTGTAGCCTTTTTTCACAAGGCGGGGAAGATAATTGTCAATTGCATGATAGGGGATGCCTGCAAGAGGCATTTTTGAGCCGTCTTTTCCTTTTCCCCTGCTGGTAAGAGTAATCTCAAGCTCCCGGGAAATTGTTTTCGCATCCTCACCGAAGGACTCGTAAAAATCGCCCATCCTGAAAAAAATCAGGGCATCAGGATGCTCTTTTTTTGCACTGTAGTACTGCTCCATAGCAGGCGTTAGTTTGCTCATTCTTACTCCGCACTGAATAGGTCTGGTGAATTTATCTGTTTGTTGGTATTTTTGTGTTTGGATTGCAAAAAATACCTATAACACAGTTCTCAGAAAAATATAGTCACATGTTCAAATCTGTTAAATAGTACAATCCTAATTTCTATCTATGACCAATGACGTAGATGCTACACAAAGCACTGCTGAAAAATACCTTGAAAACAGACTTGAACAATACAGATCATGGTATGATAATAAAGCCGTGAAGATGAAGAGAAGATATCAGTTTACTCAGGCTCTGGCAGCAATTGGGGCGGTTCTGGTTCCTGTTGTCAACAATATATCTTTCGAAGCATCAATTGGAAACTTAAATCTGGATTATGCAAGAGTGTCTGTAACAGTTATTGGAATTCTGGTAGCCCTCGCAATTGCTCTTGAAGGTGTTTTCCACTACAGGGAACAATGGAAAAATTACCGTTCAACAGAGCAATATCTGGAAACACAGAAACAACTGTTTGTTCATAGAATTGGGGATTATTCTGATCTTGCTGATACAGATGCTTTCAAGCTTCTGGTGAACCGCATTGAGGGAGCTATCGCGGAAGAGAATGCAGTAACTTTGAACATACTGACAAGGGTTGAATCCAATAACGGATAATACAAACAAAATTAGAAAGCAATATTTTCAAAAACGGAGGAGGGGAGAGGGGATGGAAATGATCCCCCACTCCGAATACACCAGGCGCCCCACGCCTGTTCGTATTACTACGAATAAGGTGTTAACGTTTATTCCTTAAATAGTTAACTATTGGTTATTGCTAGTGATTTTATAAAAATGAAATAGATAGAACAGATTGTACAGTAAAAACAAAAAAGAGGTGGAGCCAAATCGAAGACTCCACTTTCCCAAGGAAATATCACGTCACAACAATGTCCATTCCTTTTGCTTCAGCCCTGACCTCAGGATTATAGTATGAGTAAGCACTGCTTTCCTGCACCATGGCCTTTACCGGGAACTTAGCCCTCATCTGCAGGGAGAAATCCATTCTTTCTCCGGGACTCATCTCGTCGATATAGAGCACAACTTTACGACCCGCTATTTCATAACGAGTAATGGTTCCATCTTCCTTGAGTGCTTCAAGGCTTGAAGATACCGGTGTGAAGCCTGTGGGTACTGCAATATCAACTATCATCATACCGCTGGACTCAACAACACCCCGGATTCCCGGAAGCCCGTTGTACTTCAGGCGAACATCAACTGTTACAATATCATCAACTGCCACATCCGTGGAATCGTATTCCACATCCAGTTCGATTTCCTCATACTCAATTACCTCGGGGAGGATTACATTGAAACGCCTGACAAGCTGGTAATTAACCTCCCCGCTTCCGGTAAGACTCAATTCCAATCTTTCCGTTCCTTCAGGAATCTCAATGACATTCACAACATCATAGTTCTCGGAAGTGATCCTTATACTCTTGATTTCCTCCCCATCACCACTGACAGTTATGGTGGCATCCACATCCTTGCCAGCTGAAGCTGCTGCAGTCATCAATGCCCTGAAAGCCATCACGGTATCCTGAGTACTGGAAAATCCTCCATTGGAATTGCGCTGTGCAGCTATCCATTTCAGGGAAGAGCTTGCACGTGGATCATTTACTTCAATGAGTGCAAGAGTGGCGTAAGCTGTTGTTTCAACGTTCTTGCTTGAAACCGGATATATGCCATATCCCCCATATTCATAGGGTTCCGGAATTACGTCGTCGTATCCCCAGTACATACCATTCTCGTCTTCCTTTGCAAGTTCCAGAAGCATGTTCCTTGCATCATCTGCCCTCTCACTTCCCAGTTTTTCAAGTGCAAGAGTGCTGATGGCAAGAGCATATGGGTCATCCTGGGAGTCAAGATTGTCCTCAAGATAAATGCGTGCACCGTCCATTACTTCAGGAGTTGCAAAACCGTATTCATCGAGTGCAAGAGCGATATAGGCTGTCAGTGCGTAGGTCCCGCTGACTCCACCCATCATATCCTGATGGATTACAAAACCAACAGACTCCCAAGAACCATCTTCTTTCTGGTGTGATCCTATCCAGTCAGCCGTGTCCCTGAGAACATTCTCATCAATGGTTGTGAGATCCCGTGCCCCGCTAAACTGTGAAAGCACAAAAGCGGAAAGCCAAAGGCTTCCTTCAGGATCACTTTCCCCGAATGCAGAGAATGATCCGTCTGTACGCTGGAAAGTCAGTTCCCTCTGGTAACCAGTTGTGATGAAGGTCAGTGCCTTTGCCTGCAACTCGGGATTTTGCTGGTTGGTTGCCTTGAGATACCTTAATACTTCAACATCCGTGGAGAACAGCATCATATTCTGCTCACCGCATCCGTATGGCATACCAAGCAGGTCATCGACTCCGCTGATACTCTGGGCCACAATGCTCGGGGTGAAACTCACAAGTACTTTCTCGGAATCCGGGACAATAACTTCCGGAAGTGTGGCATCCAGTTCAACACTGCCGTTCTTCAGGATACCATTGTTCACAATTTCCCTTGTGGCACCTTCTGCTTCAACAATCACAGTCTTGCGTATTGCATCGGCTTTCTCGGTGGTCTGGCCGGTCAGTTCGACTTCCTGAACACCAACTTCCGTTGGTCGGATTGTAAAGCTTGCAGATGTCACACTGTTGGCATCCACACTTACCTCAACCACATCCTCGCCCACAAGTTCAAACCAGTCTGCACCACTCAAGGTCAGTTTCACATCCTGCGGATTGTCAAGATAGTTGTAAACCTGCACCTGAACAGGGAACTCCTCACCCCTGATTACAGCATACGGGAGATCAGGATCAATGAAGAAATCCTGGAATACGGTTAATCCGGTCTCGGATATGCCTATACCCTCCGGACTGGAAGATACCGCATGCAATCTCCATGTTGTAATGGAATCGGGCGCGATAAGGTCGAGGTTTGCCTTACCACTATCGTCAGTTATGATATCAGGCATCCAGACCCATGTCTCGGGGAAGAACTGCCTCACTCTCTGGACTTCTGCGAGTTCTCCGCCTGTACCGTCATCTGCTGCCGAAGGTTCCATTGGTACTTCCATTTCAGCTTCTTCCTCGACTTCTACTGCATCGAGAGCCATTTCAAAGCCGGCAAATTCCTGGACTTCCCAGACATTTCTCTGGTTCTGGGGAATTTCCAGACTGCCCGATGCCAGCACAATCATGCCTGCATCGTCAATAACATCATAAGCTGATTCCTGATAACCCCATGAAGGATGTGCCTCCACCTGGGGTTCCATGAAGCGGATTTCAAGTTCGTCGAACACCTGTTTCAGGTTGAGCCTGCCTTGACTCAATGCAAAGACAGATTCGTCCACAATGGACACCCCGATCATTGATTTGGTTCCTGCGTCAAGCTCAACGAGGACATCAGCTCCGGGTTCAACAATCTCCCTGTCAAAGCTTGAAGAAAGGTCCACCTGTGAACTGAATCTCACATCAAAGGGTAGGCTGTCAGCGGAGACTTCGTTGTTCGGATTTATCATATAGGCAACCACTTTCGCAGAAGGACTCATCTGCGGTGTTATCGGGATGTTTATCTGGGACTCGTCACTTGTGGCAGAATATACTGTCCTGCCGTTGGCGAAAACATCATAGAACACTGTACCCTTGTTGGTTGAGTAAACCTTGAAGGAAATTGTGTCACCAACTTCGGGTACACCATCTGTCACCTGGCTTATGTGCAGGAAACTGGCGCTTGGTGAATAAGCTGCCGTCAGGGAACTGAAGACATCTATGCCTTCTGATTCTGCACGAAGTTCAAGGCTGGTGGTATCCACGGGGATGTCAAATGTCAGCAATGCAACCCCATTTTCCGTGGCAACGGTTTCCTCCTGAGTTGTTCTCTCATACCTTTCATCATAGATATCTGCGGAAATCGTCACTTCCTGCTCCAGTGGCTGTCCTCCGGGGTCTTTTGTAACTATGAGAACCTGCAAGGGCATTCCCGGTTTGATGGAATCGGATTCGGGTATCATCTGCAGTACAACCGGATGCTGTGCAATGGTCAGCAGCTCAGTGGTTTCCTCAACATTACCACCTGTGTCGGTAACGGTTACATTGAGCATGACACTGCCCTGTCCGGCGGCACCGAAGGTACCTGCTACGTATTCCACAGGATCGAGTTCGAATTCAACAAATCCGTCTTCAAGATTGCCTGAGTAGGTGGTGTATTCTTCCCAAACACCCACGTATCTCATGGCTTCTATCTCGACTGTACCCTCAACGTCCTTGCCGAAGAAGTATTCTGCAGAAACGACTCCCGTAATCGGATCGTCCACAAGGAACCAATTCTTTTCCGTGGATAATTCCAGATCGAACTTTGGGAGAACATATTGCTCCACCCTGATATCCACCTCGGACATCGAAGTTCCGGATGTTGCCTTTACCTTCCATGTTCCCAGATTCAGTTCGGAAGCCAGTGGCAGGTCGAAGTATGCAACTCCGTATTCATTGGTGGTAAGTTCATCCTTGAATATCCTCACGCCTTTTGCATCGGAAATTTCGACCTCTGTGTCCTGAACCACCGGAACAAGGTTGTTGTTCAGGCAAAGCAGGCGAACGTGTATGGTCTGCCCGGGCTTGTAAATCGGTTTGTCAGTCTCAATGAAAATGGGATTGTTCTGGATTACCTGTATAGTCGTTGTGAAACCAGAATCCGCACCAACAGGTGTTGCAGTCAGGGTGTAGCTGCCTTCCTCAATGTCAGGCACATCGAACTTTGCAACAGTGTTTCCTGCATCGGATGTTGATGCCTTGACCAGTGGAATAATCTCACCGGCTGCATCGGTCAGTGTGTATTCAAAGCACCTGCTCACCGACTCCTCATCGAGGAAAGCGGACATGGTCACAGAGCTTTCCCCGCCTGAGAACATCATTTTTGGAACCAGCAGGAGATATTCATCTTCTGTTGAGTAAGTGCCTCCTTCCTCACAGGAAAGAGCTTCATTTGCAGGAGGGAAATCACCCTCCCCATCTGGACCGATGCATCCTGCTGCGAAGATGCCTGATAATATTAACAACACAAGGAAAGAACCCTGTACAACCCCTATGGATCTCATTTTTAACACTACCCGATTGATTTGATTTTTGAATAAGGAAAAGATCGTAACTATTGGGTATAAACTTAGCTTAAGCTACAAAATTGTTCGAAGCTATAACTATTAAAAAAAAGGAAAGGCCAGTTTTCTATCGGTATAGATTACTGGCTGTTCTGCATCAAAGCATATCCCATACCGATAGTATACATCGGCATTATAAGATATCTCAGTCCGATTTCAGCAAAATACTCTGCAACTGTCATCGGGAAAAAACCTGCACTCATCATGACCAGATCCAGGCCGAGACTGATTACCAGCCAGATGACCCCAAGAAGAATACCGTCCTTCACATAATCTGTACGGATGTCCTTGAAGTATGCAACCGCAAGTATCACCCCGGTAAAGCCGCCCACAAGTATCATTATTGTCTTGAAGAAAATCTCATCGATGAGGAAGTTCCCACTTGAATCCACGAAGGGAAATCCGGAAAAAAACGGAATCACCCACAGTATAAAACCAAACAGAGCCATTTTTGCATATTTGTTCATTTCACGTATCTCCTTTTCAGACGACAAGCCTTTTCTTCATAAGGTTTATTGAAAGCAGGAAGAGAAGAGCTGTTACAACAATCATCCATGCCAAACTGAATAGGATTGAAACATCAAGAATTCCTGACGTCAGGGAACGTATAACTATCACTATATGCGCAAGCGGTAGTGTTGCCAGAGCGAAGTACTGGACCGCCTGTGGGAGCAGTGAAAGAGGGAAAAATGTTCCGCTGAAGAGGAACATCGGTGTGATGAAAAGGAGAGATGGATAGGTCAGTGAGTTAATATTTGGGGTTACGGCGGTAAAGCACATGGCAATACAGGAAAACAGGAGTCCTGCAAGAAATGCGAAGGGTATTATCAGAAGGGAATGCGGGAAGACCACAAGCCCGAATACTGCCATGACCGGAAGCACTATAATGGAATTTATAACACTACGGGTAGCACCCCAGAACAACTCTCCTGCTATTACTTCATCGATATTCAGCGGAGTTGCTATGATTGCGTCGAAAGTTTTCTGGTAATACATCCTCACATAAGAGCCGAACGTACATTCGTAAAAGCCGGCAAACATCACCGATGTGGCTATGAGTGCGGGAGCGATGAATTCCGCATAGGATACACCGTCAATGTCGGTGATGTAGTTCCCCAGCCCGAAACCCAGCGCAAAGAGGTAGAGTATGGGTTCGACAAGGGGAGGTAGGAAATTTACTTTGAATGAGCTCACGAACACATCACGGTTGCGCAACCAGACCTTGAAGGATCTTGTGGTTATGTCAGGAATGCTGAAATATCCCATGATTATTCCCTCAGTTTTCGTCCGGTAAGTTTCAGGAACACGTCTTCCAGTGTTGCCTTTCGTGCCGTGATTTTTACAAGAGTGCACTCATTCATCAAACGATCCGTTATCATCTGGGGATGGCTGGTATAGATCTGAATGATATCCCCTATTACTTCATAGCGGGCCTTGTTATTTTCCAGACAGGTGCGTATTTCCTCGCTATCTTCGGTTTCCACGATGTCGCTGCCTATGTTTTCCTGTATTATATCTTCAGGGGTACCCTCCACGAGGATCTTGCCGTTATCCATTACCACAAGCCTGTCGCATAGCTGGGCGGCTTCCTCAAGATAATGGGTAGTCATTACAATGGTAGCCCCGTTTTTCTTGAGTTCCCTGAGTTTATCCCACATTATGTGCCTGGATTGCGGGTCCAGTCCCACCGTGGGTTCGTCGAGCATCAGGAGTTTGGGATTGTTTATGAGGGCACGGGCAAGGATCAGCCGCCTTTTCATACCTCCGGAGAGAGCATCGGTTACTGTGTCCTTTTTCTCATTCAACTGGACAAACTCCAGCAATTCCCCAATTCTTTTTTCTGCTTCTGCTTTGGGAATATCAAAATAACGTGAAAAAACATAGAGGTTCTTGTACACGGAAAAATCAGGATCCAGATTGTTTTCCTGCGGAACAACGCCCATGAAACTTTTTATTTCGCGGTGTTTTTTGCTGACATCGAGCCCGAAAACTTCAAGCTTGCCACCATCAAGGGGAGAAACACATTGTATCATTCTCATGGTGGTGGTTTTTCCTGCGCCGTTTGGACCAAGGAATCCAAAAACCTCTCCGCTGTTGACGGTAAAACTCACATCATCAACAGCAACGAAGCCATTAAAGTGCTTTTTCAGGTTTTCAGCAACAATTACCGGTTCGATAGTATGGCCACCACTGATTTTGATTAAGATGAAAATGATACTATCGGACAAAAATGTAACTATTATTTGGAAGGAAAAACAGAAGAATGCTGTTTATTCCGGCCCGGTTTCTTCTTCAAAAATGAAAACGTCTTCTATACTTGAATCAAAGACCCGCGCAATTGCATAAGCTAATTTCAGGGAGGGGTTGTACTTTCCCTTTTCCAGGAAAAGGATTGTTTCCCTTCTGACCCCAACTCTTTTTGCAAGCTCTTCCTGAGTCAGGTCATATCTGGCACGAAGTTCTTTGATTCTGGTTTTCATGGGTATGTCTCATAAATCTTTCTTATTATAATACCATTTCAGAATCAGCAATGAGTATATCCCAACTAAAAATAGCTCGGTGCTTACATCCCTGAGTAACATTTTGTCGTAAAACAGGTCAGTATGCCGGTCTATCACTGTCAGGATTAGCATGGACATCAAGAGAACCCAGAAAGCATGATATCCCGCCTTTTCAGTAACCCGTGTGGACCTTTCATCACATGTGATGTGATCCCGTGGCTGGAAAGATGCATAGAAAAACATCACTACAAGAATCAGGGATGTAATTATGAAATACATGCCAATCCAAGAATACGGAGAGTACCAAAGGACAATTCCAAGCAGGAAGGTCACGGCAATGGCTGTCAGAAACCTTAGACTGTGCTTATCAAATCTTATTTTCATAATAATCCCCCATTATAGATCCTTTGACGTGTAGTAAGTAACAAATCCCAGCATTGATAGCAGCAAAACAGGAAACAATATGGCTATTGTTTCTCTTGTTTCCAGTTTGAATAGATTGAAGATATCTCCCCAGAGAATCACTGCAAAGGAAATCATCAGCACAACAATAGTACTTCTTGCAGCTTTCCCTGCCACTTTTTCAGTTCTTTCGTCGTGTTCAGGCTCTCCAGATTTACTTCGCTTCCTACTGGAAACCAGAAATCCAACCACTACTCCAATGATTACCGGTATAAAACTGAATATGTCTATAGCCATTGTAGCTACCCTCAAAGTTATCTAATTCAAACTTAATATTAGATTTACCGCACATCATGTATTTGTAACTTTTGGAGTAATTTTCTTTCAGGTTTTATGGAAAAATACATTTCTGAGCTTCGAGTGATCTTCTTCAGACTCTCTGATAACTCGCGAAATCTTTAACATAAATAGCATTCTAAATTTAATTGGTTTGGTAATATGGCTTTTAAGAAAATATTAGCTTTAGCTGTGGTAATATCATTTCTTTTCATTTCAGGATGCACCGAGCAGGGAACTACCGACGAAACTCCTGCTGAAACTGTAGACTGGAAGAACATGGAACTGACCGACATTGCTACAGGTGAGACTTTCAGGATAAGCGATTTTGAGGGAACCCCTGTCCTTATCGAGAGTTTTGCAGTGTGGTGCCCTACCTGTCTCAGGCAACAAAGGGAGATGCAGGAACTCATCGATCTAGAAGGCGATAGGATAATTCACATTTCCCTTGACACTGATCCCAACGAGGACGAGGAAGCGGTCAGGGAACACTTTACAGAGCATGGGTTTGAATGGTATTTCGCCGTCCCGCCGGATGAATATACCCAGGCTTTAATTGACGAGTTCGGACTTGAAGTTGTCAACGCTCCAGGTGCACCGGTCATCCTTGTGTGTGAGGACCAGTCCACAAGATTCCTCCAGAGAAATGTGAAATCCGCAGAAGAATTGATAGCAGAAGTCGAGGAAGGTTGCTGAAATGGCAACACTTCTCGCGTTCCTGGCTGATCTTTCCGTTTCATTCACGCTGGGATTGCTCACACCGCTGACTGCAGTATGCGTACTTCCACTGTATCCTGCATTCCTGACCTATCTTTCAAACCAGATGAAGAATGTGGAAGAAAAAAGCAAGCTACCGATTATCTTTGGATTGCTGGTAAGTGCGGGTGCTATCCTTTTCATGACCCTCCTGGGACTGGTATTTACAACCATCCTGCAGGTTTCACTGACAAATGTTATAGGAGTTATCTCCCCGATAGCCTTCGGGATACTGTTTGTGATCAGCATCCTTCTCATACTGGACTATGATATCGGACAGTTCCTTCCACAGAAACAGGTAGGAAGGAAAGGCAATCCGTTTGTCAGTGCATTCCTTTACGGGTTCTTTTTCGGAGCAATCGTTGTTCCCTGCAACCCGCTTTTCATCGCGGCCCTTTTCACCAAGACCCTGCTGGTTGTTGATTTCATCCAGAATTTCCTGAACTTCGTAGCCTTTGGCGTCGGGATAAGTTTCCCGTTGCTTGTCTTCTCGGCAATTTCATCCGCAAGGAGCAAATCAATTATCGGATTCCTTATCAAGCACAAGAGAAGGATCAATCTCGCAACCGGTTCCATCATGCTGGTGATTTCGGTATACTACCTGCTGTTCGTTTTCAAGATCTTTAAGGGAATAATATGAAACTGAAAATTATGTGTGCATTGCTGGCGATTTGCATACTTTCTATCGTTGGGGCTGCACAGGAAGAGGGACCTGTTGAAAGGATTCCTGAGCTCGACGAGATGGAAATTGAGCAGGGTATAATGCTGACCGACTTAGGAGTCAAATACATTGTTGACCCCGAGAAAATCGTCTCCGGGGGACCTCCAATGGACGGTATCCCCTCAATCGACAATCCCGAATTCGTAAGTGTTGCAGAAGCTGATGACTGGATTGCGGACAACGAGCTTGTGCTGGCATTGATCTACAACGATAAGAAACGTGTCTATCCGCTGCAGATTATGGTCTGGCATGAGATTGTCAACGAGGAAATAAACGGTGAGCCAATTCTTATCACATACTGCCCGCTATGCGGTTCCGGAATTGCCTATGAGAGGACAATCGATGGCGAACCCGTGGAATTCGGAACCTCAGGAAAGTTGTACAATTCCAATCTTGTGATGTATGACAGGAAGACGAATTCCTACTGGACTCAGATTGACGGGCTTGCTATCGTCGGCGAACTCACAGGCACGGAGCTTACAGCCATATCCATCGATACCGTCGCCTGGAGGGATTGGAAGGTTGCTCATCCGGATTCCGAGGTTCTGAGCCAGAATACCGGCTTCGACAGACGCTACGGAACCGATCCCTACGGCAGCTACTACGAGAACAGCTTTGTGTTCTTCCCGGTTGAAGAAGAAGACAACAGGATTCACCCAAAAACAGTGATTTTTGGAGTGGAAATAGAGGGCGTTTTCAAGGCCTACCGCGAGGATGACCTCGTTGAAATGGGCTCAATTGAAGACACCGTAAACGGCACAAATGTACTTGTGGAAAGAGACGAGGCAGGAATAGTCACCATCACAAATACGGATACAGGAGAGGAAATCGTTAAGGAAAGAGACTTCTGGTTCGCCTGGTACGCTTTCCACCCGGACACACAAGTTTACCTGCCTGAAGGCGAAGAACTCCCACCAGCCGAGGAAACACCTGCCAACGCAACACCCCTCGGAAGCCTGCTGATGCCTTTGGGACTTTTGGCTGCTTTCCTGCTTGTGCAGAGAAGCCGTAAGTGAATTTGTGGATGCCGCCGGATTTGGTGGCACTACTTTTATTTTTTCAGCCCTCTTTCAATACTTTTATATCATTTACAACTGCTTTTTCCAATGAAATGTTTGAGAACTTACAGGAACAACTGGGATGGTTGAATGAGCCAAAATGGGCTAATCGTGTGACGTTTTACGTTTTCTTTTTTGCCTGTATTGGTCTAGCATTTCGCTTGGCAACTCTATTAATACCTGCTATCTCAGATTACAGCTTCCTGCAAAGTGGAGTAAATGAAGATAATGTCAGATACATGCTCAGTGCCTTGGTGCAGAGCTTGGCTGCAGTTATTGCAATTGTTGTTACGCTTAGCTTGGTAGCAATCCAGCTTTCAGCACAGTCTTATTCATCAAGAGTAATTGATTTTTACAAGACGATGCCAGACTTATGGATACTCATATTCGTCTATGTAATCGCTATCGTCTTTGGACTGGGATTAATAAACAGTGTTGGCACTGATGTTCTACCAGCTGACGGGATTCTGAGTTTCAAATACCTTCTTACATTAGAATATTTGTTTGGAGTGGGAGCTTTTCTATGCCTTTTCCCCTACAGTTGGAATACCATGTCTTTAATGAATCCCACCAAGATCATACGATTGCTGTCAGAAAGTATAACAAAAGAAAAAATGGACTTTGCTACAACTTCCACAAACGATCAAACACAAGACTTGAAAATTTTGAACAAAAATGGAGAAGAAGATCCTTTCTTACCCATCATTGATATTCTCACTGCCTCCATGATGAAGTATGATTACGCAACCTTAAGAACAGGATCAAATGCTCTCTCCATCAAAACAAGCGAAATATTGAGCAAGGAGCATGAAAAAGAGGTTTCAGAGCATGTTGCTAATCACTTAAAAAGAGTTAGCATGTTATCTCTAAAAAGAGGCGATGAGGAATCTTTTGAGATTTTTATGGGTTGTTTCGCCAAGATAGCAAATAATACGGTCAAAAATGGCTTGGAAAGGGCAACCAAATCTATTGTTAGCGTATTGGAAGAGATTGGGGTACAAGCACTCAGCAATCAAAACTATCTGGTAGTTTCTTCGATTTATACCCTGAAAAAAATAGGAATAATGGCAGGAGAAAAGGGACAGAAATCTGCTACTAGCAACGTAATATCTGCGTTGAATACCTTTTGTCAGTATCCTAGCTTTAAAGGCGTGGATTCAAGCCTAATAAGTGCATTAGATCGTGTTAGCCAAGATGTAATCGAAAAAAAATGGTGTCAAGAGGTCGAACAAATAATCTATTCACTGGGGTTTATCGAAGACAGAGTACTACAAACTGAATCTTACTGGGATATTGACAACATAATTCATGCATACGCAAGAATTGGTGAAAAAGCTGCACAAAATGATTGCCCAAATTCTGTATATCTCACCTTGATTCCACTAGGAAACATAGGTCGGGAAATGGTTCGACATGAAACTAGACTAGAACTCGAGTTTGTATTAGATGCAATACAAAAAATAGGTGAAAATGCAGTGCATTTGGGAGATAATACAGATATAGCAATTAAACAGCTGGAAATCATAGAAGATGAAGGCATTAAAAGAGAGTGGGGAAAGATTGCAAGGAAAAGAATTGCTCGTATCAAGCAAAAGCAATCAGAAGAAATCAATTCCAGTCCGCTTGAGCATGATTCTGATTGAAAATCAGAATCTCCCGTAAAATCTTCGATTTTACGTGATAGCGAAACGGACCTCGCGCTCCCGAAGCGAGTTTCGGGAAGCGAATATCGGGTTTTATGGTGGGGCCGCTGAGATTTGAACTCAAGTCGCAAGACCCCCAGCCTTGCAGGATGGACCAGGCTACCCTACGGCCCCACGGGGTCTGAGCATCTAATTAGAACTTTATCTATATCACTTTTTCTGATAGTTTTCGACGGTCTGATTCCGATGACCTGATCTATCAGGCGGATGAGGATTTCCACAGTTCATAGGCTTCGGTAATCTCGGCGCCTCCGAGGAAAACACAATCGTGCATCTCTGCATACTTCTTTGCATCTTCTTTTGTCAGGGCTTTACCTGTGCTGTCATCCAGCATCTCGCAGACCACCATAGCCGGGGAAATGCCTGCGATTTCCGCCATTGCAATGGAGAGTTCGGTCTGGCCGCTGCGGTTCTCCATGAGTCCGGGTGCCGCCCGAAGTAATGCTACGTGGCCGGGTGCACGAAATTCAGCACCGAAATCCACGTTTCCGGGATTGCTGTTGCGGGTTATCTCACTGATTTCCGCGAGCTTATTGATTGTAAGGGCACGCTCCCTGTCTGGAATGCCGGTTCTTGTGTCACGGTGATTTACCCAGAGGGAGAATGAGGATCGGTTGTCGTATTTCAGATCACCGGCCTTCTCTGCAATACTCTTGATGGCAGGCCATTCCGATTCGACATCATGCAGGACATCCGCCATGAAAGGCAGGCCGAGCTTCTCACAAACGTCATCGGCAAGTGCTACACAGATAAGCCCACCGCCGTCAACACGCATCCACCTGACATCATCGGCTGTAACCGCTGCTGCCGGAATTGTGAAATCAGTCTCCCCTTCCCTGCTATCCGAATCGAAAATAAAGATCATCTTGCCTTCCCGGACAGCTTCAATACCTTTTCGGATACTTGGACTAAAAACAGAATCTTCCATTAAACTCGCCTCTTCTTTCCTCTTAACTCCCGTCAATAACAATACGCACTTCATCCCCGTCTTTGAGTTTCAATTCCTTTCGCAATTCCACCGGGGAAACAATCTCAAGCAAATCCTTTGGATAATGTGTCCTGTCAGGCATCACTACCGCTGCCTCGACACCGTTAATGTAAACACGGTAACAACTGACACCACCGAATGTCCTCTCACCGTCGGTAAACCCAGCCAGCGGTATCACTGCACCCTTCTCTGCCCCTTCACGCAGTTTCATGCTGAAATCCGTCAGATGGATATTCAGGGTTCCCGGATACGGGGAAAAACCCAGCTTCTCATGAAACTGCCGCTGGTAACCTTCCTGCCCGATGTAATACTGCCCTTCACCAAGACCTGTCACCACATGGCCGTGGAGCTCAACATGCTCATGACCTCCATTGCCACCGAAAATATGAAGATAATCTGCATACTCCTTCTCAAGAATTGCCTTCCCGCTCAGGGAAATCTGGATCATCTGCCCGCCTGCAACAAGTCTCCTGTCAACAAACCCCTCTTCCTCCAGCATCTTGAGTATCCGCGCAGCTGTCTTGGAGCTTGTGGAAAGGTATTCCGCAAATTCGGCTGAAGAAAGCTTGATGGGCCGGTCCAGTGCGCCCAGCAATCCCAGATTCTTAAGTGAAGGAATGGTATGCATAAAACGTAACCTCTCATTTTTGAGACGTATCTCATATATGGGATTTTTGTTAGATAAAGGTTGGCTAAAGGATTGCTTAAAGGTTCACGTAATGTTATTATCCTGCCGATTAGTCGAAGTTAAAAATCATCATAAAATGCATCAAAACCTCTAGGAACAATCGCTTTGAAGAGGAGGTAGACGGCACTAAATATAGCTCCTATGATTAGTGCCAACATGAATTTTAAAAACAGACTTGTGGTATTTATACCCATATAAACAACAATAATTCCAAAAAGAGAGAACACCAGAATAATGAGCAATTGGCTTTGCCTGTATGATAAACGAGGGTATTTTAGAGGCGTTCGATTTACTTCTGTATATTTTGGGCTCCCCGCTCCTTTTATTTTCCCTATAATTTCAAAATCTTCTCCCGATGTGCCGGTGTGAACAATTTTTGCAATTATACCTTCATCTTTGTCTACATAATCAAATTTTAGCTGAAATCCCTTTTCATCTGCTATTTTTTCAAGAGAAAAATTGTTTGCAGGTTCTTTAGAATCAATAATTTTGGCGTCAAGTATTTTGCAATTCTTTTTTGGAACAATAAATAGTGGTTCTGCAGGTGTGATGTCTGATCCGTCAATTGTTTCTCGACCTTTGTTCCAAAAAATAAGTTTTGATACAGTTAAATTTTCAATTTGCTCATCAGAATAAAGAATGTTTAAGGATTCAAATTTGCTAATTGAGCTATCTATGATATTGAAGCTACGTGTAGAATAAGAGGGTCTCTTTTCTTTTCTTGATTTTATGGCTATAATGATACCAACTATTCCAATGATATATCCAACAATAATATTGGGGTTAGTTAACTGATCAATCATTGGTGCCAAATCCATACCATTTAATTAATTTCACTTATAAATAAAACTTCGTCCAAAATTCAGGAATATTTTGTATGAATGCAGGACAACGTAAACTGAACAAAAATAATATTTTAAGCAAAAAGACTGTAGTAAACTAGGGTATATAGTTGAAACAATCGGGGGATTCAGGTGAAGAGCAAATACAGGTATGAAAACGCTCCTGAGAAGGGAAGCTGGAAAGAGCCCATATACAGCATTATTTTTGAAGCCGACACAGCCGCAGGGAAATCTTTTGATCTGGGACTCATACTTGTAATAGTAGCCAGCGTGCTTGTAGTAATGCTGGATAGTGTTCAATCCCTGAGCACAACTTATCACAACACATTTCATTTCATGGAGTGGGCATTCACAATCCTCTTTACAATCGAATACCTGTTGAGAATAGCATGTGTCCGGGAAAAAAAGAAATATGCTCTCAGTTTTTTCGGGATAATTGATCTCATCGCAGTGCTCCCAACATACCTGACGATGTTCCTCCCCGGCGGGCAATTCCTGCTGGTAATACGCAGCCTCAGGCTTTTGAGGATCTTCAGGATTCTCAAACTTGTCCAGTACCTCAGTGAAGCTGAACTCCTCATGGAAGCTTTCCGTGAAAGTCAGCGTAAGATTGTGGTTTTTCTCTTTGCTGTTCTAAATATTGTGATAATTCTTGGTTCATTGATGTATGTTGTCGAAAATGAAAACCCGGATTTTACAAGTATCCCGGAAAGTATCTACTGGGCAATCACAACGATAACCACGGTGGGTTATGGTGACATTGTCCCGACCACACCGCTTGGACATGTGATAGCCTCAATAATCATGATAACAGGTTTTTCAATAATTGCGGTACCCACCGGGATTGTAACCCACTCTATAATCAGGGTTTCCAGTCGCACAACCGGACCACAGGTTTTTGAGCAGGAAGACAGTGGCAGTTCGGGAACCTGCAACAACTGTGGTTTGGATACACACGACAGCGACGCGTCCTACTGCAAGCGTTGCGGGACTAAACTTTGAGCCCATAACCCCAAAACAATGTCGAAGAGTATTTGTATGGCAAAGGGCATCTAATCTGTACTCTTAAAACAACATTTTAAAGGTGTTTTCATGGAAATTAATGGCGTTGAAATCGAAGATACATTTGCAGAAGCATTTCCAATAAAGATCGGAAGAGTATTAATCACAGCTGTAAACGAGCGCTGGGCAAGAATTGCAGCCTAGGAAGCAACCGGTTTTGGTACTTCAGTTATTATGTGTCCTGCAGAAGCAGGTATTGAAAGAATGGTCAGTGCAGACGAAACCCCTGACGGAAGACCTGGTGTAATTGTCCAGTTCTGCACATTCGGATACAAGTCACTTGAAGAACAGCTCCTTGAAAGAGTCAGCCAGTGTATCCTGACCGCACCAACAACCGCTGTTTTCAACGCTCTCCCTGATGCAGAAAAGCAGTTTGACACAGGTTTCAAACTCAAATTCTTCGCAGACGGAACAGAATCCGAGACAGAAGTCGGCGGAAGGAAAGCCTACAAGATTCCAATGATGGAAGGCGACTTTGTTATTGAACACTCCATTGGTGCAGTAGCTGGTGTTGCAGGTGGTAACTTCTTCATCTTCGGAGACTGCCAGATGAGTGCACTCAACGCTGCAGAAGCTGCCGTTGAAGCAATCGAGAAAGTCGAAGGCTCAATCACACCTTTCCCAGGAGGAATTGTTGCCAGTGGTTCCAAGCCAGGTGCTAACAAGTACAAGTTCCTGAAAGCAACTGCGAACGAGAAATTCTGCCCATCAATCAAAGACCAGATCGAGGGAACCGAAATTCCTGCAGATGTCGGTGCAGTCTATGAGATTGTCATCAACGGTATAAGCGAAGAGGCAGTAGCAAACGCAATGTCTGCTGGTATCAAGGCTTCCGTAAAAGTACCGGGTGTCAAGAAAATCACCGCAGGAAACTACGGTGGCAGCCTCGGTCCATACAAATTCAACCTTCACGACCTTGTCTAAGGTCGTCCCTTTTTTCTTTCTTTTTACTTTTTCCTAACTTTCTTGTTTCCCGGACGTTAATCTTATTACTCCTGATGCTGACTTTTTTTGCGTGAACTAAAATGGCAGATATGCAGGATTACCTTAGAGCAACGGAAATAATCGACTGGATAAATCCCGCAGTCCTGCAAAAGGCAAAGGAGCTTGCAGGCGATCGTACAGACCCTGTTGAAATCTCAAGACGTTATTTTGAATGGGTGCGGGATGAAATAATGCATAGTAATGATCACAAGATGAATTCCGTGACCCTGAAAGCCTCAGAAGTCCTAAAATACGGTACAGGTTACTGTTATGCTAAAAGCCACCTTCTGGCAGCTCTGCTCAGGGCAAACTCCATTCCATGCGGAATCTGCTACCAGCGATTAAGCATAGATGACAATGGAGAACCATTTTGTCTGCATGCTCTGAATGCTGTATACCTTCCAGAAATCGGCTGGTATCGTATGGATGCCCGCGGCAATAAGGAAGGAGTAGATGCCCGATTCACGCCTCCAAAAGAACAACTGGCCTTTGGGATTAACTTTGAAGATGAAATGGATTTGCCTGAAATCTGGCCGGACCCGCTTCCTGTGGTTGTTGACGTGCTGGAAAAGTACTCAAGATTTGATGAAGTAGCTGAGAATCTGCCGGATGTCCTGATAATCGGGAAAAAGAAAAGATGAAGGACTGGAACTTCTGAAACTTTACAGTCCAAGTCTTATCATCAAATTGTTGAAACCGGCTTCGATGATATCCCTGGGATCAAGTCCTGTTACGGTTACCATAACATACACACCAAGGATTGTACCAATAACACTTCCAATATTTGCAAGGGCTGCAACCATTATAACCCTGAAGAAATTGTTATTCTGCATCTCACCAAATGTTTCAAGCTCTGTGATTTCCTTGAGATCCGCACCTGTGGGATGTCTCTGTTTTGCTTCCATAAGCCCGGCAAACCAGCCAGCTGCCATCATGGGGTTTAGTGATGTGAGCCATGCAACTCCGAAAGCCGTAAGAACAGAATAGGGATGACCTTTTGCGAGAGCCGCCCCCGCGGCACTGAGCACACCATTGATGATAAACCACCATGCAAAAGCAAGCAATAGCAGTTCTACAGGTGTACCTGAGAAAATCAATAAAATGAAAGTCAACAATGCAAGTGCTACCAGCGCAAACCCTACCATTTTTACAATATTGAAGCGGGGTTTGGGTATTTCCACAAGTGATTGCATGGGAGGAATAGTTGAAGGATTGGTAAGATACTTCTGGATTCCGGGTTTGTGACCTGCACCCACGACAGCAACAACGGTTTTCCCGCCACCTGAAACCAGATTTACCAGATTACCCGCAATGTAGGCATCCCGTTCGTCAATCAGGGTTTTGCTTGCATTTGGTGCCGTGTCCCTGAGTTCTTCTGTAAGCACGGAAATGGCATCCGAACTTGTGATATTGTCCATATCAACTTCCTGTCCTCCGCCAATACCTAAGGCAGCACTTATGAGTTCCCACATCATACGTGCTTTTTCAAAAAATCCCATGGAAGACCAGAAACGCTGCATTGTAACCTGTATATCCCTGTCTACCAGAGCTATTTCATGTCCTTCTGCTTTAGCGGCATCAATGGCAGCAATCATCTCGGAGCCCGGATCGACTCCCATTTCACTTCCGATTTTTTTCTGTACATAGGAAAGAAGCACCTGGATTAGAAGGAAGTAGAATTTGCCCCCTGTAAGCATCTCTTTGATTGGAAGTTCCGTAGAAGAAGACTGATTCGGATTCTGCAGGGCTTCATAGCGTGCCCGGCAAAGTTCCACTGCAACAATATCAGGTTTTTCCCGCTGGATAGTTTCCCTGACCTCTTGCACACTTTTTTCCGAGACATGGGCAGTCCCAACAATTACTATCCTAGATTTGCGAGGTTCTGCACCTTCAGGAACTTCTGCAGCTGAATCACTATACGCAGATGGATGATCCCCTGAAGAAGAAACGTTATCGTAGGAATAATCCATATCATGACTACTGGAGCCACTTAACTGAGCTTCCCTTTCCATTATAATCCTCTTGTGTGCCCTCACTCACTTAACAAGGCCATGGCATGCATGAGGTCCGTACGGGAAAGGATACCCACAACTTCATCGTTTTCCACAACCACAAGCCTTCCGATATTATTTGCAGTCAGAAGCTTAAAAGCATCAGTTGCGGATGCATCAGGAGCTATGGAAACAACATTTCTGTTCATTACTTCGGATACCAGCAGGGCAACCCTTTCTACGGGAACCACATGACGCACATCCGTAAATGTAATGATTCCTTTTAAATCATTGCGTTCCAGAACAGGATAGCCCATATGTTTGTGCTTGAACATGAACTGCATCAGTTCTTCAATGGTCATATCAGGAGACACCGAAACCACATTATCTGACATCAGATCCCGGACATGCACATTTTCAAGTGTAGTGGTAACAACAGTTGAGCGTTCTTCACCTGAAGCACCCATGTAAACAAATACTGCTATCAAAAGCAACCAGGGATTCCAAGGACTGGAAAGCAACCCGGCAAGGGCCATCAGAAATGCAAAAAACTTCCCGACAGTTGCGGCATTGTGGGTTGCGCGGGCATAGCTCATTCTCTTGGCAAACCAGGCACGAAGAATGCGACCTCCATCCATTGGAAACGCAGGTATCAGGTTGAAAATACCCAGTACAATGTTGATAGTAGCCAGTATTTCCACTACCCTGTAAGCGGAAGTGGCAGCATATGAGGCAACAGCTGTTACAATACCAAAATTAAGGATGAAAAGAGAAAAACCAATTATGAAACTGACCATGGGACCTGCAAAGGCCATCTTGGCTTCCTGCGCGGGATTGCGTGGTATCTCTTCCATTGAGGAAACCCCACCAATAAGGAAAAGAGTAATATTCTCAATTTTTACCCCAAATCGTTTTGCAAAATATGAATGTCCCAGTTCATGTAGGAGCACGCAGGCAAAAAGCAGGATTGTTGTGAGGAGTGCAAGTAAATAGCTCAAATAGGGAGGCTGGATATCCTCAAATCCATAGGGCGCAGGAGCTGAAGCAAAAACCAGTGCAAATAAAGGCAGTACAATAAGGAACGAAATGTGAATCAATATGGGAATTCCCATTATTGTTCCAATCTTGAAGGAGCTAGCCATATCATTATTTTTCAATTTAATCTTATTTATCTCTATCCGGATTTAAAGTCCGAATACTTTCACCCTGCTATCTTCAAGGATATATAAGCAGAAGGCATAGTTTAGATCAGTCACGGATTTGAAGGGTACACGCCTTTACAAGCTTCAAGGCTAGGTGCTCTTCAATTTAATCCATCCTCCGTGATTTGCTTTCATCCTCTTTTTATTTTTTTTATACCAAATAGCATCAGCTCTTTGTTTTACTTTGGTTTGAAGAAATGATAAGTGAAGAAAGGACAAGGAAATATTTTATGTTATACAAGAGAGGCAAGATCGTCAAGGAATTCGGAAATAATATCCTTGCTAAGGTGAGGCATAACAACAAGTCTGAGTGATTGCGGACTGTGGGTAACCGAAACCCTCCAGCCATATTCTGAGAGGAGACTATTCTGTAAATCCTCCGGAAAATCGGTTTCCAGACAAACTACATTCATTACCGGATTAATTACAGTTGAAAAACCTCTTTCCTTTGCCCCTGAGACCAGATCCCGGGTCATTTCCATGCAATTATCAACGATTCTTTGGTAACCATCCATTCCAAGGTGAGTCATGACAGCATAGGTAGCAGCTACTGCAGCGCCACTTCTGGTACCGGTAAGGGAACTCTGGGTTCTTACTGTTAAATAAGGTGTATGAACAGAAAGGGATTCAAAAAGAGTTTTATCCCTGAAAAGTAAGCCACCCGAAGGAATTGTACTCAAACCCATTTTATGTGGATCTACAGTAATAGAAGAAACTCCACTAACTTCAAAATCATAAGAATAGTGCTTTTTCAGGAATGGAATCACAAAACCTCCAAACGCCGCATCCACATGCAGGAATAAATCGTTTTTTTCTGCAATGTACGAAAGCCTTTGGATATCATCAATCTGACCGAATTCTGTGGTTCCCGCAATTCCCACAAGTCCAATGGTATTATCATCAATCAAATCTTCCACGGAATTTATGCTAACACGAAGATCCGGGTCAAGCTTTGCTCTCCTCATTTCAACTCCTGTGAGATTAGCGGTTTTCTCAAAAGAAAAATGAGCTGATTGGGGAAGAATAACGTTAGGTTTTTTTGAATTGCTGCAATTCTTCATAGCTCTAATAGCCTGAATGTTTGATTCAGTTCCACCAGTACTCAGATAACCACAGGCATCTGGTTTATGGGATAACTCCCCGAGAAGTTTAATGACTTTTTCTTCAAGAATAGTTGTTCCCTTAAAGAGTCCCGGATCTCCCATGTTTGCCTCAAGAAAATCCTGATGTGCTAAGGCTGCTATGGGATGAGGATATGTACACATGGAACTGAGAACTTTTTCATAAGGTGTATCAAGTGATCTTATCTTTGCAAGATCATTAAGTACATCTTTTTCAGGAACTCCGTTTTTGTTCATCGGGATCGATGTAAAAATAGCATTACCTGATTTAAATGATTTGTCTTTGTTCCCATAATTTATCTTCTTTTCTTTTTCCTCTGGGAAGTTTGAATTGGAAGAGAGGTACCCCATGGTTTCTATTGGAAGTAGTTAGAACCTTAGTTTTTTTTAGGCAGAATAACGGCTGAAAAAACAAAAATCTTATTTTTGAATTTAAAAATAGGAAAAAATGTTACTTTTGTATTAGTTAATTATAAGTACTATTTTTCCTATACTTACACAACCATTTTTTTTCTGTTTTTTTAATTAAAGATGTAAAACATCTTTTTTCTATTTCCACACGAAACCATAGGGTGTCCCCCTATTATATAGACTCCAATAGAAATTAAGGGGTCATTTAATGAAAAATCTTTAAAATATGTCTTTAGACACTGTTTCTCAGAAAAGTAACAAATTCGCATTTATTTTTTCTTCAATAAAATATTCTATTGTTCATTGTTTTCCAGTAGAAACAATGGGGTCTTCACCATAAACATTAATAACCTCTGTTTCTATTGGATTTGTTACAACGAATTATCATCGCTATACCTAACAGGGTTTGATGTTACAATCATCAACCTTTCCTGACTATCGTATGGGTTTTAGAGGATCTTAATTGGAAGGTGTTTGGATGGCTAACGAATCATTAGACGGGTTATTTCAGGAGTTACTGGAAACCGAATCATTGTTTAAGAATAAGGAAGTATTACGTCCTTCGTATACTCCTGAGACACTTCCCCACAGGAGTGATCAAATAAACAGTCTTGCAACAATATTGGTTTCCGCTTTGAGGGGAGACACTCCTTCTAATATTCTCATTTATGGGAAAACTGGAACAGGAAAAACAGCGGTTGCCAGATATGTAGGCATTGAGCTTGAAAAGAAAAGTGAAACATTGCACGTGCCATGTGTTGTGCTCTATATTAATTGTGAGGTAATCGATACTCAGTACAGGCTTCTGGCCAATCTTGCCAAGCAGTTTGGTGAGGATGTGCCTATGACAGGATGGCCAACTGATCAGGTTTTCCATAAATTCAAGGAAGCAGTGGATTCCAGCAGGCAAGTTGTTATTATCGTTCTTGACGAGATAGATAAATTGATCAAAAAAGGTGATGATGTCCTTTACAATTTGTCAAGGATTAACACAGAACTTGAGAATGCAAAAGTCAGTATGCTTGGAATATCAAACGATCTCAAATTCACCGAATTCCTTGATCCAAGGGTAAAGAGTTCCCTTGGAGAAGAAGAAATTATTTTCCCACCTTATGATGCCGAGCAGATAAGTGACATTCTAAAGTACAGGGCGGGTATAGCCTATAAGGATGATTCACTGGCGGAAATGGTAATCCCATTATGTGCTGCGTTTGCTGCCCAAGAACATGGTGATGCCCGTCGTGCTCTTGATCTTCTGCGTGTTGCAGGTGAAATTGCCGAGAGGGAAAAGAAGAATCAGGTTCAAGAAAGCCATGTCCGGCAGGCCCAGGAGAAAATTGAAGTTGACAGGATTGTTGAGGTGGTCCGTACTCTTCCGACTCAATCCAAACTTGCACTCTATAGTGTAATGCTCCTCCGCAACCACGGTCACAGGAATGTTACCACAGGTGAGGTTTACAATGTTTATCGGCAGCTCTGCAGGAGTGCGGAAATGGATATCCTGACCCAGCGCAGGGTAACGGATCTGATTTCTGAGCTGGATATGCTTGGCATCCTGAATGCTATCGTGGTAAGTAAAGGAAGATATGGACGTACCAAGGAAATCGTGTTAAGTGTCCCGCTTGATAGTACAAAGAATGTCCTGCTTGAGGATTACCGCCTGAATCTGCTTGCTGATTTCAAACCAGTAATTACGGCACAGATGCACCTGTAATCGTTTTTAAAAGCTATCAGGAAAAGATTAACCTTACGTGTCCGATATAGGGGATCCGGTAACGAGCAACCCCTATTATCCATTCTTCTTTTACAGGGGTCAGGTAGCTGACCATTCCCTGTTGATCATAGTATCTGTTAGTATTCTCATTGTCACCCTTGGTAATGTAACCGGCATGAGGTGCAGCCGGACCATCTTCCCACATTGGTTCACCTTCTTCGACAAAATACATGGCCCTGTGGATTATGGGAGTCACACCTTCCTGTCCGTAGGGACGATAGAGAATAACATCTCCTTCCATCCCAAAAGAAGAATAATCATCAGCGGAGCCATGGGAAATTACTTCGGTTCGATCGATGTTTTGTATGAAAATAATATCTCCTACATTCATATGGGGTTCCATACTGCCTGATTCCACGGCAACCATTGGAGTCCAGAGACCGAATACCGCCTGCGAGAGAAGCGCAAATGTTGCGACTATAGCAAGAATTGAAATCCCGTCTCTGGCAAGGCTCACCCAGAAATTCTCACTTTCTTTGAATTGCCTGATAGAATCTGGTAGGTCCATGTTGTTAAAATCTCCTTTAGCCAAAGGGTTTGAGACTGTCTTTGGATATGAGTAGTAATAGTTTAAACCTATTGGTCTGTATATCACTATACTCTAAAAACGAAAAATAAAAAATTTGATCCAAGATGAGTGGCGAATCCCGGCAGCAGGTTCTATTCAGGTTAATGGAAGAAGGTTACCAGGTGAGCCCTGAGGCTGCTGAATTAATTAATTGCCAATGTCAGTCCCCGGATCTTGCCGAACACATCCTTTCAAATCTCGGAGACGATGTTTTTGTAATAGACACCCAGCATCTGGATCTTGAAAATTTTGCTGGGAATTCCACCAATCTGGCGTTTTCAGAAATACAAAGTGAATTTGCAGCTACAAAAAGTGAACCACTTTTCAGCGATAATCCAGTGGATATCCTTTCAGACATAACTGACAGTTCTACCTGCGTTGGGGAATACATGGAATTTGTTCAGTATTTCCGCAACAGATATAGCAGGTTGAGTGAACTCATCCGTGGAAGGGTTAATGCACGGCCCCTTGAAAGCCTGAACAGGGGAAGAAGAAGTGGTACCGGTGAATATGGGGAAATATCCATAATCGGCATGGTTTCGGATATCAGAAGCACTGCAAATGGTCATCGGCTTATCCAGTTTGAGGATCCGACCGGTTCTTTCCCGGTTTTATTTACCACTTCCGAGAAGGATCTTTTTGAACAGGCCAGTCATCTTGTGCTGGATGATGTCGTGGGTATTAATGGCAAGTTGACTAATGATGGAAGGCTTTTGATAGCCAACAAGCTTGTTTTCCCCGATGTGCCAAACGGTTGTTTCAGATCGGCACCTTCCAGTGGAAAAGCCATTTTTATTTCGGATGTTCATATCGGGAGTACTACTTTCCTTGATGAACAATGGGAAGCTTTTGTTGCTTTCCTGAAAGGGGAAAGCCCGGATGAAAAGCTAAGGGAATTAGCAAAGGAACTTCGTTACCTTGTGGTTGCAGGAGATATTGTGGATGGAGTAGGTATCTATCCCGGACAGGAAAATGAACTGGTGATTCAGGATGTCTACAAACAGTATGAGAAGGCGGCTGAGTATTTTAACCAGGTTCCGGAGCATATCAAGATTATAATGTGCCCTGGAAACCACGACGCTGTGAGACAGGCAGAACCACAGCCAGCTTTGCCCGCGCATATACGGGAAATGTTTGATGACAGGATCATTTTTGTGGGAAATCCCGCACTTGTTGACCTCGATGGAATATACGTACTAATGTATCACGGCAGGTCAATTGACGATTTTGTAGCATCGGTTCCGGGAGTTTCCTATCAGGATCCTGCAAAGGCCATGGTGGAAATGATAAAACGAAGACACCTTTCCCCCATATATGGAAGCAGGGTGTCCATTGCACCTGAGAAAAACGATCATTTCGTGATTGATAGAATTCCTGATATTCTCCATTGTGGACATGTGCATACTGTGGGAGTGGAACAATATCGTGGTGTTCTCCTGATCAATTCAGGAACATGGCAGTCACAGACCGAGTTCCAGAAGAGGGTAAATGTAGTTCCAACCCCCGCGCAGGTTCCGGTAGTTGATCTCTGCAATTTCAAAACTTTCCTCTTACAGTTCTGATTTTTAGGTCCTTCCGAGCATTTTATATATGGCAAACAAAAACTAACCATCCTGATGGATTCACCTGACCTTCCTGAAAAAACAGATATCAATAGTCTTTTGAAAAAACAGGGTTACAGCCTTGCAGGCTCTCATTCTGCCGTTAAGACCTGTCTCTGGCTGAGACGTTCCCTGCGCGAAGAAGGACAGTGTTACAAATCCCAGTTTTATGGAATTACTTCTCACAGGTGTATGCAGATGACACCCACTCTCATCTGCAATCAGCGTTGCCTGCATTGCTGGAGACCAATTGAGGTGGATTCCCCGGTTCCTGAAAAGTGGGATTCTCCAATGGAAATCGTGGGGTCTTGCATTAAATCGCAGCAAAAACTGGTATCAGGTTTTGGAGGTTCTGCTTCCAGGGAACTCTGGGAAGAGGCCAATGAGCCTGCACATGTAGCAATTTCCCTTTCAGGGGAGCCTACAATGTATCCCCACCTCCCGGAACTAATTGAAGAATTCAGGAAACAGGGTCTCAGTACTTTTGTGGTAAGCAACGGAACAAATCCGGATATGATGGAAAAAATATCACCATCCCAATTATACATGAGTCTTGATGCGCCTGATACTGAAACCTATGATAAGGTTTGCAATCCGAAGAATCCTGATCTATGGGAGCGTATCAACCAGTCCCTTGAAATCCTCAGGAAAAAGGATTGCCGAACAGCTATCAGGATTACGCTTGTTAAGGGAGTCAATATGTTTAATCCTGAGGGCTATGCCTCGCTGATAAAAAAAGCCGATCCTGATTTTGTTGAAGTTAAGGCCTATATGCATCTTGGTTTTTCCAGAAGGAGACTTGAGAGGGATGCAATGCCAACGCACGAAGAAGTTGAGAAGTTTGCATCACAGGTAGCCGATTTTCTGGGCTACTACTTAGTTGATTCTTCACCTATAAGCCGCGTGGTTCTGCTTTCAAGGGAAGCCGAATACACAAAGTCGCTTCCCCTTTGACAGCTGGCAGGCGGGACATAATCTATATTTATAACTACTGCGTAGTAACGCAAACTACCAATTTCCTTTAATCATTATTCTCATCACGGAGTATTTTCACAATGTCTGAACAATCTGCCCATGACAAATATGAATTCAAGAAAAAGCTCGAGAGCTTGCGGGATAAAAAAGGGCGGGGTACGGAACTTATCTCCCTCTACATTCCTCCTGACAAACAGATTTCCGATGTGACTTCCCAGCTGAGGGAAGAACACAGTCAGGCTTCCAATATCAAATCCAAAGTCACAAAAACAAATGTACAGGGAGCAATCGATTCCCTTCTTTCACGCTTGAGGTACGGGGAAGTCCCTGAAAACGGCATCGTTTATTTCACCGGTGCAGTTGACGTTGGAGCTGACAAGACCAACATGGAAACAACCATTATTGTCCCTCCACAACCCATTACAATTTACAAATATCACTGTGATTCTGCCTTTTATCTGCAGCCCCTTGAAGAGATGCTCAAGGATGCTAAGACTTATGGTCTTCTGGTTCTGGACAGGCGTGAAGCAACAGTGGGAATGCTGGTTGGAAAACACATCGATTCCTATCGTCATTTAACATCTACTGTTCCTGGAAAACAAAGGAAGGGTGGTCAGAGTGCTCATCGTTTCCAGCAGCTCAGGCTTATTGCAATCCACGATTTCTACAAAAGAATCGGGGATGCTGCAAGTGAAGTTTTCCTTACTGTTAATCACAAGGATTTCGAAGGCGTCCTCATTGGCGGTCCTTCACCTACCAAGGAAGAATTTGAGTCAGGTGAATTCCTGCACCACGAAATACAGAGGAAGGTCCTTGGTCTTTTTGATGTTGCCTATACCGATGAATCGGGCTTGAGCGAACTTGTGAACGCTGCCGGTGACAGGCTGGCGGATCTTGACCTGATGGTTGAGAAAAACCTGATGCAGGCTTTCTTTAAGGAATTAGTATCCGATTCCGGGAAGGTTGCCTATGGTGAGGAAGCGGTACGGCAGAACCTTTTGATAGGCGCTGTTGAAACCCTTCTTATTTCCGAAGATCTCAGGTCAGAGAAATTCAAAATACGCTGTGTTTCCTGCGGTGATGAAACAGAAATCATAAAAGACATGGGTCCGCGTGCTGAAAGTCTTCAGCTGGGCAACTGTACCAAATGCGGTTCTCCACTGGAAGTTACGGAGAAGGTGGATGTTGTTGATGAATTATCGGCTCTCAGTGACCAGATGGGAAGTCAGGTGTCCTTCATTTCAACTGATTTTGAGGAAGGAGCGCAACTGATGAACGCTTTTGGTGGTATAGTGGCAATATTGCGCTATAACACAGGTATTTAAGGTGGTTTTCTTGTACCTTACATTCACAGAACAGGTTAAGTCTATTCTTGCAGAAGCAATCGAAAAGGCAGGGTTTGAAGCAGGAGAAATCTCCCTTGAGCCCTCCCAACACGCTGATCTTTCATCAAGAATCGCTTTTCAGATTGCAGCCAGTGCAAAGCAGAACCCGAAGGAAGTCTCTGACAAAATAGTAGCAGAAATCTCCATTCCAGAAGATTCCCTTGTTGGAAAAGTAGCGGCAACAGGTCCCTACATTAATTTCAGTGCAAGTGACACTTACATTCACAAGACTTATCAGTCCATTCGCGCTGACAGGGAGAATTTCGGTGGAAACTTCGCCAGTGGTAAAATCCTGCTGGAACACACCTCTGCAAATCCCAACGGGCCATTGCATGTGGGTCATATACGTAACTCCATTCTTGGTGACACCCTCTCACGCCTTTTGAAGAGAGTCGGCTATGATGTGGAAGTCCAGTACTATGTTAACGACATGGGCAGGCAGATTGCAATTGTTTCCTGGGCTTTTGATCATTTTGAATTTGACAAGACCAAAAAAGGCGATCATGCAATCGCAGAGATTTACATAAAAGCAAATGCTGCACTGGAAGAAAATCCTGCAAAAGTGGCAGAGATCGACAAATTCATGCAGCTTGTGGAAAGTGGTGATGAAGCCACAATAAAACGTTTTGACGAAGCAGTTGATTTTGCAGTGGCAGGTATCAAGAAAACGCTGCTTGAGATGAACGTTCATCACGACTCTTTTGTAACCGAATCAAGCTTTATCCGCTCGGGTGCGGTTGGTGATATTGTTGAGAGAATCAAGGCAACCGGACGCACCGAAGTCGACGATGGGGCAACAGTAGTTGATCTATCAGATTATGGCTATGAAAAAACTTTAGTTATACAGCGCAGTGACGGCACATCCCTGTACACAACCCGGGACCTCGCCTACCATGAATGGAAGGCAACCCGTGCAGACAGGGTTATCGATGTTTTCGGCGCAGATCACAAACTCATTTCCGGACAGCTCAGGGCAACCCTGAATGCAGTTGGTGTTCAGGAGCCTGAAGTTGTAATCTTTGAATTCGTATCCTTGCCTGAAGGTTCCATGAGTACCCGCCGGGGTAAGTTCATCAGTGCAGATGAATTGCTGGAGCAGGTTGAGGCAAGAGCCCTTGAGGAAGTAACCATCCGCAGGCCGGAGATGGAGGATTCATTCAAGAAGGAAGTCTCAAGAATGGTTGGCATTGGCGCAGTACGTTATGATATTGTCAAAGTGACTCCGGAGAAATCCACCGTCTTCGACTGGAAAGAGGCACTGGATTTTGAAAAGCAGGGAGCACCTTTTATCCAGTATTCACATGCGAGAGCCTGCAGTATTCTCAAGAAGGCAGAGGAAGAGGGATTGTGGAATCCTGAAGCTGAGCTGAATCCGGCTCTTCTCATAGATGATTCGGAAATTGCATTCATCAAGAAAATGGCCCTCTTTGACCAGGTACTGGAAAAGTGTGCATCCGAACTCAAGCCTCATCATCTTGCTATTTACGGAAGGGAACTTGCAGATGCTTTCAACCAGTTCTACCGCTTCTCACCTGTGCTTGCCGCTGAGGACGACGAAATAAGGCAGGCTCGTCTGGGACTTGTGGACTGTGCAAGGGTTGTTATTGCAAATGTCTTGGATACTCTGGGAATTGATGCACCTCAATCAATGTGATTTCGATGCTGCTCTTTGAAAGGCTCCTGCTTTTATACCTTCTGGTAATCAATGCAGGCGCCCTGTCGATTATGTGGTGGGACAAAAGGAAAGCCCGCAAGGGTGCTTACCGTATCCCGGAGAAAACTTTGTTCGTATGGGCACTGGCGGGTGGATCTGCCGGAGCTTATCTGGGGATGTATGTTTTCCGGCATAAAACCAGAAGGGCCAAGTTCAGGATTGGCTTCCCATTGATTCTTATTGTTCATTTCCTGATAGTCGCCAGATTACTCTGGCATATTCCGCTTCCCTGAAATCGTTAGCTATAAATGATCATGTACGGATAACAAAAGGCATGGTAGAGTTCATATTTGACGACATTGGAAGTTACCCGCTTCCTGAAGGCGTTTCCCGGGAATGGGTTGAAGCGGCCTTTGATGGGGAGAAAGAAAAAGTCGCTGAGATTATAGGCTCTGCCTTTTTACAAAAATTAGAAGCCGGAGTTGCTGTTCCAACATATCCACAGTTTCAGGATATGAATAAACAATTCCTTTCAATTCTCAATGATCCCGATTGTACGGATGGACCTTTCAGTGTAAAACCGGAATGCGCTAAAATCATAGAACTTGAAGTGCTCGAGAATTATGCAAAACAATACAGGGAGAAAACCGGAAACAAACCCGATGTAAGGGTGTGTGTCACAGGTCCTCTTGAGCTGTATTTGCAGCAGTTTGGTTCCGCCGTCTATCCGGATATACTGAATCTAATTGCTTCAAGTATCAACCTGTTCATCAAAAATGCCATAGAAGATGCGGAAAATTTCAACGTTCGCACAATATCAATTGATGAGCCCAGCCTTGGTATCAATCCAGAGGTTTCATTTGATAACGCCGCTCTTATCGAGGCTCTTGAACTTGCAAGCAGCTATTCCCATGAAAAAGGGCTGGACGTGGAAATCCATCTCCATTCAGCTTTGCATTACGAAATCCCCTGCCGTACACGGGGTATCAATGTAATTGGTGTCGAATCGGCTTCCAATCCTGGCTACCTTGATCTTATTGACAAAGCATTATTGGAGGAAACCGATTCCTACCTGCGTGCGGGAGTTGCCCGAACAGATGTTTTCAATTTGGTGGCAGGTCTAAACGAAGAATACAACACCAATGCATGGAAGGAACCTGAACTGCTTGAAAAGCTGGTTACCGATCTGGAAACCCCTGAAGTCATCGAGGAGCGACTGAGGGAAGTTTACAGCAGGTTTGGCGATCGTGTGATGTATGTGGGGCCGGATTGTGGTCTGGGTTCATGGCCCACGCAGGCTATTGCAGGCAAGCTGCTGGAGAATATTGCTGTTGCCCTTAGGAACTTTGATTCCTGAACTTCATTTTCTTTTTAGTTGAGATAATCCAGCACGAATTCAAAAATTGCTGCACCTATTTCAGGTGTTATCTCGGTTTCAATATAAGAAGCGATAAGTAGCAGGCAGACGCATGCAAAAATCGCTTTCCTGAAATAAGCGGATTTCAGGAATTTTGAAGCACATTTCTCGGTTTTGCTGATGTCTTTCTTCAGATCATCGACATAATTTCCTGAAAAAAGCAGTTCATTTTTGACAACAGTAGCCTGGCGGCTTGCAAACACATAACCCAGGCCCGCTGAAAGGAAAAGAGCGGGAATTTCAATTATTCCATGTGGAATGATAAAAGCCATAAAATATGCTATTCCTGCCAGTGCACCTGTAAATATTCCTGTGTTTCCAAAGATGTTCATTCCTTCAACCGAGCCGTTTACAGCCATGAATGCAAGCAGAATTCCTGCAAGGACTCCGTTGGCTACGGATACGAGGAAGGGCGGTGCATAGGGCAGCATGGAGGCAAACATGCGGTATTGACCCCGGTCATAGCCGTAATAGTTCCAGATTGAATCCTCACTTTTATGTACTTCATCATTGGAAAATGAGGCGTATGTTGATGGAAACAAGCGTCTGAAAAGACCGGAAAAGGGTCTGCCCCAGCTTTCCGTTTTCTTTGATAGCTTTCCATAAATGGGATATTTCTTGCGCAAATCAAGATCTGAAAGCAGCATCCTGTGAACAAAAACAATTAGGGCAGCACCGGCTGATCCGGTGAATGCCGCAATGCTATTGAAAACAAAGATGGAAGCAGTGAGACCCACATACCGGGCACCGACTTCGACTTTTGCCAGCGCACTGTTTGTTGTGCCTGAAACAGCCTGATTTATTGGTGCCGGAGTCTGGGAAAAAAAGATTACTGCTGCATACACAAGTATGGCAACAGCAAAAGCAAGGATTGCTGAAAGCAGGAACAATCTGGCAGACCAGAAAAACCCTTTTTTCAGCTCATGCTTGTTTTCATCATGTTCCATTTGAAACTATCTCAGTGGACAATTTTTGAAATATCCAGTTCAAGGATATCCTCAGCTCCCAGTGCCTTGAGCTTTGGAATAAGTATGTTGACATCGCTCTTGTTGACAACAGTCTCCACGGCGTAGTAATCGGCACCATATAGCTGGGATACAGTTGGCCTTTTCAGGGAAGGCAATGCGCTGATAACGTCTTCAAGTTTGGCTATTGGCACGTTCATGTCAATCAATACTTTTCCACGAGCTTCGATAACTGATAAGAGCAGTGTTTTAATCTCTTCTATTTCCTGACGCTTCTCGGGATTTTCCCAGCTTTCCTTGTTTGCAACGAGTTTTGTGGAAGATTCCAGCATTACATCGACAATTTTTAAACCGTTTTTCCTGAGGGTTGAACCGGTTTCGGTAAGGTCAACGACTACGTCCATGAGATCAGGCACTTTGGCTTCGGTTGCGCCATAGGAATAATGGAGATCAACAGGAATTCCAAGATTTTCAAAGTGTCTTTTGGTAATGTTGGGGTATTCCGTGGTTACCCTGCTATTGGGTTTGATATCGGCAGAGGTCTGGATGTCACTTTCCTGTGGAACAGCAATTACAATTTTTACATTTCCAGCACCGGTTTTGCTGTAAGGCATATCCGCAATTTCGATAACATCGGAATCAGATTCAATTACCCAGTCCCTTCCGGAGATACCAATGTCAAAGTATCCTTCTTCAACGTATTTTGGGATTTCCTGTGGGCGGAGAATTTTAACCCTGTCAATCCGGGGGTCTTCAACTTTCGGATTATATTCTCTTGAAGTTTTCTTTATAGGGAGATCTGCCTGCTTGAATAGCAAAAGCGTTTGTTCCTCAAGGCTTCCTTTTGGAATGGCTATGTTAATCATGTTTCTTCCTCAAATTTACCTATAACTTTAATATATAATATAGTATAATAATCTAATAGATTTATAAATAGCAGGTTACAAATATAGCATGCTTCCTTTATAGTTTATTGTTTGGGATGGAAATGAAAGTACAAACAGGCGTTGAAGGTTTTGATAGTCTTTGCAGTGGCGGCCTGCCCGCAGGAAGAGCATACATTGTTAGTGGTGCTCCCGGATGTGGGAAAACAACCTTCGGAATTCAGTTTCTAACCAATGGTGCATCTTTTGGGGACGTAGGGCTCTATTTGACCTTACTGGAAACATCAGATGATATTGTAGCAAATATGTCTGGCTACGACATGAATCTGGAAGCCCTGATTAAGATGAAAAAGGTCCTGTTTTCAGACTTAAGTCCCGACATGGAATATGGTTACATTGATGAATTGCAGGAAGTGATTAGCCCCGAACTTGCTCCCTCTTACGCTCCCATTGAAAACGACGCACCTTCTGCAGCAACTGTTTTCAAGGAAATCGCCTCATATGTTGAGAGCTACGATGTTAAGAGATTGGTGATAGATCCTGTTTCAGCAATTCGTTTTGCAGCAAAAGATGCCTGCATGAAAAAGAAAGAAATGGCACGTTTCATACGCAACCTGAAGCGTCTTGGATGCACAGTGATGATGCTTACGGAAGGTAACAACGTGGCATTTGAAGCGCCCCAGTATTGCACCGCCGATGGAATTATCCTTCTGGAGAGTCCGGATGAAAATCTGGCATCAACTATTCAGATTATGAAAATCCGTGGTTCCAGGCACAGCTCTGAAAAAGTTCCTTTTATTTTTGGGGAACAGGGTATAACACTTGAAAAATGAGAACTATTTTAGTTTTCTGTTTCCGCAAACCCATAACCTACAAATCTCTGTTTTGCGTCAAGGTTTGAGAGAATAAATCTGTCTGAGGAGCTGAAAGCAATTTCATGTGAACCGCTAAGGTGAAGAATACATTCATCTCCGGGACTTGCTTTTTCTGCAGCTTCCCCATTAATTTCAATTTTCTCCAGTCTCACAGGAGCAGACTGCAATCCCACGAAAAGATGAGGGACATCTGAAACGGACAAAGGAGCTGAGAATGGGGAAATTTTACATTTGAGAATAAAGGATTCTGCCACCGTCTCTTTTTCCGAAATAACAAATCCACGCTCGATATCCTTTGATTGTATTCCTTTAAGCGCAAGCCCGACCCTTCCCCCGGTTGGTGCGCTTTTCACGTCTACATCATGCATTTGTATTGAACGAACTTCAAGAGGTTTTGCAGATGGGTAAGCTGTCAGTTTGTCTTTCACATTGAGAGTACCCTGGGAGACGACACCAAGCACTACACAACCGATACCCGTTACGTTGAAAGACTGGTCAACCATCACACGCACAGGTTTATCATCCTGTTTCCTGCTATCCTCAGCTACCTTTTCGTCAAGCTCAAGGATCTTTTCCTTGAGTTCATCGAGTCCTTCAAATGATTGGGTTGAAATGTTGATGAACTCCCAGTTTTCCATACAGGTTCCTGTGATGATTTTCCTGATGTTCTTTTCAAGTTCTTCCTGTGCATAGGCATAGCTTGTATCAGCTTTTGTAAGTACAATCATTCCATGCTTATATTGAAGCAGGTCCAATGCAACCAGGCATTCGCCTGTGGAAACATCCGGTCCTTCAGGAGGGATGCAGAGAAGTGCGATATCAGATAAATTAAGAGCAGTAACAAGGGATTTGAGAGATTTCGGATAACCATTTGCATCTATTGTGGTCATCACAACATCGTTTTTTGAAAAATCATACATTGTAATGTCGGCAACATTTCCTTTTTTACCGAGCTTTGCGGCCAGAGAAGTTCTGCCACTTTGCTCACTTCCGATAATAGCAACTTTTGTCATGGTCAAATCCCTGAATCCTTACAGAGCTTCACAACATAAAAAGGCTACTGTTTATCCCGAATTACCAGAGATCGCCATTCCACATGGCTTCTGTTTTGTCACTGGTACTACGGTTTATTTTGTGAATATGGATCAGGTATTCGTCACCGACCTTCTCCGGCTCACTGAAAATAGCTTCAAGACCCAGCAATCTTGAATAGTCTTCAAATTCCTTGAGGGTTTCCAGATCCTGTACACGGATACGAACCTCATCAATGACTCTCTCATTTTTCCGGACTTTTTTCACGGTTTCAATCATCGGGACAAGGATGCTCTCACCAAGCCTGAGACAACGTTCACTTCTCTCATTCTCACTTTCTGACCATTCGGCACTCTGGAATCCTTCCCTAACGACTCTGGAAAAAAGATAGTCTCTACCGACATCATTGTAAAACTTAAATGCATGCAGAAGGTCTGAGCAATTGCTCTGTGAGCAGGTGTATTTTATGGGGGAAACAATCATTTCGGGATCTTTGATAACAACTCCTTCGTGCCCAATTTTTCCCAGTTCCTGTATATGCTTAAAAATTGCTTCCGCTGACTCTTCAAGCTTATAATTCCCAAGCAGCGGTGCTTCCAGAAACCCGTATTCCTCTGCAAGCTGGCGTCTTCTGGAAATCGAAACAGGTTCACCGGTATTCTTTTCTCTGATATCAAATACAAAAAATGCCAGTGATTCAATCCCATAGATTTCTTTTGGAACATAGGGATTCTCCGGGCCTATCATTTCCCCGTGCAATACGTAATCGGGATTGTCCCTGAAAAAATCAATATTTAATAAAAGGTTTGCTTTTTCCGTAGAATAAGGGCAGACGTTACCGCCACGTGTGAGTGCAATAAGCCTTTCCTGAAAGAGAATGACACGAACATTATAGCCGTTCATTTTCTCTTCAACACAAAGAGTTTTGGTGTTTATGAACTGCTTCCTGATTGCAGGTTCAAGGAGCATGGCCCTGCGAATCTTGGGAAAACCATGTATCAGTTCAAACTCACCGTTTTCCTTCTGGTAAAGAACACTTCCACGCTCAATACCGGACACGGATGTTTCAAAATGGAATAATTGCTGATACCTGCCTTTATTTGGTACCAGCAGTCTGCGCTGCGTAAGATTTTCAAGCCTTTCCTCAGGAAGCTTAAGATATCCCGCAGCTGCCGGAATATCAAGCTTTCCTTCTGCTATTTTCATTGACATATCATGCCAGTGTTTTCAGGAGACTCCTCCTTGTAATGAATCCAACCATTTCATCTTCAAGATTCATCACCGGAACGCCTCCGTAGTTGCTTTCCAGCATGAGTTTGGCTACTTCGGAAACAGGAGTATTTGTCTTCACGGACTGGACACCTGTTTTCATAATGTCCTCGACTATCAGATTCTTAATTCTGGAATCCTGCTGGTTTCCGGAAACAATTTCCCTGAAAGCCTTCATAGCCTTTGCAATATCCTTTTCGGTAACCATTCCCATGAGTCTTCCATTTTCAACTACAGGGAACCTTCCCATATCATTCTCGAGGATAATGTGCCTCACATGGCTTACCCTGTCGGCTGGAGAAACGACGGTAGGCTCCTTATGCATGATTTCTCCTGCATAGCCATTAAATTCCATGTTCTCCATGATTTGCTGGGGGGTCACCCATCCAAGTATGTTCTCATTGTCTGTGACAATTACAACCCCGCCATTCTTTGCCATCAGCGTAATGACGTCGTCTACTTCTGTATCAGGGAGCACCTTGGTAAAGTTTTCCGAAACTGCGGTAGCCACATGCAATGAAGATGCCGGTTTAGTTCCCTTCTTGCGGGTCCCAAGTTCTTTGGTAAGGTTTCTCATGGTCAGGATTCCAAGAAGCTTGCTATCATGAGTTACCAGAAGTCTTCGGGTACTGTTTTTTTCCATCAGATCCAATGCGTGGGAAAGTGTGTCCGCTTTATCGACCTTAACAGGCTGTACCATTATATCTTGTACTTGCATTTCAAATCCCTCTCTGGAAATTATTTTGCTTCACGTATTACATCGTGTCTGCTTAGCATACCTACAATCTTTCCTTCGTTCTCAACAGGCACACCGGTGAGATTCTCTTCAACCATCAGTTTTGCTGCCTCAGCAAGTGTATTTTCATACTGTACAATTCCATCAAGTTCCACCATGATATCCTCTGCAACAAGTGGAACATCCTTTACATACCTGTATGTCTTTTCACCTCCAGCTGTAGGCCTGCGTGCCATCTTGATACTCTTTCCGGGCAATTTACCTTCGGAATCCTTAAACATGCTAAGGGCAAGGTCCCTTGTGGAGATCATTCCCACAATGTTTCCAGCATCGTTTTCTACGAGAACTTTGCTGACTTCATTTGCTTCGATTTCGTCTATTACGTGGTTGATCGTGTGGTGGCGGTGTACAATTACAGGTTCACCTTCAAGAACTTCGCTGATTTTTATTCCACCAGGCTGATCTCCTATGTATCTCAGTATATCCCCTATAGTTACAATTCCAAGAAGATCACCATCCACTACAGGCAGGTTGTTGAAGTTGTTTTCAAGAAGCAGCTCTACGGCCTGTTCAATTGAAGCATCCGGGTAAATGGTTACCAGTGGGTCTTCAGTCATGACCAGACGAATTGGAACCTTGTCTATTGGGCGTCTTCTCCACATTGGCTCTGTCTGGGCCAGCCTGTTTCCAATATCGCTTTTAGTTACAATTCCCACCATTTTTTCTTCTTCTGCAACGATGAGAGTACTGATTTTATGCCTCAGCATAAGGTTTCTGGCATGCGATACAGGCTCTTCAGGTCCAATAGCGTATACTGGAGAGCTCATTATGTCGGCAATTTTCAAAATAATTCCTCCATATCAAAGTTTAGGTGTGCTTTGCTAGGGCAATAAGGATATCCCTTTCGGTTATTATCCCTTTCAGTTCCCCGTTTTCAATAACAGGTAGTGAACCAATTCCCTTTTCATTCATAATTTCTGCTGCTTTCCCGAGATCAGTTTCGGGATCAGTCCAGACAACATCCCTGGCAATCAGCGAACTTACAGGCTCGTCAAAAGCTTCATGCACATTTCCTGTTACCAGCTTTTCAAACGCTTCACCCTCCCCGATATACTTCATGATATCAAAGGCGGTGATTATCCCGACAAGAATTCCGTCCTTGACTACAGGAAGACGCTTGAAATGTCCTTTCACCATTATTTTTGCTGCGTTCCAAAGGCTTGTGCTGTAATCTGCTGTTTCAACTCCTTCTTTCATGTACTGCCTGACTTTAATATCTGTTTTGAGACCGCTCATGAATCCAAGGAAATCTCTTTCCGTGCAAATTGCCACAACCTGGCCATTCCGGTCAACTATTGGAATGCTTCCAACGTTGTTTTTTGTCATCAATTCAAAAGCACGACCGATATCTGAAGTTACAGGAAGGGAATGAACTTCATGTTGCATTATTCCCCTGATTTCAGCGTTTATTGAAGCAAGCAGATTCCCTTTAAACTTTTTCTCCACAAAAAGGCTTTTGTCGCCTCCTCCAAAGAGATCAATTACATCAAATGATGAAATGATTCCTTCGAGGCGATTTGTTCCGGCATCTGTAATAGGCATATGACGGAATTTTCCCTTTGTCATAGTTTTCAGGGCATCAATGATGGGAGTAGTGGGTTGAGCTGTTACAACGTCTCTTGTTGCAATGGACATAATATCTCCCTCGTGTTGCGAAATGCGATCATGGAACTGCACAGGTCCTTGATCCAGCACACTCTCAGAAGTAAAGGCACGAGGGTCTTTTCTTGGCCTTTCCTTTATGGAAACATCTTTCATGGTTTTACCTCCATCTTTATTTTCTCAATAGTTGTTTGTTTGTCTGTCCTTTGCATTACAAATCGGCATCAAAAACTGATGTCTGCATTAGGTCAATTTTATTCCTATAGGCAAAAAAGCCGATCAGGAATTGTCTATACATGCGCGTAACAGGTCGTTGCGATCTACAACCCCAACAGGTTTGGAACCATCGACCACTGTGACTCTTCCAACATCATTATGCAGGATAATATCCCTGCACTCATCAAGGGATGCATGCGGATCCACGGTATATGCAGGCGTTGACATAATACGCTCCACAGGAGGCATATCCTTTGGATTACTCTTGTGACTGTCGCTAAGCACTACCCTCACAAAACCAGCTTTTATGACGTCTCTTCTGGTTACCATTCCAAGTAATTCGTTCTTTTTGGAAATCACTGGTATACCGGTATAATCATTGTTGAGCATATTGGCCCATACTTTTGAAATACTGTCTTCAGGATTACAGGTCATCAGGTCCGTACTCATTATGCTTGATGCAGTAACATTCCCCCTTTTCGGGAAGTTTAAATTTCGAAGCAAATCAGAGACACTCACAACCCCTTCAAGTTCTCTTTCATTCTCAGATTTGACGACAGGACATCTTTCCATCCTTGCCTCAAGCATCATTTTTGCAGCTGCGACTATATCGCAGTCAGGACAAATGAGTGGACACTCCCTTATAAATCCACCAATAATCACATCGGATCGCGTTGAAGTGATGTTCAATATGTCCTGATCCGTAACCATTCCTTTAACCCTGCCATCATGATCCACCACAGGGAAACCCCTCAGAAAGTGGTCTCTCATTATCTGGCGTGTATTTGTTACAGTATTGTCTTCCTGAACGTAGACAGCGTCTCCCGTCATAATGTCTTTTATCTGCGTATTAATCTCCCCCTTTGTTTGCAGATGCAATTTATTGGTTTTCAGCCCTCAATCGAAATATCCTTCATCATCCATGCAGTCTTCACAAAGCATAAGTCCACCGGTTTCGGTTAAAATATCTACATAGGCACCACAACGCTGGCATATTCCTCTTCCCGTTTCCTTTCCCTCAGGTAAACTGGTTTCTTCGTTCATCTCTATTAGATTCTCAAGAATAGTATTCAGAACAGGTGAGATGGCGAGAATATCCCTATCCGTAATAATACCTACTATATCGCCCCCTTTGGCAACTGCAAGTCTTCTGATATTCGATTTGACCATGATCTTGGATGCATCGATCACACTTGAGGAAGGTTCTGCCGATATTATCGGAGAGGACATTATATCTCCGGCTTTTACAGCGCTCGGAGTCGCATCCTTTGTAGTTACCTTTCCGACGATATCACGTTCAGTTATTATCCCTACGGCTTCCCCATCTTTTGTTAATATGATGCTTCCAACACCGTTTTCCATCATTGCATTAGCAACTTCAAGTACTGTACTGGAAACGTCTAGCTCGATAACGCATTGGTTCATTATTTCGTTAATAGGAACCTCGCTTTCGATGCCCTGAAAAGATGAGTTTTTGTCGTGCAGGACCAACGGCATCACACTCCATAGATCACTATCTTCTCAATAGCATATATATCTGATCGTAGTTACAGGAAAACAACCCTGCTCCGCCTTCCTGTATTCAATTCAACTTCATCATTGAATCCGGTTTTGGCATAAGCATCAATTACTTCCATTTCTGTATCAATGTCAACATTTTCTGCCATTTCTGCCATATCGTCCCACAGGGTTACACGGATACGGCCAGTGTCATCCGAAAGGTAGACATTTGAGACCATTCCGACACCACCATCTTTTCTGGAAAATTCCCGAACTTCTCCTATACCGGAGATAAAACCGCGAACAGAATAGCTTTCTCCGGGAATTATGTCAGAGATAGGAGTATATTGTTCCTTGTACAGGACTTCCGAATCTGCTTTCCTGATTACACCGTGGTTTCCAATCTGGATTTCAACCTCATCGTTGAAGTTATTCACGCGTGCATAACCATTGATAATTTCTATGGAAACACCTTCATGAAGGCTCCTGTCAAGTTCTGCCTTTTCGTCCCAGAGGGTGACCCTGATTTTTCCGGAATCGTCTCCCACCAGGATGTTACGGACTTTTCCTTCTCCGCCGGTTCTCTTATTGAATGTTCTTATGTCCAAAACCTGTAAAATAACAGCATTGAGGTTAATATCGGAGTCATTTTCTTTTATGTCAGCTATCTTCATGGAAGGTAATTCAATCTGGATCTCTTCATCGACTTCTTCTATCCCACCATATCTTCCAACGTTTATTTCCAGACCTGAATAACCTTCTTTAACATAGCCACTGACCCTGTATGATTTTCCTGCCTGTATAGATCCGGTTGTCATCTGATCTGCCAGTTCATCCCAGAGGGTCACACGAATGGAGCCGCTGCTATCTGCAACTATGAGGTTTCCAACTCTTCCGGTTGTACCATCATTTCTTGAAAATTCACGTGTATCGAATAGGGAAACAACCTTTCCAATGATGTAAACATTGGAACTGTTTTCATTAATGTCGGCTATTTTCATAGGTTCCTGAGAGGCATCTGTCACTCCCAGATCGCTTGCAACAAGTAGGGCAATGGTTTTCTTATCACACAGTGGTCCCATTTTGTCCATTTTCTCATTCACTTTCCTCAGAAATTCTTCTTCAGAAACCACGCTTGCTAATTTCTCATAAATAGGGGCAATTTCGCTATCCATTAAAACACCTGAAAGTTGAAGATCATTGTCTTTGACTGGCTTTTTAGGGGAGGAGTTTTGCGGAGAAGGAGATAAAGTTAACGAGGGATTGAAGGTATTTGAAGATTGAGAGGTCAAAGTTTTCCGATAAGGTAATTAAGTATAAGCACTCTCAATGTTAGCATGATTCGCAGGTGTCAGGAGCATGGTTATTTCCGGGGAGAAAACTGCCCGGAATGTGGTGAAAAGGGTCGTTATTTGTTGGATGACGAAAGGGAACAACGTCTTGGACGTTTTGTTTCCGGAGCTCTGCGCCATTTCCCTGATGATCTGGGACTCCAGATGGATTTGCAGGGATGGGTTGATCTTGACAGGTTCTGTGCCGTCATGAAGAAACGATATCCCTGGACAAGTGAAGATCGTCTGGTTGGACTTGTGGAGTCGGATACCAAGAAGCGGTATGAGATTGAAGACAGGTACATAAGAGCACGCTATGGGCATTCTGTTGATGTCGATCTGGATCATCCAGTATGTGATTCAGAGTTCTTGTATTATGGTGTCAGCCAGGAAGAAGTTGAAATGCTGCTGGATCAGGGAATTTCCCCGATAAGGCAAACATATGTTCACCTAAGCACTTCCAGGCAGAGAGCAAATGAAGCTGCTTCTGTTCATACGGACAATCCAATAGTTTTAAAGATAAATGCTCTTGAAGCTTCAGAAGAAGGCATTGAATTCATCTGTGCTAACGAAGATATCGCACTTACGGAGTATGTACCTTCAGAGTTTATCTCCATTGAAGACGACGATTAAATCCAGAAAAATGCTGCTCTTCCACCATATTTCTGGTGGAGATGCATAGCTAATTATCTTTTGGAAGAACCATAAAGTTCTTAAACCCAAAGGGTAATTAGGTAATGGTCATAATAATGATCATTTCACATATCATCATGATTCCATTGGGTGCTGAATGATCCAATGGGTTAAAAACCAACATAAATAATTTGAATCATCATCGTTGGTTATCAGAAGGTAACCAATATTCACAAAGAAGCACAATTTCGGGTTTCATTGCCTCATAGAAGGTATAATTTCAACTTACAATCTTAATTTATATGTGCTGTAACTGAACAATACCGTAGTGCAAATAGACTACTCAATAAAAATTGGTTGATATCAAGTTTATTTGCATGCTTCTATGGCTCCTGTAATCAGGGGAGATTTGCCAGCTATCTCTTGGAGGGGAGATGCTGCGATCAAATGCAGGGGTATGGAAAACCGTCTGAATTTTTTTGCTTCTTTCTACCTCTGGTTTTGATTCTTTTATTTTGTCCGGTTAAGCAAAAGGAGAAATTATCATGCAAAGCAGTGATACAACAAAATATATCATCCATTCCAAAGTTAATGCCGACGGGGTCATTGAACGTCCCGATATTGTCGGTGCAATTTTCGGTCAGACAGAAGGTCTTCTGGGCTCTGATCTCGATCTCAGGGATTTGCAAAAAACAGGCCGTATAGGCCGTATTGAAGTAATAGTCAACACAAAAGGCGGGAAGACAAGGGGAAATATCCACATACCTTCAAGCCTTGACCGTATCGAGACATCTATTCTGGCAGCATCCCTTGAAACCATAGACAGGGTGGGTCCCTGCACTGCAAAGATTGAGGTAAGCCAGATTGAGGACGTACGTGCGACTAAGAGGAAGCATATCATTGACAGGGCAAAATACATTCTCACTGACATGTTTGATGAAAATCTTCCAGAATCCCAGGAGATTGCGGAGGAAGTCAGGCAGTCTGTCCGTATTGAAGAAATGCAGTATTATGGGAAAAACAAAATCCCATGCGGTCCTAATGTATTGGATTCTGATGCAATTGTTGTCGTGGAAGGTCGTGCCGATGTCCTGAACCTCCTCAGGTACGGCATTAAGAATACTATCTGTGTTGGCGGAACTAACGTTCCCCCTGAAGTGGCAGAACTCACGAAGAAGAAAACAGTTACTGCATTTACCGATGGTGACAGGGGAGGAAAACTCATTATCAAGGAACTCCTGCAGGTTGCCGATATTGATTATGTTGCCCGTGCACCCGATGGAAAGAGCGTTGAAGATCTTGTCCAGCGTGAAATTGTAAGGTCACTCAGGCAGAAAGTTCCTGTTGAGCAGGCAATTGACGCTTACTCCATTGAAGGCGAATCATCAGGCAAGACACCTGCAACAGCCAAAAAAGGCAGACTGCCACGTGTTGCAAAACGCAAGGAAAGGGTTGTTAAACCGGATGTCTCAAGAACGGCTTCAAAAACAAAAGATCTTGCTGAACCCAAGGAAAGGAAGGAATCACGTCACAGGCCGGAGAGAAGACAGTCTCCTGCAAGGAGATCTTATCCACCGGAGGCCAGTCGTTTCAAGAAACACTCGGAAGATCTCACTGGAACCCTCGGCGCCAGACTTCTGGATAACGAGGATAAAGTAATAAGCGAGACACCTGTGAGGGATCTTGTCAACGCTCTAAAGGAGTCTGAGGAAAACATCAAAAGTGTCGTATTTGACGGTGTAATAACCCAGAGAATACTTGATATCGCCTCAAGCAGGGGAATAGAAAACCTTGTTGGAGTGAAAAGGGGCAATATCACAAAGAATCCAACTTCTGTAAAAGTCTATACCGCACAAGGGGCATAAAGTCCCCTTGTCTTTTTCCTATTGATATTGTTTCTCTGGAGTAATTTCGATGAAGAAATTCCTTCTTTTTTCTATTTTTGTTCTTTCCGTACTGATTTCAGGTTGTTCGGATATAACGGATACAGTTGAGGAAGTAAACCAGAGCATCTCGCAAACCAAAGAAGATCTGGAGTTTCTTTCATGGATGACAGATTCCATGCAAATAATCAGGAACGATTACACAAATGTCAGTGACTCATTGTCCTCCAGGGATTCTGAAAAGCTTTCGGAAGCTGCTATTAAGCTGAGGCAGGATAGCATGGAAGCTAACCTTGTGAGGGTTACGTACAACCTTTCTCCATCTATCCAGAACGTTTCGGATAGGTATGGTACTTTTCTGGATAATTCCTACGAATTGGGAACAACTCTGGAAGAAAATGCACCTCATCTGGAGATCCTTGATATGAATTCTACCGCTGAAGAGGTAGATGAAGGTCTTACGGCATGGAATGAAGTTTATTCTCTTCTTATGAACGAAAACAAATAAGAACTGAAATATTACTTTTAGTAATAATCAGTAGAACCAAAAATATATATAGAATCCAGCCTATGAAGGGTCCTGTTGAGGAATACGATATTAGTACCCCCCAAATCCCCATTGTGATTTAAGTACTGATCCTCCAAACTCATCCCCTCATCAGTATTCCTCAACACTTTTTTTGTAATGTTTTCAGGATACTATTTCTTCAAGTTTGTTGAGTTTGGCTGCCATTTTGATTTCTTGCGCAATACGGCGACCTGTTGAGAGATTCTCCTCGATCATATCGGAATAAGGAGAGCCGTTTGTGTAAATGTTTGTGCCTGCTACAATGCGGGCGGAGATCTCGAATACCTTGATTTCCAGCTGATCCGTAAATACTGTTTCAAGGCAGAAAGGACCAATCATTCCACCAAATCTGGAGAGTGATTCCTCAACTACCATTTCACCAAGCGCGAAAATCTTGGGTAACAGTGATTCCCTTGCAACGAGCGGGACATTTCCGGTAACAACATATGTTGGATAAACACCTGCTTCTTCAAGCTCCCTTGGGGAACCCAGACGGAAAATTTCGTCTGCATTGGATTCTACCCTTCTGTCCATGCTGAGCATTTCAAGAGTACCTTTGCTCAGCTTGTACCCTTCGGTTTTAAGCGGGGAATAGAAGTAGTGAAGGTAATAGCGGGTTCCTACGATGAATTCCTGGATAGTGTACTTCTGGCTTTTGTCAATGTTGGCAAGGAATTCGTCATAGTTCTTTGCGACAAAGAATCCTCTTCCACCCTTGGCACCATGATATTTCACCATGACAGGGCCGTTGATATCTTCGGGTTCGACAAGGCGCGGCATGTGAATACCTGCACTTTCAAGCCATTCTCTTTCCTTATCCCGATCTGATTCCCAGTCCAGAACCGCACGGTTTCCAAAGGTAGGCACGCCGAAGTCAAGAAACTTGTTAGCTCCCATATATTCTACAAAGGAACCGTGGGGAATAATGATTGCATTTTTTTCCTGAAGCAGGGGGGCAATATCCATAATTTCTTCATAGCTGTCAACAACGATGAACTCATCAGGTTTTGCTTTTGGGAAAGCGTCATAGAATCGCGGGGGTTTTCCTATGCAGATTCCGATGGTTTTGAAACCTTCTTTGCGTGCTCCATCGAAAATCTGGAGGCTGGAATGTGAACAGACTGTTGCAATAGAAAGTTCATCGGTGTTATACGAATTAAGAATATCAGCTATTTCCCGCTTTGTAATCATAATAATGCCTCAAAAGTTACAACACATTGTATGAGGTGCTATTTAAGTTTACGGATGACAGGAGAAACAGGAAAACTTCGAATCAATTCGTACATTACGGTATGTTTATTAGGTTTCTTGGGACTATTTCCTTTATGGAACAGGATATGACTGGAGACAATACGGAAAAATTACTGATTCTTCCCCTGAGCGAAGAGTCCCGCCAGGTTACCCAGACCCTTTCCAATGAGAAGGCATTGAAAATTCTGGAACTGCTGGCTCAGGAACCCATGTCAGCAACTTCAATTGCAGATTCTCTTGACCTGCCACTGACAACTGTCAAATACAATCTGGACAGCCTGATTGAGGCTGATCTGATTCAGGTAAAAGATACCCGATGGAGCCGCAAAGGCAGGGAAATTAAGATCTATGAGCCTGTCCAGAAAATGATTGTCGTAATGCCCGGTACCAAACGTCCGGATAAATCCAGTGTCCTCGATATGCTGAAGAAATACCTGGCTCTTGGTGCAGGTGCAATTTTCGCAGCAGCAGGAATTGAATCATTAAACGGTTTTTCCAGGCAACCTCTTATGGGGGCTTCGGAAATGCGTGTAATGGATGAATCTCTTCCCGAAATGGCTTTTATGGCAAATGAAAGCGAAATGGGTGCAGCTGCTGATGTGGCAGCTGAAGAAGAATTTAACATTACCATGGTTTCTCCTGCAATGGAAGAGGAAGTTCTTGAAGAAGCCATGATCCCTCAGAGTGATGCCGCTTCAATGTCAATGGCTGATTCTGTTGCTGATGGTGGCACACAATTCATTCCGGATCTCCTTTCCCACGTAAGTGTCTGGTTTTTGATAGGATGCCTGTCTGTACTGACAATTTTGGCAGTGTGGGAAATATATAAGAGGAAAAAGCGTATAGATGGGCAGAAGTGAATATTCATGAGAGTTGCTCTCAAAATTGCCTATATCGGTTCCGCATATCACGGGCTCCAGATCCAGCCGAATGTACCTACCATAGAAGGAAAGCTTTTTGAAGCCCTTAAGGAACTTGAAGTTATTGACAATCCGGCCTCCGCGAATTTTGTCAGCTCAGGCCGCACTGATTCGGGGGTCAATGCCATGGGTCAGGTAGTAGCATTTGATACGGATAAGCCGAATCTCGCTATTCCCAGGGTAATTAATTCAAAGCTCCCAAATGATATCTGGGCGTGGGCACATGCGGAAGTCCCGGATGATTTCCATCCCCGTCGTTATGCAAGACGCAGGACATATCGTTATATTGTCCCGGTAGATGACCACGATATTTCCCTGATCAGGTCTGCTTCGCGCATTTTATTGGGGACACACGATTTTGCTAATTTTTGTGTAAATGAAGAAGGAAGAAGCACCATCAGGACAATTGAGAAAATCGATGTCAGACTTACTGGTAATCTCCTGAAAATAGATGTTGAAGCCAACAGTTTTCTCTGGAAGATGGTTCGCAAGATTGTTACCTCCCTGATGCTTGTTGGAAGTGGTGAGCGGGACACAGAATGGCTGGAACAAATGATTCAACCTGAAATTTTCGAGGAAGGGCTTGAGCCTTCAGCTCCTTATGGCCTGATTCTTCTGGATGTAAATTATGGTAAATCAGTTGATTGGATAACTGATGGTTATGCTGTCAAACGCTCCGGTGAAAAGGTTCAGGAATATCTTAAATATCACATGGTAATGGCGGAATTGATGGAGCAATTTCTCCCGAGAGAGCCACAGGAATGACCTTTCACTTCTGAAGTACGACAATATTTCGTGTAAGGCTTCTGTGAACCCTTTGCTGATATTCCGAAAGAACAGTAAAACCAGCTTCCCGTGCAATTTCAGCAGCGGGAATTTCGGAAACAATGACAGCTTTTTTGCCTTTTTTGAGCACTCTGAACATTTCCCTGAATGATTCACGGTACAATTTTTCCAGGGATTCTGCTTTTATCATCGCTGAGCGCCCGTAAGGCGGATCTGTGACGATTGCATCAAATGAATTATCGGTAAATGGAAGACGGGAAGCATCACCCTGTACCAGCGCGAAATCGGAACTGAACCATTCAAGGTTGAGTTTTGCTCCCTGAATTATATTGTAGCGCACTTCAACACCAACCACTTCAACTCCCAGCAATCCGGCTTCTGTAAGCACACCGGCAGTTCCGCAGAAAGGGTCGAGTAATTTCATGCCTGCCTGGACACCGGTCAGGTTTACAATAGCCCTTCCTGTGATGGGCATCAGGACGCCTGGATAAAAGAACGGTTTTTTGTGGGGAGCGCGGTCATGGAAGGCTTTCCTGTCAACTGAAGCGATTATTGAACCGAATATGGCCTTCTCACTCATCACTATCCTGAAAGTAACATCCGCATTCTTGAGATCTGCCCGGAAACCTTTTGCGAAAATGGCTCCTCCAATGCGGCCTTCCAGTTGTGCGCAATTGATGTCGGTATTATGTTTTACTCTCCTTGCACGAACCACAAAGGTCTGTCCGGGATTAATATGAGTTGAAATATCACTGTCTCCGGCTGCTTTGCGTATGGAGCCGGGATCGTTTTCAGTTATTGCAATCACTTTCAGGATATGGTGGCACATCGCAATCCTGCTGGCAACTGTTTTGAGAGCGTTTTCTATTTGGGATTCATCACCGGCAATATCAACCACAATACAATGATCAAATAAAATGTGGTTTTCCGGATGTATACCTTCGGTTTCCAGACAGGCAAATACTTCGGCCGCAGCGATCTCTTCATGATCGCCTGAGAGTTCAAAAGCGTAAAGCATACAATCAGTACATCAATTCAAGGGCTTCTCTTCCGGTAATTCCCTCGCTAATCCCGAGTTTTTGCGCATTTTTGCTTACTGCTTTTAGTGGTGCTTCCAAAACATCATCAAAGGTGCTAACTCCACTCACAACAGCTGCTACATCTCCCAATTTGTTGGCAGTTTCGATGTTCAGGTATCCACACATAACAAAGCCCTTATCCGCTTTGATAACCAGCAGGGCTGCATTTTCCATTTTCCATTGGAGACCAACTGCAGTCTTGTCTCCGATCTTTATTTGCTCGATGATCATTTGCTTCACCGTTTCTGGTTTTGTGCCTAAGTCAAAGTGTTTCTGTGTTTGTTTTTTGGTTCTTGTTTTCTAAAAGAATCAAGAAACAGATTGTGTATTGCAACCAGAGCAATACAAAATCTCCCCGGTTTCAGGTTGTTATTATTTCACAGCCGTCTTCTGTGACAACTACTGTGTGCTCGGCCTGGGACACAAGTCCTCCGCCTACTTCCTTGAGAACCGGATAAGAAGTTATCAAACCCGCCCTTTCGAGCTGCATAAGAGATAGATCAAGTTTGGGTGAAGTGAGCCAGCGTTTTGCAAAAGGCAATGTCTTGTATTCCTGCAATTCCTTCAACAATTTTCGGGCTGCAGGCATACGTATTGGCTTGTTCTGGACGATCTGGAATATTTCCGTAAGCGCCCCTTCCGAAATCTTACCGGCACCGTCTGTTGCAAAAGGTTCTATCGCTATCATTTGCCCTTGTTCAAGCTCAACACCATGTCCAACATGCCTGTTTGGAATACTTGGAGGTGTATGCGCGAGATAGCGGGAGACACCGTGGCCTGTAAGGTTGGTAATGGGCTTGAATCCATATCCTCGAATTGTCTCTTCGATAACCGCGCCTATTTCAGCGGTATTTACGCCCGCCTTCACCGTATCAATGGCTGCTGCAAGTGCATTTTCTGAAGCTTTAACAAGATCCGGATTTCCTGAAAGATCAACTGTAACGGCTGCATCTGCGATATATCCCTCAACATGGACTCCCAGATCGAGTTTCACCATATCTTTCTCGAAGACGTCTTCATCTCCAGTTCTGGGTGTGGCATGAGCAGCTTCTTCATTGCGTGAAATATTGCAGGGAAAGGCTGGTTTACCGCCCAGTTCTATAGTTCTTTGCTCGACAAACTCCGCAACGTCAAGCAGACGTGCTCCCACTTTGATTTTCTCTTTTGCTTCTTTCCTCACCGTTGAAAGTATCTCACCTGCGGTCAGGTAGTTAACGAGAATTTCTTCCAGTTCCTGAAGTTTGTCTGCCATTATTCAACACCTGTAGACTTTAGAAAAAGATGTTATAGTACAAATTCCTTTGGAAAATTCGTGAGGTTTTCATAGCCGTTTTCTGTTACAACAACCATGTCTTCAAGCCTTATTCCGCCAATTTCCGGATAGTAAAGCCCCGGTTCAATGGTGATGATATTTCCTGCTTCAAGTGTCACATCCAGAGTACTGACAGCAGGCAATTCATGGATTTCAATGCCTACACCGTGACCGGTTGAATGCATGAATCCTTCAGTTGTACCGACATTATATCCGCGCTTCCTGAATTCATCGCAAACAGCGGTATGAACTTCACTTGCAAGCACCCCGCTTTTCAGAACTTTAAAGGCAGCTTCCTGCGCAGCTTTTACGGCTTCGTACATGCTGACAAGTTTTTCGCTTGCTTCACCCTTCAAAACAGTACGTGTCATGTCGGCATGATAGCGATGCACCTTGTGCCTCGGAAAAATATCAATGACAATAGGGTCGTTTGCGCTTAGCTTTCCTTCTCCGGCCCAGTGAGGGTTTGAAGATCCTTCTCCTCCGGCCACAATTGTACTATCAGCCTCACATCCATATTCCAGAAGAGTTTTTTCTATTTCATATCTCACTGTCTCAGAAGTAAGGGCTTTATCGTCACTATAGAGAACATCATCCCTGATTTCAGCATTCCGGATCAGATCAATGGCATTTTCCATAGCTTTTTCACAGGCCTTCTGGACTCCCCGGACCAGTGAAACTTCTTCCTTGGCCTTAACAGCTCTTATCGTTTTGAAAGGGCTTTTTGTACTGATGATTGAAAACCCATTTTCCTTGAGAACCTGTGCGGTGTAATAAGGGAAATCATAGGGAACACAAATAGTCCTTACACCTTCATTCTGGAGTATGCCGGCCAAACATTCCGCATACGCACGAGAGGAATCACCGGTTTCTTTCACTTTCTTCCGGAAATCACAATCTTCCAGTGTCAGGATATTTGTAATTCGGGATTCATTCCTGGCTCTCCCGAGTTCCATGCTGGAAACAAGTAACAGCTCCTTTGATTGTTTTGTCTGCATGTAGGAAAACGGATCTGCCGCCAGGAATTCAGTTGCATAATAGAGATCAGCATCACTGGAATTTCCGATTATCAGGTACGTGTCTGCCCTTTCCCTCAACAGGGTTTCAAGAATGTTGGTATTTTTGTCAAAGTGTGGCATATAATTGACTTTTGTCCTGTTGGTACATAAGACTTACAGGAGCATTGGTAAGTAGCAAAAAAACCAGGAAAAAGAAGTAAATGGAGATATTATTATCTCCGATTATAACCATGTCCGGAATAGAAGCGATACAATCTGTTCCTGTAAATCTTCCCCTTTTCATCCATAACTGCTGAAAAGGCTACTGCAGGGTCTGATTTACCTATTTCTTGCTTGTAAAGTAATACTTTGTCCTTCATCTGTTTCTCCCCGAATATTTGCTTAAAAGGGATTTTGTCCTTTTGGAATTATTTGACCGAAGAGCTATTTATAGCAAACAAATTGGATAATGGGTATTACCTTATAAGGTCACGATTTCGAAATGATTTCCCTGATTTGAAGGAGCTTTTCAATCAAAACACTTGAATTGCCTGTTTAGAAACTCTTATTAAATATGCTCTGAGATCAAAGGTTGAATAATAATTGTGAGAAGATAATCACGGCATAGAGATTACAATCTTTTTTGAGGATTGGTCGTTTTCAGGAAATTTTCCAGATAAACATGCCGGGTAAAACAGATTATACACCAATCGAAAAAGCCATTGGAAATCGTGGTGAAAAAGGCATAGGGGAGGCTTAAATATGGCTGCAGCAGAAGAATCTTATCGGCTCTCTAATCTAAAAACACTCGAAGCAGAAAGTATAGGCATAATGAGGGAGGTCGCAGCAGAATTCGAAAATCCTGTGATGCTGTACTCGGTGGGGAAAGATTCCTCGGTTATGGCACATCTTGCAATCAAGGCTTTTTATCCGAAAAAAGTGCCATTTCCTTTACTACATATTGATACAGGGTTCAAGTTTCCTGAGATGTACGAATTCCGGGATTCCTATACAAAAAAGCACAATCTTGACCTGAAGGTTCACAGGAATGAAGAAGCCATTGCAAGGGGAATTAATCCTCTTTCAGTTGGGACTGTCAAGTGCTGCGCTGAACTGAAGACAAAAGCCCTTCTTGACGGCTTAAATGAAGGCGGCTATGATGCTGCTTTTGGAGGTGCCCGGAGAGATGAAGAGAAATCAAGGGCAAAGGAAAGGATTTTCTCATTCAGGGACAAGCATGGGCAATGGAATCCAAAGGATCAGAAACCCGAGTTATGGAATCTCTTTAATTCAAAAATAGATCCCGGGGAATCCATAAGGGTATTCCCGCTTTCAAACTGGACCGAACTTGATATCTGGACATATATTTACCACGAGAATATTGAGATTGTTCCTCTTTACTTTGCGAAGAAAAGAAAGGTTATCGAGAAACATGGTCAATTAATCCCGGTTTATACGGATGAGCACAAGGAAGAAGTCAAGGAAGTTATGTGCCGTTTCAGGACACTTGGATGTCATTACTGTACCGGTGCTGTGAGATCAGATGCAGACACTTTGCCAAAAATCATTGAGGAAATGATGGTTGCCCGTCACTCTGAACGTATTACAAGGGTGATAGATCACGATCAGGATAGTTCCATGGAACAAAAGAAGAAGGAGGGATACTTCTGAGTGGTTCCGATTCCTTAATTGAACAAAACCAGAATATTGACTTGCTGAGGTTTGCTACCGCTGGAAGCGTGGATGATGGAAAATCAACCCTTATTGGCAGGCTTCTGTATGATTCAAAGTCAATTTTCGAAGATCAGCTTAATTTAATCAAGACGTTCTCAAAAACCCACAGGAATCAGGAAATTGATTATTCCCTTGTAACCGATGGTCTCAAGTCAGAAAGGGAGCAGGGAATAACAATTGACGTCGCCTACAGGTTCTACTCAACCCCGAAAAGGCGCTTCATTATTGCTGATACTCCCGGGCATGAGCAATACACTAGAAACATGGCCACAGGAGCTTCAAATGCTTCTCTCGCATTGATTCTCATTGATGCCAGGAATGGAATTGTGACCCAGACAAAAAGGCACTCTTTTATTTCATCTCTTCTCGGGATTCGGGATTTTGTGGTTGCGGTCAACAAAATGGATCTCGTTGACTATTCGGAAGAAGTGTTTGATAGCATTGTAAAGGAGTACAATGAGTTTGCTGACAAGCTGTCAGAAGAATCAATTTATTTCATACCGATCAGTGCTCTCAAAGGTGACAATGTCATCGAGAGAAGTGAAAATATGCCCTGGTATAAGGGATCTACATTACTTGATTACCTGGAGAATGTAAATGTATCCGGTGGTCGCAACCTAACTGATTTCAGATTCCCTGTCCAGTATGTTAACTGGGGGGGTGGCGATGATTTCAGGGGCTATTGTGGAACAATTTCCTCCGGGGTTATTCACAAGGGAGATGAAGTAAGGGTTTTGCCATCAGGAAAAACAAGCCAAATCTCAAGGATTGTCACCTATGACGGGGATCTTGACTATGCTTTTGCTCCCATGGCGATAACTCTCTGCCTTGAGGATGATATTGACATAAGTCGCGGCGATGTTATTGCAAAAAGTGATGATCTCCCGGCGATAACTGGAAGTCTGGAAGCAAATATTGTCTGGATGGACAGCGACTCCATGAAAATCGGGAAGGACTATCTTATCAAGCATACCACTAAAACTGTGAAAGGAAGCTTTACGGAAGTTCTTCACGAATTTGATCCGGATGACATTACTGAAAAATCCTCAGAGTTCCTGAGTTTGAATGAAATCGGAAAGGTGAACCTTGAATTAAAGAGCCCGATATTTGCGGACATTTACTCTGAGAATAAGATTACAGGTTCATTCATTGTCATCGATCCACATACCAACCAGACTGCTGCTGCAGGCATGATTACAAAGTACCGTCAGGTATCTCCCGCCAAAGGATGCGAATCTGTAAAGGCCAGGGTTATCAGGTATTCCGGAGACAAAAAGGAAGATGCACAGGCAAATTATGATCGCCTTTCCATGCAGGGCACACATTGTATCTATGTGGATGACGAGTTGCTGCAGGAGACGCTTTGTAGGGGAGTTCCGGTTGGCAGTGAGGAGTATTCTCAGGCGATAGATGGTTTGTGCGAGATTGTTACTAGGTCAGGTGTGTCTGTGGTTTTGTGCTCTGAGAGTGTGCGGAGTTGAGTTTTGATTTTGGTTGGCTCTGGATCTGAAAAATCAGGTTTGGAGCTTTAGTCTTTTTCTTTTTTGGTGAATTTGAAGTCTTTTTAGGTGGCATTTTAAAAGTAATTTCTAAGAGAGTTCCAAATCCAAATGTTTAAGATTAATTGTGCTTTATATAGAGTACCTTGGTAAGATTTCACAATCGTTTTTAGGTTTTAAATCTGCAAAAGAGAAAGTCGAAAACTCTGAAAGATCAAGTTCTGATATAATTTCATCTAAGCAACGGTTGACTTAAAAATTACAAAATATAATCTCTTTTGAGTCAAAAGATTTGAAGCTGAATTTTAGCAAAAAGAAAGAGGCAAAAAATGAAAGCTCTTGTGACAGGCTGTGCTGGCTTTATTGGTTCTCACATAACTGAAAGTCTACTGGAAAAAGGGATTGAAGTTGTTGGAATTGATTGTTTTACAGATTATTATCCAAGAAGATATAAGGAAAACAACTTGAAAAATGCTCAAAAGAACAAAAATTTCACTCTTTTTGAGGAAGACATTTTGTCGTTAGAAGAGTTTCCGGAAGTAGATTATATTTTTCATCAAGCGGCACAGGCAGGAGTTCGAAAAAGCTGGGGTTCAGACTTTAGCCAATATACAAGTGATAATATCTTAGTAACACAAAAATTATTAGAATATTACAAAAACAAGTCAATTAAAAAGTTTGTTTATGCTTCTTCATCGTCTGTTTATGGGGATGCAGGGTTACCAATGAAAGAGGATTTGTTACTAAAACCTGTTTCTCCTTACGGCGTAACCAAGCTTGCCGCTGAAAATTTGTGCTATTTGTATTATAAGAATTATGGTATCCCAACGGTTTCACTAAGGTACTTTACGGTTTATGGTCCAAGACAGAGGCCTGAAATGGCAATTCATCTTTTTGTAAAAGCAATTCTTGGAAATGAACTAATAACAGTCTATGGCGATGGCAAACAAACGAGAGACTTTACTTATGTTAGTGACATTGTGGATGCAAATCTCAAAGCTGCATTTGGTGATGTAGAGGGGGAGGTTTTCAATGTCGGTGGGGGCACAAAGATTAGTGTCAATGAATTGATTAGGATACTTGAAGAAAACATTGGTATGACAGCCAATGTGGAATATATTGAAAAGCAGAAAGGAGACGTGAACGACACTCTTGCAGATTCAAACAAGATCAGAATACTTGGATGGGAACCAAGTGTTAAAATTCACGAAGGCATCGGAAATTTTGTAAAATGGTACAAGGGGTTGGGTTAACTTAGAATCCAAAATCGGAGTTCGAAATAGAAAATATAAACCAGAAGTGTACATGTTTATTTTAGTTCCAATGGGTAAGGATGAGACTAGTTGATGAATGATCTCCATTTAAGCAATTCCCTTAAGACAATCATAAGAGGATCGGGAATTGGTTTTATAGGTGTTTTTTTCGGAACCTTTATTGGTTACATATCAAGGATGCTAATAGCTCAGTTTTTGGGACCGGACGGATATGGTCTCATATCCCTTGGCTATTCAGTCATGATGATCTCAGCAACGATTTCATTAATGGGTTTGAGCACTGGCGTCCAGAGATATATCGCATATTATAGCGGAAAAGGAGACGAAAGAAGACTAAAAGGGACAATAGTATCTTCATTGAAAATAATTGTTCCAATGAGTATCTTCTCAATGGGAGTTGTTTTAGTAGGCTCTGATTGGATCTCCAGCAACATATTTCATGAAGACAACTTAAAACCAGTATTAATAGTATTTTCGATTGGCATCCCATTTTGGACACTATCAACTTTTTTCAACTCTATATACATCGGATTCCATCAAATTAAATACCAAGTATACACAATGTATCTGTTTAAAGATTCAGCCAAATTATTAATGATCCTTATTCTTTTACTATTAGGGTACGATGTATTGGGGGCTGCTATTGGTTGGATTATTGCAGTAATAGGGATGACTATTTTATCCTTCTACTTCCTTACAAAAAAAGTATTATCACCTTCTATAGAAAAAGTAAAAGCTATTTCAGTGGATAAGGAACTCTATTATTTCTCTTTTCCTTTAATTTTTGCAGGACTAGCGAGTTTGATAACGGGTTGGACAGATACATTTATGCTTGGATATTTTGCAACTTCCTCAGAAGTTGGCATATATAATGCAGCTTTACCAACATCCCAACTATTACGCATGGTGTTAAGTCCAATTGGGCAAATACTATTTCCAGTATTAGCAACACTGTACGCTGAAAGAAAATTGAGACATCTGGGAAACATATATTCTATTGTCACAAAATGGATATTTTCTATTGTATTTCCAGGTTTTTTATTAATGGTACTGTTTTCAAATGATATTTTGGCAATTTTGTTTGGTGAGGCTTATGTGTCAGGAGCAAATGCGCTTGCAATATTAGCATTCGGAGTGTTTATCTCAGCAACAGTAGGGCCAGCACAGCAAATCATAACAGTGTATGGAAAAACAAAAACTATCATGTGGGGCAGTTCGTTCACAGCAATTATAAATATAATTTTAAATTTCTTATTAATACCGCTCTATGGGGTTAGCGGAGCTGCAATTGCAACGTCTATCTCAATCACATTAGTTAGCATATTTCATCTGATCTTTGCATATCGAATTGGAGGAACTCATCCTTTCAGAAACTCGTTTATAAAGCCCTTCGTATCTGCACTATTTGCGATAATAATCGTGTTTGAAGTTTCTCAACGATTGAACCAAAGTTCATTTGTGGCATTAATTTTTGGAACTATATTGTTTGGCATTGTGTATTTACTTTTAATTTATTTAACAAAGGGATTTGAAGAAGAAGACTTAATGTTATTGAGTGATCTAAATGAGAAGTTAAACATAAAAGCGAGTTGGATTACAAAGGCAATTAATAAGTTTCCGTCTAGCAGAAAACCCTAAATTAAAATTTAGCGTGAAAAAGAATGAAAAGGCAATAATAAATTCAAGCTTAAATAATATTGTTAAACACATTCACTTAAATTGTTCATATAATTCCAAATACTCAAAAACGATTTTCCCATAGTCATATTGTTCTCTCTTTCTAAGTCCATTCTCACTCAGCTTCTTGCATAAATCATAGTTCTCAAATAACTTGGATATAGCTTCTGCTAATGCATATGAATCTCCACTTTTAACAATGGAACCAATATTTCCATTTTCAAATAGTTCTGGACATCCACATTTATCAGTTGTAACAACTGGAACGCCCAAACACAACGCATCTAATATCGTCCAGCCGTAGCCTTCAGATAAGGTAGGTAAGCACAAAATTCTGCATCCAGATAAAAAATCGAGATAGTCTTTTTTGCTCATAGTTCCATAGAAAAATACATTTTCAGAAATGCCCATTTCTTCAGACATTTTCTTATACATATTTATTAAATATCCATTTGATAGAAGGCATAATTTCACAGAGGGGTAATCATTTTTTAAAATGGATATTGCGTTCAGCAAGTATTCAACGCCTTTTCTCTCAATTGCCATGCTTGGGAAAACAATTTTAAAATTGTTTTCATCTGCGCAGTACGAATAATTATTATAAAGTTCTAAATCAACACCATAGTTGATTATCTTTATGTCTTTTGGAGAGACATATTTTTTCACTGATTTTTTTACATATTGATTTGGAACAATTACTTTATCAGCATCCATGATAGTTTTCTTAAACAATGTACTAAATAGGGGGTTCAATAGATATTTGCTTTTGAAAACAGATTTATGAATTATTCTTTCCAGCCCTGCTTTTCCAACAAGATAGTCATTCTCAAAAACTTTGTGGGGGAATTGCACCGGGCCAATAATTAAATTCTTATCGTCCAAATTAGATAATAAAGGGATTAAATTGTATCCCTTTTCATACTGAAATTTCTCGCAATGGTGAATGACATTCACTTTGCTTTCAACTTTCTTATATGCTTTATAAATAGAATAGTTATATTTTGGGATCTGAATGTTGATACTGCCCCTAAAATTGAGAGGTAAAAAATCAATGTTTTCAAAACAATGCCTGTAGGAAATAGTATTTGCTGTACTGTGGACATCGAAGCTTGCATCTTTATTAAGAGCTTTTAATATCCAAAAAGATGGATCTCTTCCTGGATCACAAGTTACGTCTCGATAATCGGATATGAAAAAAAGTCCATTTCTTGGCAACATAATTTATTCTGTTAATACCCTTTTCAATTCTTCTTTGGTAAGCAGTTTCGCATTTTCGGATGAATATTCGGTATCGAGCACTTTTTTAAAGGTCGCCGGAATGTCATCTTCGGCAATCATAGCCTCTGGCAAAATGATGAACATGTTTTCATCTTCGAAGGCATTGGTCGATTCATCTTCCGACATTAACTCCTCGAATAATTTTTCTCCGGCCCTTTTTCCTATAATTTGTATCCCGATATCCTTCTGGTCGTAGCCATATTTAGAAGAAAATTCTTCAATCATTGCATTTGCCAAGTCATCCATCCGCATTGAAGGCATTTTAAGAATGAAAATTTCTCCCCCTTTAGACATTTCAGGAACTTTTAATACTAATTCAGAAGCCTCTTTTATGCTCATAATAAATCGAGTCATATCCATATTTGTAACAGTTAAAGGTGATCCGCTTTGGATCTGCTTCATGAAAAGTGGAATAACCGAACCCCTAGTGTGTGTCACATTGCCAAAGCGGACACAAGAGAATGCCGTTTCGTGTTTACCTTTATACAAATTGGCAGAAACCGTTAAGCGTTCAGCTAATAATTTTGTAGCACCCATTACGTTTATTGGATTTACTGCTTTATCCGTACTTATAGTAACAAACTTTCTGACTCCACCATCAAGTGCAACATCAATAAGATTTTGCGTTCCAACAGCATTCGTTTTAACAGCTTCAAAAGGATTATATTCACAAAGGGGAACATGTTTTAAGGCAGCAGCATGGAAAACCACGTCAACATTTTCAATTGCTCTTCTTAATCTCTCTTTGTCTTTGATGTCCCCAACTAATAATCTTATCTTTTCAGATTTTAATTCTTGATCCAGATCAAACAATCCAGTTTCATTTGTATCTAAAACTCTTACAGCTTTGGGTTCATACTTAAGGATACTTCTTACAATCTCACTTCCAATTGAACCAACACCGCCTGTTACGAGAATAGTTTTGCCTTTGTAGAAATCGCGTAATTCAATCACAAACCCACCTCAAAAAATTTTTGTATTTGACTTACCATATAGTCCATTTCACTTTTACTAAGATTAGGATACATTGGAAGAGTTAAAACGTGATCTGACACATTCTCTGTAATTGGTAAATTTGGATTGTATCCTAATACCTGTTTATAAAAATGAGTCAAATGAACGGGGGAAAAATAAACTTTTGTAAATATACCCTTTTCTTTAAGGTGATTCATTAATTCATCACGGTACTCATTTACATAAATGGTAAACATTTGGTATACATGGAAATAATTTTCTTGTGGTACACTAATTTTTATGGAAGAGAGGTTATCAAGCGCTGACATCAAATATCGAGCGTTATTTCTTCTCATATTAATGATCTCATCTATCATTTTAAGTTGAGATCTACCTAGCGATGCAGAAATGTTTGATAGACGGAAATTATAGCCTAGTGTAACATAGTCAAATAACTCTGTAGACGAAAAATAATCATGAGATTCCAATCTACCATGAGATCTTATTAACTTTAATTTTTCGTATATCTCCTTGGAATCAGTTGTGATTGCACCACCTTCCCCTGTGGTGATGATCTTATTTTGACAAAAACTGAACATTGAAGAATCACCAAAAGTTCCTACTTTTTCCCCGTTAACTTCGGCACCAAAAGCTTCTGCTGAATCTTCAATCAAGACTAAGTTATAGTCGTCTGCTATTTCTCTTAAGGATACTATATCGCAAGGGCAACCGCCATAATGTATTGGGATAATAGCTTTTGTTTTATCAGTTATACTTTCGACAACAGATTCAGGATCCAAGCCATACGTATTTTCTTCAATATCTGCAAAGATGGGTTTTGCATCCACAAACAAAGGTGCATTTGCTGTAGAAATAAATGTAAATGAAGGTACAATAACTTCATGACCCTTTCCAATTCCATATGCACTTAAAGCTGCATGTAATGCGGAAGTTCCAGAATTAAAAGTCACTGCATACTTAGAGTTTATGAATTGGTTTATTTCGTCTTCAAATTTTCCAACATCTGGTCCAGTAGCCCAGTTAGCTCCCATTTTAATATTGTTCACGACACTGTTAATGTCTTCAGTGGTATGAAAGATCTTAAAAAGTGGGACTTTCCATTCATCCATACTTATTCCTACCCATGTGATTTACTTAAACATTTCTTAGAAATAGTTCGCGTCAAGATTTCTTGATTATTGCCTTTATTTCCTGTATGCAGGAAAATATCCAGAAGTCATCAAATCAGATACATCTATTCCCTCATATTTGGCTTTTAAATCACAAAGGAGATCATATAGCTCTTGTTTGTGTATTTTCTTGTATATGTAAAAAATTTCAGTTGTGCTTGAAAACGAAGATTTGAACTTGTATAAACTGTCTCCAGCTTTGTAACCACCGCCCAGTTCGAATATCTTATAACCTTCTGCCTTTGCCCATATTATTGCTTCATACAAGATTAGATTTGTAGAACATAAGTTCCTGAAATCTGGATTGGAACCAGATAAATAATAGTGTACAAAATCATGATCATTCAAAAATACAGAGGCAGCAATTGGATTGTTGTTGTATTCAGCTATGAATAGTGTGGCATTTTCGCCTAAGAGATCAAATAAATTGTAAAAAAAAGATTTTGGGAAAAAGTATTTGGTATTCGCGTCAATCCTCTCCATAGTACGTGTGTATAACTGATATAGGGATTCAATGTCCTTCTTACTATTACTTTGGAAGACTTTGACACCGCTTCTCTAGCTTTTTGAAATACAATTCCGGTTAGCCTTCTTGAATTTTTTCACTATGTCTTCAATAGAAGAGTTTAGATCTACATATACTACACTATTAGAGATTTCAAGTTGTTCAGAACCATTTCTTAGCAAGGAATGGTTTTTAATGAAGGGATGCAAGCGGATGAATTCTGCAACAATATTTTGTTCAACACAATATTCATGGAATGCTTCAAAAAAGCTAGACATAAGTTTTTCATATGAAGCACTATTGCTCAATTTAAATTTCGATACTAATGGGCCACTAAAAAACCAAGGTGAACTTATGTCATAAACTTTTCCGTAGTCTGATAACATTGGTTTATAAAAGTCTAATTCAAACAAAGGTCTCTTAAAAAAGGGATATAAGACGTACTTCTTTTCATTCCCATAAAATGCTAAAAGGGCTTCACCTCCAAAGTTCTGGAAAACTTCAAGAGGTACATCTTCAAATAATTTCATATAAGTAGGAGTAAAGTATAAATCTTTACTTTCAAGACTCTCTAACAGATTATTCCATCGTATAAGATCAGAACCGCTATTATGAAGTATTTCAAGTTTCCATTTTTCTTTGGCCATCTCAAACGTCCTTTCTTTTGATTAATCCTAGAACATACTCCATATCTTCTTCTGTATATCTTTGGTCAATTGGAATTGTTAATATATGCTTTGAAATATCCCAAGAAAGCGGAAAGTCTTTTTTGTCAATGTCATCAGGTAACTCCCAATGTATTGGAGGATAAACAGAATTTTCGATGAGTAGTTTTTTCAATCTATCTCTATCATCAACCGATATAGGAAATCCAAGTGGGCAGACTCCTTCAGGAAGAGTCTCAAACAATGGAACTATAGTCTTTTCGTTTTTCAAATTGTATAAAAGATATTTAAAGTTTCTGCGACGCTGGGTTATGATAAAATCGTAGTTGAATTTGTCCAGTAGAAATGCCGTAATTTTTGACATCTTAGCAGGTTTACTATATTTCAACAAAAAACGCTCTGATTTTTGAAAAAAATATGTGTAAAAAGGCTTAAGGTTACTGATTCTATATTTCACGTATAAATATTTGGTTAGGAGTCCTAAAAATCGAAGTGCTATGTACAAACGATGGGAAATATCAGAATTTAAGGGAGAATCAATTTCCCTCCCATTATCACTAAATGTGATCAAAGCTCCATCGGGAACTGGTATCCATTTTCTATAACTTGATATACTAATATCCGCACAATGGCCAATCATGTTGCTGTTGCATTCAGTCAAAAAGGCTTGAACAACATCTTCTATAATTATAAAAGAGTTCCTTTCTTGAATCTCTTTTAAACCAGATAGATTTTGAGGAAATCCAAAATAGTGTATAACTAAAATCACTTTTGTACGTTCCGAAAGCTTGGAACATATATCATCAAGATCAATTGATAGATTTTCATCTACTTTGTAAAAAACAAAACTAGTCTTATCTTTGAATGGTTTAAGAACTTCTTCACACAAATATGATGGAAGAAGCACCTCATCTTTTATAGATAACCCAAGAGTTTTGATAGCATAGTGTAATGCATCCCTGCCACTTGATACGAATGATCTCCTTCCGTTTGATGAGTACTTGTAAAACTGTTTATGATTTTTTTTGAAAATAGTGTTAGTGGGCAAATAAAATTCACTGCCGATGCCACCGAATGGTGGAGTTCCATTGGCTCGATTGCTTTCTTTTCGTAGTATCATTTTTTTGCAGAAATAACATGATGGCAAATTTTGTCTTTACGATTATTTATTGTCCTCATACTGTATTCAACATCAAAACATTCAAAATGACTAAAAATTTCAGTTAATTCATCGATATCTGTGAAATGGATTGTTCCTTTACCAGCATAAGGGCCTTCCTTTATTTCAGCAAAGGTATTTTTTTCTAATTCTTTTCCTAATCCATATCCCAACGACCGTTTTTCCACTATCATTGAAAAAAACTTGCCACCAGGTTTCAACACCCTATGCACTTCATTAACTATAATGCAAATATTAGACTATTTATTGTGTTGGACTGCAACTATATCAATCACTGCATCGAAAAAATCGTCTGCAAAATTCAAGGCTTCAATATCCCCTTCAATGAAATCTCCGCTGAGGTTTTCGTCGCTGAAACGTTTTTTAGCTATTGATATTGCTGTTTTAGATCCATCAATTCCAATAGCAGAGAATCCTTCTCGAGCCAAGAACCAAGTTTCTGCACCGGTTCCACATCCAATATCCAAGATGTGAACGTCATTTCTAAAATCGTTATTATAAAAATTTCGTGCTATAAATCTAATCAATTCTTCAGGAGGATACTTCCCCCATTCCTGATTTCTATAAACTTCTTCCCACTTTGAGTCCCAAGAGCCCATTTTGTAACCCTCACAAAATGAATTTTTTATTTATCAATTTATTATCAATCTCAATTTTATATAACAAATTCGCTATTTTTATTCCAGTGTTCTCTGAGGCATAAGGGTTTGGACAATTTTTAACGTTCTCTTTGAAATCTTTATCTGATAAAGCTTTCTTGATCGCAGAGACGATTTCATGTCTGTCATATTCAACATCAATAACATTTGTGGAACGTTCACGCCCACTTTGTCGAGTGCCGATGTTCACAGCGGGTATTTTGAAGAATGGAGACTCGACAATCCCACTGCTTGAATTGCCAATAATTGCGCTGGACACAGCCATTAGGCTCAAATAGACATCTCGGGTTAGGTTTTTATATATTTTTATATTCGGATACTCTGAAAAATCTTTTATAACTTCAATCGCCAATTTGCCACCAGAATCTGCATTCGGATATATAACTATAGTCTGCAAGCCTAATTCAACTATTGATTCCATAGTTTCGCGCATGTGATCTGCTGTGTGCTCAATTTCATATGTAACTGGATGCTGGACAACAAGCAGAAGTGGATCATTCAAATTGATACTAAAGTAATTTTCAAGCTCTTGTGGTTCAATTGATTTAAAATCTTGGAGATCGTTACCAGGGTCTCCCACCATATGTATTCTCCATCCTTCTTCTCCCATCTTCGAAAGCCTTTCAGCACTTTTGGAAGTTCCAGGAAAATGTATATGGGCAAACTTAGTTATAGCATGCCTTATTGAGTCATCAATGCATCCACCCTCTGTAACATCACCACCTGAAATATGCGCAACCGGAATGTTCAGAAATGCAGATGCTATTACTCCAGAAGCTGCCTCCCAACGATCACCTTCAACAACTACAATATCTGGTTTTATTTGCTCAAGAGCTTGAGAAATCTTGATAATACCCAGACCTGCAGATGTGGCCATGCTTGTCTTTGAATCACTACTCAATAAAATATCTAGTTCCGATGCAATTGAAAAACCATCTTTCTTTATATCATTTATTGTATAGCCGAATTCATGCGATAAATGCATTCCAGTAGCAATTAAACACAATTCCAATTTTGGGTGGGAATCAATAGCTTTTAATGTAGAGCGCATTAAACCATAATCTGCACGGGTTCCTGTTATTACGGCAATTTTTCTAACCATCAAATACCAACATCCCAAATTTAAGTTTGTGGTGGTTCTAGAGATATTAAATGTTTTTATTTGGATTTTGTCTATTCGGGTTAATTTAACATAAGTTCATCTAAAGTTATTATTGTATCTTTTTTTATTTCCTGTTTAGATTTTGAACCAACAATTTGAGCCAAGTTTTTTGGAGAGATCCCTGTTCCAGGCCTTTTAAATGAAATCATATCTTCTGTGATTTCAGCTCCCATTGGGATGTCAATTTTAGCCACAATGCTTCTTCTGGCAACACTACGTACTTCAAGCTCAGCATCTACAGGTGCTTTAATAGGAGAACCCAATGATTTTTCAACCATCCGTATACCACGAATCATTTCTTTTAGTTTTTCAGGTTCTAGGGATGCTTTATGATCGGGTCCCGGAAGATTTCGATCTATTGTAAAGTGCTTCTCTATAACACATGCTCCCATAGCTACAGCTGCAATAGAAGCATAAATATCGGGGGTATGATCTGAATATCCAATCGGTAAACTTAGGCTATCAGACATTGTTTTCATGGCTCTCAAATTACAGTCCTCTATTCTTGCTGGATAGTTTGAAGTACAATGCAAGAGAATTAAAGAGTTACATCCGATTTCTTTGATTGCCGAAACGGCTTCTTCAACTTCTTCAAGAGTTGACATCCCCGTAGATAAGATAATTGGAAGATCTTTTTTTGCTATATATTTAAGAAATGGGTGATTTGTAATTTCACCGGAACTGATCTTGATTAAAGGTAGCCCAAGGGTTGTAAGCAAATCTGCACTCATTTCATCAAAAGGGGTAGACAAAAAGAGAATATCTTTTTTCCTAGCGTAATCTAATAAATATTCATGTTCTTCTTTTGATAGTTCTAATCTTTTGATCATATCAAGTTGAGATTCAGAAGCATCAGTAGTCATTTTTTGGTATTCAGCCTTTGGTGCATTAATACTAACAACTTCTTCTGATACAAATGTCTGAAATTTCACGGCATCGGCACCCGCATCAACTGCTGCATCAATCAACTCTTTTGCTAATTCAAGATTACCATTATGGTTAACTCCTGCTTCTGCAATGATAAAGCAAGGAGCGTCTTTACCTATTAACCGATTCTTGATTTCCATCCTTTGTCTCCTGAATCAACAATTCTGCAAGTTTAAAGTCGATTTCATTGTCAATATCAACACTCTTGTCAACAGGCATAATGAAGGGAACAACATTGCCTGAATAAAAATCATTGTTTTTGTACAAATCGAGAACAGTACTTATATATATTGCTCCATTCTGCCTATAAACTTTTGGTAGATCTTGTCTGCGTTTTTTTAAATATTCATCTCCTAATAGAGGCTTCAAGTGTGCATTGTCAAACTTGAAATCCCAATATGGAGAGTGCTCTACTTCACACATACTAAAAACTGAGCTGTAATCATTTGCAACAAATAGCTCAATTGCCCTGTCAATGTCATGTGTGTCTCTTAAGGGTGAAGTCGGTTGCAAAAGGACAACGACTGAAGGATTGTAATCATGTTTTAAAAATTCAATTGCATGAAAAATTGTGTCAATTGTCGGGGAATCATCTTTCGCAAGTTCTGCAGGCCTCTTAATAATATTTGCGCCACACCTTTCTGAAGTATTAGCAATAGGTTCACTATCTGTAGAAACAAATACTGCGTCAATGTATTTTGAATCTAGGGCGGCTTTTATAGAATAATAAATTAAAGGCATGCCTGCCAGTTGTCTGATATTCTTCCCTGGCAGACCTTTTGATCCACCGCGGGCAGGGATAATGGCAATGATTTTCTCTTTATTCACATAATCAACTCATAAATTCAGATTTTTGAATGATGGCATCGGAAATCAATTTGCCAGTTTTTCCAATGTTTTTGAACATAGTAGTTTTCAAATATTCTTGTTTTTTTACCAAATTGTTGTGCTCAAGGTCGTCGTTTAAAATCGATGAAACTGATTCAATTAAAGAATCGATATCATTAAAAGGTGATGTGCCTCCAAAAAATGCTAAATCTAGGTTGGGTGGATACGATGTTCCAGTGAAATTGATCTGAAATACGGGAATATCCATTGCTATAGCTTCTGATATTCCTGTGGAAACTGTAGATATGATGGCATCAGAATTTGCTAATACTTCGTAAAAATCAACTTCATTCCTGATGAATATTGTACTTGCCAACTCACTTTGATTAAAAATATCCTCAATACCTTTTTTTACATGTGATTCATTCAAATTTTCGCGTGGATGCAATTTTACTATTAGATTAATAGATTCGGGCATAACAGAGCGCATTTTCTTCAAAGATAGAAGTGTTAAGTCATTGTCGTAAGGTTCCCCTTCAGAGATAAAAGTAACAATTTTGTTATTGGTTGGAATAGCGTATTCCCTCTTAAGTCCATTTGAATTTCTTTGTTTCAGATTTTTGAGATAGTCAAATCTGGGAGCACCCAATGGCAAAATTGATACGGTGTCATCTGTCCATTTACTCAATTCACCTTTAGTAGGTTCATCATACGCAAAAATATAATCTGAAATATATGGCAAATGGCCGCCTCCGCCAATACCATGCTGAATTATAAATGTTGGTATACTTCTTTCAGCAGCAATTTCAAAAGCTGTCGTAAATACAATTGAAACTACTCCTTTAAAATCATAGGAATCAAACACCCTTCTAAAAACGTAATATTGTACTAATTCTTCTGTCAAATGTAATTTTATAAAAAAACGGTCTAGTTTAAGAACTTTATTTACATATTCTTCGACTTCCAAATTCATCAATAATGAAAAATATTTCTTTGATTCCAGCAGAGTATTGACATAATCTCGAATTGGAAGATTTTTCAATTCGACCTCAAAAAATAAAATTTTGACATTATGAAAACTATCAAAATCAGACTTATATCTACGATATACATCCCTGAAAGTAATTACCAAAATCTTTTTCGAATTGCTAAGATTTTTGATTACCGGAATGGCTGATATTGTGTGGTCTTTTGTATTGAGTACAAATAAATAATCAAAGCTTTCAGAGCGAATATCGTTAAAAGAACTTATTTCCGGATACTTCTTTTTGTAATACAATTGCTCAAATGGCTTTAAGAGAATAGTCCATAAAAGTAGAGTTGGAATGAGAAAGAGGCCTTTGCAAATATTAAGTACCTTGTTTCTGAAACTTTTATACTCGTTTGAGTAATATGCCCTTATCATAATTCGATTAGGGATCTTAGAGAAAATTCTATTTTGCTCAATTAGTCCATGGAATTGATAATATACGCTTTTCCAAATATCAATCCTAGATTCATCCAAACCATCTATGATATTCGCTTTCATGATAACTTTAGTGTCAACTCAGCTGATCTTTTATAAGCTGGGCAAACTCTCCTTTCTTATTAGAGGAAATTTCGTAACATTGGACATCGGCAAAGAAGTTATCAACAATAGACCGACGTTCAACTTCATACTCATGTAAGTCCATTTTGCTTTTCATAATGTATGAGTAGGTAGCAACACTGTGATGAGAATTTGCTCTGAAGTGAGTAAGAGTTTGAGTGCTGTCAAAGAGGAGTTTTGCAGCTTCTTTACTATCCAATTCGCTAATCCCCAGTGGGCCGTCTCTAAGGAAATAGCATTGATTAGGATAAGAAGTACCAATGATATCTTGATTCAAATTTATAGATCCTCGATTATTGTAAAAAGCAGAGATTACAGGGGTCTTAAGAACTTTATCTCTAAAAATTTTACTAAACTTGCTTTTGCTTGACATTTCTATATTACCAGTATCAGTTTCTGGAGAAATTCCTACCTCTCTGGGAAACGAATATGCAATATTTTCTCCTAAAATTACAGTGTCATCGGCATAAAGTTTTGAATTCGGGAAATGTGACAAAAGGTTAAGTATTGTAGAAGTCTTTCCCATATTGCTCAATCCCGAAATAAGAATATCTTGTCCGTTTAAGGAAATACATGCTGCATGCACAGGAGTAACATTGTGTTTCAGTAAGTGAATTGAAATGGATGACCCAATAATATGGGACACATTACCAAATTTCCAAAAGAAAGGTGAGAAGGTCAGTTCAGTTTTGTCACATTCCAATCCTTTTATTGCTGCACTAAGATTAAATATAGAGGGGGCACCCCAATTGAGATACAGAGTTTCTCCATCCCATCTAAATTTGTCTCCCACACGTTCAGCAGAAACAAAACCTTTTGGATCTATTTCTTTTATCTTGATAATAATATCAGGATCTTCAATGTCTTCTACAAGAAAAACGTCTGGTAATTCAATGTTGTCAATCGCTAGAGATCGATCGGAGCAAATTGTAACCAAACCATGAATATTATAGTTAAATACCATTATTCCACTCACCTTAGCAAGGACCGATAAAGTTCACTATATTGCTTTACAATAGAATTTGGATAAAAAGTCTCTAACTGATTAGTTGAGTATTGCAAAGTATTTTTATCATCATCAAATACGTCAATGATAGCATTTGCCAAGCCAACAGAATCCATTTTCGGAACTAGCATCTTGTCATTCCCCAAAACTTCAGGGATGCCCCCTACATTTGTAGCAACTATATTTTTTGAGAAATACATTGGATCAAATAAGGCAATACCAAAAGCTTCTTCAATTGCAGGCAAACAAAATATATCACAAGCTTTTGTCAATATAAGCTTTTCTTTATCTGTGATGTATCCCAAAAAGATTACATTCTTGTCTATTTTTTTGCTTTGACATAGCCTCTCTAAATTTTCTTTTTCTGGTCCAGTACCCGCAATTACTAAAAGCGCAGTTGGATGTTTATCTAGGACAGTAACCATGGCTTCAATGAGGTAATTTAAACCCTTTTGAAGATGAAGTCTTGATACCGATAGAATAATTTTTGAGCTGTGTTTTATGCCGTATTTAGCTTTTAAATCGATTTCATCGGAATTCGTGATTTCTATATTTGGCGGATTGAAAATATTGTGTATCACTTCTATTTTGTTTTCAGAGCTTCCTGAGCACAAAGCGTCATTTTTCATCGAGTTGCTTACTAGGACGTGTTTGTCACAGTATCTTAGTGTAAATTTTATTAGATAGCTTTTGATTTTACTTCTCCTTAAACCATAATCAATGCTTTCAACCAATTGTATGTCTTCTCCATGAGATGTTATAACTACAGGAGCTTTGTGAATTGGCTTGGTTATGACTGCCAAAAATCCAGATGAAAATGCAAAATGAGCATGAATGATATCAGGTTTAATTTTTAAAACATTGCTGATAAACCTATAAAGCATTCTGCTTCCATCCTGGAAAACATTCGTATCCTTTTTCCTTAAAGAAATGTTTACAAGAGGATATTTACCGTAAGATTCGATGAACCCATTTGCTTCATAAGGAGTAAACAAAGAAACTTCATTACCATTTTTGGATAATTCTTCAGCCAGCCATTTAACCTGATATTCTGCTCCACCGACCTGTGGGAAAAATGTCGTAGTTAACATAGCAATTTTATTTTTACCATTCATAACAATCAAACATTTAATTCTCACTTAAAAATTCATTATACCACATAGTATAGCATAGGCATTTCCATAATAAAACACTATAATCTCCCTTTCCTGCACGATGCCTTTCACGTATTTTCTGGATCTCACTATTATTCAAGTAAGGTGTGCTATTAATTTTTTCTTCAGATAGGAACTCATCGAGTGTGTCTTTCTCAAACCATTCCCTAATTGGAACATCGAAACCATGTTTTTTTCTTTCCATAACTTCTTTTGGCAAGAGATCATTAGCACAGAGCTTTAACAAATGTTTATTAAGCATTAAATTTGGAGGGATGGTAGACGTCAGTTCTAGCAAATTGTGGTCTAAAAAAGGAACACGTGCTTCAAGGGACGTAGCCATGGTCATCTTGTCTACTTTCATTAAAAGATCATCCGGCAACCAGTAATTGATGTCGAACTTCAACATTGATTTCAAATAGTTGTCGTATTCATAAAAAAGATCAAGTGGAAGATTGGTATCATCAATTTGCAGGATGTTAGGATTGAGATGACCATTATCCCTCAGTTTCAAACGGTAGTAATAACTGTTTTTTTGTCCATTTCGAGAACCTGCATACAATGCGTACTTCTTGATTTTACTTTCTTCGATTATGCTGCCTAGTCTAAAAGCAGAGTTTTTGAGTACGCGAGGTAAATATTTTGAGAAATTATGAGCTTTCAATTCAGATTGATATCTCCCATATCCTGCAAATGCCTCGTCACCGCCTTCACCACTTAATATCACTTTTACTTTTTTCCTTGCAGTTTCAGATATCAGGTATGTGGGTAATATTGCAGGGTCTGCTAGAGGTTCATCAAGATGGTATATCAGCTTGGGCAAAACAGAAGTGTTTTCAATATCAACCCATTCTTCAGTATGATCAGTTCCAAAGTGTTCTGCAATCCTTCTCGAATAAGGAGTCTCATCATAATCTGAACCATAAAAACCAACAGAGAAAGTCTTTATTGGTTCATTAGACAATTCACTTGCAAATGACGTTATTATAGAAGAGTCCAATCCGCCTGAAAGGAAGGAGCCAATTGGAACATCGGCAACAAGTCTTTTTCGTACAGATTCCTTAAGAATTTCAAGAATTTTGTCTTTAAAGTAGCCTTCACTACCTTCTGATGTTGTAAAATCTAAATTCCAATAGCTATTTGCATGGAATCCGTTTGCTCCGATTTTAATGAAGTGGCCTGGTTTTAGTTTAAAGATACCTCTAAACATTGTCAAGGGCGCTGGTACATATCGAAATGTAAAATACTCACTTAGGGCTTCTTCCTTTATTTCTGGCTTAAGACCATATTCGATAAGGGATTTGATCTCGGAGCCAAAAATGAGTTTATCTTCAAAAAGAGAATAATACAATGGTTTTATGCCCAAACGGTCACGTGCAAGAAACAGTTCTTTTTTTTCAGTATCCCATAATGCGATTGCAAACATTCCGTTAAACTTGTTCAGGCAATCATTTCCATACTCCTCGTATGCATGAACAATTGTTTCGGTGTCTGAATTTGTACTAAAAATGTGGCCTCTTTTTTCTAGGTCTTCTCTTAACTCTCTGAAATTATATATCTCCCCATTGAAAACGACAACTATGCTTCCATCTTCGTTAAAAACGGGCTGGTGCCCTCCTGAGAGATCTATTATGCTTAATCTGCGCATTCCAATAGAGATTTGCTCATCTACATAGTAGCCAGCGTCATCGGGTCCTCGATGCTCAATGACATCGCACATTTTTCTCAAAAGATGTTGATCTGACAGTCCGTAGACGCCTGCTATGCCGCACACTCAAGCATCACCTTTGTACCCATTTAGAATGCGCTCAGCTTTTGACGCTGTTCTGCTGTCTGTGGCAGTCATAAGATCAACTCTCTTTGCAATGTACTTGTTAATGCGGTTTTTAATCCATGGTCCTTCTAAAGCACCTTCTCCCCGGAAGCTGATAACTGACTGATTTCCTTTGTGCTTGGAAAGAAATGTGGAGATCAATCCGCCTTCCCAATTTCGTCCATCTACAACATCAAAAGCATCCAATGAAAGACCTTTAAGGCAACCTAAAGTACTATAGCAGAATCGTGACAAGGACTCTCCTTTTACGTATTTGACTCGATAATAATTCACACCTTCTAGCTGCCCATCCTTAGATCCTCCAATTCCGGTAGATATGACAGAAACATCACATTTTTGTGACAATCTTTTTGATAATTCATGAACTTGCCGACCTGCCCCAGACAACTGATAAGGTGGTGAATAAAGAGAGCAATAGCAAATACTATCGACATCTTTTCCACAAAGATCAGAATAAAGGGCATATACCTTATCCGCAACAACATCAAAGGAAAAATGACTCTCAGTATAGTCCCTGATTGTATTTCTATCAAGATACGCGTATTTTAAGATTCCATCTGCAATTTGGCTTGGGTTTTTAATTTCAGCAACAAACCCAACATCATCTGTTATTACCTCGCTTCCCGCTCCAACATGAGTTGTTACAATTGGCAACCCACAAGCCATTGCTTCAAGCATAGAATTTGAAAAACCTTCCATCGAAATTGAAGGCAATACGAAAATGTCCATAGCATTGAGAAGTTTAGACAAGTTTTCATGTGGGACTTTTCCTAAAATGCAAACTTTACCGTTTAAACCGGAAGCTTCTATTAGCTTTGCAATTTCGCTTTTTTGAGGTCCGTCCCCTGCTAGAAACAGCTTAAAAGGGAGATCAATGTAGTCAAGTGATTTGATTAAATAACGTAATCCCTTTTCTTCAGAAAAACGTCCTACATAGATTATATTAATGCCATCAGCAAGATCAGTTTCAAAATTTCTTTCAAACCATTTCCGTTGAACGTCCTTATTGTATATTTTGAATTGAGTTGTATCTACTCCGTTTGGAACCACATTAACCTGATTTACATTCATGCTTGCTTGGCTCCTGTAAGAGATGAAGAAAACAATTCTATTGACTTGAAAGCGTATCCTAAACTAACAACAAATGTAAAAAGAATCAAAAAGAATATTTGAATTAATGGTCCGAGTCCCATACTACGAACAGCCTTTACTCTTCCATAGATCCCTGGATTTATCAGTCTCTTGAGGAAATCACTCTCAACATCCATGGAATAACCCATATTTGCCATCATTTTTTTGGAGTATCCCTGCCAAAACGCTCTTCTCAACAAAAACTTAAGCCTAGTGCGACTTTTAAAAATCTTGTGGTGGACAATTGCATGAGGATTATACATTACCCCTTTACCGAAAAGCTTTTTCATGCGCTCACAAATTTCAGTTTCTTCAGCTTGAAGGGCCCCTTTACCTTTAATTCCCATATCTCCTTTAAACCCTTCAAATTCGTCAAGAACTTCTTTTTTGAAACTGATGTTTGAACCAAAGGTGTTCCGAACTTCGGTAACTTTTTCAGGAAATCCTTTGTGTGTTGCGCCAATCATCCAGTAAAACTCCTCTGGAAGAAAATCAGCTTTTCCATCTACCCATAGTGGAAATAATTTCCCGCCAGCAGCAATGGCATCATATTTATCGTACATGCGCACAAGCTCACTGATCCAATTTTTTTCTGCAATTGCATCGTCATCAAAAAATGCGAGCACATCTCCAGTAGCTACCGCAATTCCCCGATTCCTGCTTTCAGAAAGTCCAAGGTTCTTTTTATTGAGCAGGACCTTCATTTTCAATTGGTTGAGTTCTTTGTATTTTATTATTTTTTCATAGAATTCTTTGTTTCCATCCACCACAGCTATGATTTCGACATTTCGGAAATCTTGATCAAAGAGACTCTCTATTGCTTCTATGAAATCATCATAGCGGCCAATATCATAAGCACACACTATAACAGATACAAGCATAAACAAATTACCTCGTCAATTATGCCAAGAAGTTTGCTTCAGTAATCTAATATTTAATTGTTTGGAGTTGCACCACTAAGGCATGTGTTAAATGTAGATAACCTTTGTTCCAATTTGAAGGGATGCTACAACTGTTAACATATAATGCATCCGTTCTCAAAATGGCTTTTCATAATACTTATATCCTATTATATAATCATATAATGCAAAACTCATAACAGATAACGGCAAGTGGAATATATGGATATTGAAAACAGGAAAAAGCAGCTTCTCAGTAGTTTACCCTATATCCTAGGAGTAACTATTTCGTTTATAATTGCGCTATCCATCAGACTACGTCCATCAGCAAGTGTTTTCCTTTCAAATGGATTCGTACGGTTTGGGGGTAACGATCCATGGTATCATTTAAGAAATGTAGATTATATTTTGAACAATTTCCCTAATATACTATGGTTTGATGCTTATACACAGTATCCTTATGGCACGTCTCAGGTTTTTGCACCCCTTTATGATGTCTTTTTGGCGCTAATTATATGGATACTTGGATTTGGAAATCCTAGCCAAGAACTTATCCACACAACAGCGGCTTATTATCCTGCATTTTTAGGCGCACTTGTTGTAATTCCAACATATTTTGCTGCGAAGTGGTTATTTGATCGTAGAGTAGGTTTACTTGCGTCTTTTTTGATTGCAGTTGCACCAGGACAGTTCCTTTCAAGGTCAATAATAGGCTTTAACGATCACCACATTGCTGAGACACTATTGACCACCATTATTGTTATGTTCTTGATAATGGCTTTAAGGACATTGAAGGAGCATCCAATTAGTTTTGCAAACTTGAAAAATCATGAATTCAGTGCATTAAAACCGGTTCTACCGTATATCATTCTTGCAGGTATCTCTTTGGGTGCATATTCTCTTGCATGGCTGGGAGCAGTCTTTTTCAGTTTCATAATTGGGATATACATAACGGTGCAACATGTTGTAGACCATATGCACAAACGGTCAACTGATTATTTGGCAATCACTGGTGTAGTTGTTTTTGCAATTGCATTGTTGATGGTACTTTTGGTACCAGAACTTCGTGGAAGATCTTTATTGATGAGAGGTCTAGCTGGTGGAATTGTTGCATTCCCCATTCTTACTTTAATTTCCATGGAGCTAAATAAAAGGAATCTTAAGAATTACTACTATCCACTTTCAATTTTACTTTTATCTGTAATTGTGGTTGCAGCTGCAAAAATACTGTCTCCACCTACTTACTCACTGGTTACAAGCCTGGCAAGTTATTTCACGCTTACTGGGGGCGGATTAACAGTTGCAGAAGCCTCGCCTCTTCTCATACAAGGTGGTGTTTTCACTCTCCAACCAATTTGGTACAATTTTGCCCTTGCAGGAGTATTTTCTTTCATAGCGCTTGCAATTCTGGCTTATGTTGCTATCTACAAACACAACAATCGGGAACAAACATTTTTGATTGTCTGGTCAGTAATGATCATCTGGGCGATGCTCCAGCAAAACCGCTTTGCATACTATTACTCCGTCAATGCTTCAATATTGGCTGCATATCTCGGAGTCAAAGTATTGGACTTTGCAGGATGGAAAGATGTGGATAATCCATTTAAGGAAGCTACTGATGGCATTGGAAGGTGGTTCAAACAAATCAAACCACTTCATGTAGTTTCCTTGATAATAATGGTTCTGATTTTGGCATATCCTTCATATGATATAGCTGACCAACAGACTCGTGGAACGGGTGGTCCTAATGGATACTGGATAGAAGCTACGATGTGGCTAAACTCTAACACACCGGATCCGGGATTGGACTACTATGAGAGCTATGATGTCATTGATAGTGGTGAGTTATACCCATATCCTGATACAGCGTATGGTGTAATGTCATGGTGGGATTACGGTCATTGGATCGAAGTCATAGGGCACCGTATTCCAAATGCAAACCCATTCCAGCAAGGTGTTGGTGGGCGGAGAAATAGTATTGATGAAGAAAATCAACCCGGAGCATCCACATTCTTCACAGCTCAATCTGAAGGGGAAGCAACTGCAGTGCTTGAAGCAGTCCACCCTGATCCGGATAAAGCAGGTGCACGTTATGTAGTATCAGATGTTGAAATGGCAACTGGAAAATTCTATGCTATGGCTGCATGGACACTTGACACGAATGATTATTATGTCGGAGTACAAACCGATCAGGGTACACAAACCGTTCCAGGAGAACGATATTTCAATTCTATGGAATCACGTTTGCATATTTTCGACGGAAATGGTCTTGAACAATATCGCCTGGTTCACGAAACACCGGCTGCCAGCACAGCAGAGATTGGATACAAACAAGTCTACAATGTGCTATTTTCCAATGGTAACAATATTGAAGAATCAAACACAGGGTATGTAAAAATCTTTGAATATGTTGAAGGTGCGACCATTGCAGGTGAAGCTCCAGAAGGAGAAATTGTGACTATTAGCACAACAATTAAAACGAGCACAGGTAGAACATTCCTTTATTCACAATCAATGGTTTCGGATGGTGCATTTGAATTCGTTGTTCCATATTCAACTCTGGGCTCATTGGCTGGCGAGACACAATTTGATACTATGCCTGTTAGCCAATATGCGGTGACTTACGGTGATGTAGTGGAAAAAGTAGATGTTGCTGAAAGGGATGTATTGGATGGGAATGTGATCGAATTATGATTCATAGCTACTTTTTGATTGTTTTTTCATTATTTGAGGATTGTTTACAATGGAAATAAAAAAGGCGGTTATTCCTGCTGCAGGTCTTGGTACTCGCTTTCTTCCGGTGACGAAGTCCATGCCGAAAGAAATGCTTCCAATAATTGACAAACCAGTTATCCATTATGTTGTTGAGGAGGCTATTGCTGCAGGTATAGATGACATCATTTTTGTTACAGGTAGAAGTAAACGTTCCATTGAAGACTATTTTGATGAATCCCCAGAATTGGAGATGCACCTTCGCAATAGTCACAAAGATGATCTCTTGAAAATCGTAGAAGATATTTCTTCAATGGTTGATATCCATTACATAAGGCAGAAAGAACCAAAAGGACTTGGTGATGCCATAATGCGTTCCAGAAAGCATGTCAATGGCGACCCATTTGCGGTGCTTTTAGGCGATGATATAATTGTTAACAAAACTCCCTGTATTCGGCAACTGATAGAAGTATCCAAAAAATATCAGTGTTCTACGATTGCAGTGGAGCAAGTTCCACGTAAGAAAGTTAGTAGTTATGGAATCATAAAGGGGCAACCACTTGAAGAATCTCTTTACATTCTTGAAGACATCGTGGAAAAACCTTCAATTGACAAAGCGCCATCAGATATTGGAGCAATAGGAAGGTATGTGTTTACCCCGGAAATATTTGATTGCATAAATGAAGCTGGAATCGGGGTTGGGGGCGAAATTCAGCTTACAGATGGTATTCGTATGCTTAATAAAATGCAGAAAGTCTATGCTTATAAATTTGCAGGCCGGCGCTATGATACCGGGGATAAATTAGGTTATGTGAAAGCAATCATTGATTTTGCAATCCAGAACGAAAGTTTTGGCTCTCAAGTAAAGGATTACTTGTGCAAAAAAGTCGATTAATTAAATTTTTAACTTCTCCATGTTTTTGTTTTCCGCTACTTACAAATATCATCGTGCAAATCGTACATTCGGGTGAGAGCATGAAAAGCATGATCAAAGGAAAAGCATGGCTGTACGGGGATGATATTGATACCGATGTTATTATCCCCGGGAAATATTTGAGAACCACCGACATGCAGGTCTTTGCCGATCATGCAATGGAGGGCATTGATCCCGGATTTTCCAAAAAAATATCTCCCGGTGACATAATAGTTGCAAGGAATAATTTTGGTTGTGGTTCTTCAAGGGAGCAGGCGCCACTTGCCCTGAAACATGCGGGGGTAGGCTGCGTAATTGCAAATTCCTTTGGGCGCATTTTTTTCCGCAATTCCATTAACGTAGGGCTTCCCCTTATGGAAGCAGATGTTACCTGCAAAGAAGGGGATGAAGTGGAAGTCGATCTTCTTAAAGGGCAAATCACAGTTGGTGACAAGGTCTTTGAAGGTCACAAATTGCCAGATTTCCTGCTTGAAATTCTTACCGATGGTGGTCTTGTGGAGCACCGCAAAAAACAGAAACAGGGTTAATTCATGATCTTCCCTCAGGAATACAAGCATGTGGGTATGACTCACATCTCTCCGGAAGAGAGTGAAAATGAACCAGTTTATTTTCTTTCACAATACATTATCGTAAACAAGCCTGAGGGAGCAAGTAAAAAGTACTGGCTTTACGAAGTCCAGCATGAAGGTGAAGGCCTGCTGCGGAGAGTTACAGATATTATGTTGCTTGCTGGCCCTGAGAACATACTAAGTTATGAAGAGCATCTGAACATAAAAAACAGGAATTTGCTGGTTGAAACTGCTCATTCTCTCTGCAAAGGAGATATCAATACAGTTCTTTTTACGGGAATTGACAATCATGTGACTTTTGTTCATGATCCTGATATTTCTGAAATAATTGAAGTTGAGATTCTTGATGTGGCTCCTCCATATCCTTCAAGGCTTTGTGATGTGATCAGGAGACTTGAGAAATCGGGTATTTTTGGTGAATTCGGAATGCGGTTTACTGAGAATATAGTTGATCTAAAGCAGTTTGAAGGGGATAATACAGTGTTCCCATGTTCTGCATCCGGGCTCTCAGGAAAATGCCTTGACAATGATGTTATTACGGAGCCTGGTTCCCTGCTCGTAGGTTGTGAAATATCTCAAGCACTTTTTGAATCCAGATTTCCGGGGTTGGAATATAAATTTATCAGTATTTGTCCCTTTAGTTCTGATATTGTAAAACCAACAAAACCATTTATTGCACGTTGTTGTCAAGCAGAACGTTCCGGACAGGTGACAATTGATGATATTCCGGGAGCTACAGTCCACTGGGGTGCTTCGGAATTCCAGATTGCAGATGCGATTCGTGTCCTTGTCCAGAGGCTTAAGGAGGAAAACAGATGAAATTAGCAGTAATTGAAGGAGATGGGGTTGGAAAGGAAGTTATACCGGCTGCTCTTCAAGTGTTGGATTGTTTTCCTATTTCTTTCGAAAAAGTTCCATTTGAAGTTGGCTACGGGCGCTGGGAAAAAACAGGACAGGCAATTTCAGACGACGATATTGAACTTCTCAGAGGTTGCGATTGTATCCTCTTTGGGGCTGTTACAACCCCTCCTGATCCCAATTACAAAAGTGTTCTTCTGACGATTCGGAAGCAACTTGATCTCTATGCAAATATAAGGCCTATTCATCCCATAAAAGGAATCCACGGTGTAAATGCATCAAGCGATTTTGATATTCTGATAGTCAGGGAAAATACTGAAGGTATGTATTCAGGTATCGAAGAAGTAGGCTCAGAAGAAGCTTTCACAAAGCGGGTTGTAACAAAACATGGCTCGGCCCGTATTGCCGAGGTTGCATGCAAATTTGCAAAGAAACGCAATCAAAAACTGACAATAGTGCATAAATCCAATGTACTCAAGTCAGACACCCTTTTTTTGGATACGTGCAGACAGGTTGCGAACTCTATGGGAGTTGAACACAATGATATGCTTGTTGACGCAATGGCCTACGATATGATCCGCTCTCCTGAAAAGTATGGTGTAGTTGTTGCTACCAATCTTTTTGGGGATATTCTGAGTGATCTGGGGGCGGCTCTAGTTGGCAGTCTTGGCCTTGTGCCAAGTGCAAACATCGGTAAGAACCAGGCATTTTTTGAACCAGTTCACGGAAGTGCTCCTGATATTGCAGGACAGGGGATTGCAAATCCTATAGCTGCAATTCTTTCTGTGAAAATGTTACTTAACTGGATGGGCGAAGACGAAGCTGCCGGAAAGGTAGAGATGGCAGTCGAAAAAGCGATTTCCAACGGTGTCAAAACTCCTGATCTTGGGGGAAAAGCAACTACTCAGGAACTAACATAGGAAGTTGTTAGGATACTACGTTCCAGCGTTTGATTTTTAAAATCCTTTTCAGGTTCCCAGCAGGACTCCTACAGCGTTTTCAGTGAACACTGCACCGACTCCGCCTATCCACATCATTATTACGAAATCAGTGGTTCCGCTTAGCATATGCCCTCCGTTAACAACTCTTATGAGGAGTGCTGATACAGCGGCGTGCACAAACACAATAAACATGATCATAAGAGAAAGGAGTTGTACACTTCCGATGTCAGTGTAAATGATCATTCCCAGTGACATATCCGAATCCATTTGCATGGAAGTAAACATATCCTGCATAAGTCCGACTACGCTTACAGAAATGTTAAGGGTAAAAGCGATACCTGCAGTCAGCCCATATAGGACACCTACCAAGCTTGAAGCTGACTGATATCTCTTTTTTCGAAGATTGACAATTTTCAGGAAATTACTTGCAAGCATATCCCCTATTAATTCCGGTTTTCCTCCAAGATTTGTCGCTTCCACAAAAATCTCACTGAATCGCTGGATTAGGTTGCTTCCGGTATTTGCGGCAAACATTTCCCATGCCTGGAATTTGTCAATCCTTGTGTTAACTCTCCGAAACAGGTCATTAACGTCTTGAGTAAGTGCACCGAAATCGTGATTTGTGAGGGATCTCAACGCATCATCAATCATCCCGCCCCGGGCACCGGCTGAGCTTCCAAGGGAACGAATGAATGCAGGGTAGTTTTCATCCATTCTACGGATTTCCTTTTCAATTTTGCTTGACATTCTGCCTGTGTATATAAGGGGGGTCATGACCATAGGGATGTCAATCAACGTCGGAAATTTGTCATAAAAAAAGAGCACAATAGCGATAACTGTGCACGCTATCAGGGAAATTGGGATCGTCCTAAACAATCTGGCCTTTTTTTCTGTGTTCCTTTTGGTCTGCTGCCAGATTGGATCTTTTGGAACCTTGCTTCTTGTGAAAAACAAAATAGCAACATAGACCATTGAAAACATTACAGCTACCATTGTCATGAGAAGAACTGCATCCATTCCTGTAATTACAGGCATGATAATTGCAAATGAAGCCATAAAAATGAGCGCCATGACAAGCGACACAAACAATTCTTTTATTACTTCCACATTGTAGAGTGCACTGTTATACATTGATTCATATTCGTGCATCACTACTGCCTGCTCTGACTCAAGGAAAGTTCGGACATCTTCTCCTGATTGTAGTCCATGGGCGAAACGATCGAGGAAATCCTGGAAAATCACAGATGGTGTTCTTTTTGAGATGAATCTGCAGGCATCCGAAAGACTGAGATTCCACACCACAACAAGGTTGTAAATTTTGCGACTTTCCTCGGAAAGCAGGGCATATGATTTGTTTTCAGAGAGTATTCTGATAATATCAATTCGCGGGGTTTCAGCCGTTGAAATAACACCCATCTGTGTTATGTAGTAGTGCATTTCGTTATTTATTTTCCCGACTTTTGCACCGAGTATTGAAAGAGGATAATACACAGCAAAGAGGATGCAAATAGGGGGGATTATAGCAGGAATATAATATGCTGATCCAGTAAAAAGATCTGAGAAAAATGTGTACATTATTGCGGGAAAAAGGAAACCAATGGCAATCAATGGAAGTGCAAACTTCAACACATAGGTTGTAGGTTCCATCTCCATTACTTTGAATGCCTTATGGTAGTCCATTGTCCATCCTCTCAGATTGTAAATGGAAGTCCGTTGACGCCGTATTTGTAAAAGTTCACAACAATTTTGAGAACCTCATGATAATCTTCAATCCCTCGGTTTCTCATTTCATTCAGAATTCTTGCCCTGAGGAATAAATCCTCGTATATCTGGCGTTTGTCTTCATATCCCAGTTTTGTAGCTATTTTGTCTTCAAGAATGAAACTATTGTTCATTCCCCTGAAATGATGTTTATCACTTTCAGGATCCCACTGGAATACTCCTCTTGTAACAACTCCACCAGCTTCCTCATAGTATCCTTCCAGTTCTTCAATTGAAAGACATCTCCTGAGGAATTTTCCTTTTCGATATACTGCCGATAATATCATTGCAACATTCAAGTTGTCAATAAAAGTTACAGGTACATTGATAGGGTCTCCTGTAAGTCTCTGGATCATCTTGGTTACGGCGGACGCGTGGAAAGTTGCAAGCACAGGGTGACCCGTTTGCATTCCCTGAAAAGCTACATTTCCTTCTGCACCACGAATTTCACCTACAATGATGTAATTAGGACGTGAACGCAAAGCAGCCTTAAGCAAAGCAAAAGTATCTACCCTTGAATCGGGTGGCCCGTCTTCCCTGGTAATCAATTGTTGCCAAACTGCTTGTGGTGGCTGAACCTCAGCTGTATCTTCTGCAGTATACATTTTTGCTTTCGGATTTACAAAAACAAGACATGCGTTGAGCATTGTTGTCTTACCACTTGCAGTTTCCCCACTGAAGAAAACACTCATTCCATTTTCCAGGCACATCCACATATATGCTGCCATTTCAGCACTCAATGCACCCCAGTTAATCAGTTGAATAATGCTTACAGGAACATCACTGAATTTACGCATGGTAAAGCTGCTTCCGCGCTTGCTTACATCCAAACTGTAAATGATGTTAATACGGGAACCATCAGGAAGTGCGCCGTCAGCAATTGGTTTTGAGTCACTAACCGGCCTTCCGATACGTTCACTCATACTTCTGAGCCAACCATCGAGTCCCTCTTCATCTCCAAAAGTAAGGTCTGTTTGCATCATTCCTAATTTTTTGTGGACAATGAATACTCCTGAAACGCCAATGCTGTGAATATCTTCAAGATACGGATCACGGATAATTGGTTCGATTGGGCCAGAGCCCACGATGTTCCTTTCGATGTGATATCTGATATTGGAATACTCCGTTTTGTTTACAGGTACCTTCTTTAGTTGTGGCCTGAATTTCTGAAGAATACTGCCTTCACCGCTATCAGGAATATCTCCCCCGGAACCAACATCTACTGAATCATTTAGGAGCTTGAGGATCATATCACGAAGTTGTTTTTCGGACTCAGGGACAGGTTCCTTTGCAGATTTCTCAAGAATTGAATCCATTATTACCCGGTACTTTTTCTGTTCCTTAGATGACAATCTTGGTTCGATGGAATAGTATTTGGCTTCTCCCATTTCATGAGTGCCATACAGGTGAATAAAAACCGGATCTCCCACAGGAAGAATGAGGTTCACGTCTTCCTGATCCAGATCGCTTGGCAGATTTATTACGAAGTCGGGCATTTTGCCGCCCCTTTTCATGAAATTATTAATGTAATGTTTAAGATGGGGATTTCTTTGCATTGCTTTCTGGAATCCGTTGTCTGCCATAGTTTCACTTCCTTATCATGCAACAGCGGCAATTTCTACTACCAATCCAACTTTTGTATCTATTCTGAAACCAATCATCTGGCCAACCCTTCCCTTTGCTCCGGTGAATTTGTTGACCACCAGTATTCTTTTTACTTCAGATGCCATTGCCTTTGATTTCAATGTCATGAAAATATCACAGGACGAACGGAACATTGATGCCAGCTCTTCAGTGAGCTGATTTGGTTCAATTGTCAGGATGATAACCTTGCCCATTCCATTTAGTTTCTTGAAGAAAGAGATCAATTCAAGACTTTTCTCTGGATCGGCACTGTATTTAATCAATGAGGATATCGTATCAATAACAATAACATCTTTCTCAAAGAGTTCTTCAGCAGACATAAGTCTCTCTATGAAATCAAATTGTGATTTCGCTGCCTTTACAAGCGGAATCACAGGAATGTAAAGTAATCTTCCTTTGAGGAGATGGTTAGCAATGGGATAGTCAAGGGAGTACATCTGGTTGATGAACCCTTTTGTTGTAAGTTGTGTTGAAACAAGGGTAACATTGATGTCATTTTCAATTAATCCGTAAGTTATCCTTTGACATATAGTACTCTTGCCGCCACCGCTTCCTCCTTCAATGACTACAAGTGACCCTCTGGGAAATCCATTTCCGAGCTTTTCGTTAAACTCGTCCCTGTCTATCCGAAACGAAAAAACGTTTTTATCCATGATTGAGCCTCATGTTGTCCTGAAGTTGATTGCATCTGTTTTTCCATTCTCTGCGGCTATCAGGAATCGATGATCACCCGCAGATAGTTCACTGATAGAGATGTCAATTTCAAGAACGTCCCCGGTTCTCCAGATAACTTCTCCCGCGGGAAGGGTCATGTTCACATTCGCAGGCGCTATCAATTCGCCGTCAATAAAAATATTTATAAAACCAGTTGCGAGTTCTGTCCGCCCTGTGTTTTTTACATAAAAGGTATAGGAAGAACTATCATAAGGTATCATTTCAGGATCGCTTATGACCGTTATGTCTGTTCTCAGTTGTTCGGCCATAATCTGACTGCTAACGGCGGTAGATCCTGTCAGGGACTGGACATTTGAAGTCAGGACAGCAACCACACTCAGCGCTACAACAATTGCAGCAATAAAAAAGATCAAATGCGTCATTGCACTATCCGCATTATCATTACGAAACATCTTTTTCATGATAGTTAGCATTAGATCCCCTCATTTTGGTATTTTGTAAATCTTAAAAATCTAATATTTATAATCGGATCAAATTATTTTAGTTGCTATAATTGCCATAAGTACTAACACCGCTTTCGGAAACAATCTTGATTTTGTGAGGATTTCCTGAAAGGTCATCCACGAGAAAACTGACCGTTTCGCCGGGTAATATTATTTCATATGGAGATAAATAGGATGCTGAAACCAGTTCCCCATCAATGATCAGATTGACAATCTCTCCGTTGGTGGATATACTTCCATCATTGGTGACATCAATTAGAAGGCTATGTGAACTATCGCTTCCCATTCTTTGTATGTCGCCAATTGCAAGGGAAGTTTGTAATTTTTCCTGCTGGAGGGTATAATAATCCGCACGTGCATCTTCAACGACTTCATCTGCTGTATGGATTGCTCCATAGTAAGAACTTCCCAGAACCAGGCCGGACACAAGAAAAATAGCAACTACAATGGCAACTTCAAATCCCATAAAGCTCCTCCAGCCCGTGCTTGACCTTTGCCATTTCCCTGTCGATAGTACTCAACTGGTTCTTATCTATCTTCTTTCCACGCAGTCTTTCAATGAAAAGAAGGGATTTGGTGTGGTCTTCAGGAAGAAGCCTCCAGGTTGGTTTTTCTACGTAATAATCAATACCTCTGGCGTATGCCATTATTTCGGATCTGACTTCTTCACTCACCCATCCAATGTCCACATAATAGTCAAGTGCGTCCATCAGGTTATTTCTCCCGACCCTCTCCATCAGAAATTCTATCCAGTTAAGAAGCACAACGATGTTCATAGGATTTTTCTTGATAGAAGCCAGCATCAGTAGAGGTAGTTTTTCATCACTTTCATTCTCTTCGATTTCTTCATCAGAAGCAGATGGTTGGGAGGACCCTTGGGCTTTATCCACGGTTTTTTTCCTCACAGCAGTAAGAGTGGTGTTTTCAGCCTTTTTTTCCCACCCTTTCATGCTTGTTTCCAGCTGCTCAGATCTGTTTGCTATATCTGCAAGCGTTGAATTAAGATCTTCTATCTTTTCGTGGAGATTAATCATGGCATCGGCGAAGACTTCCATTTTTTGTTCGATGTCTTCAAATTGCTGCTTTGCTTCAGCGGAAAGTTCAGTTGCAACTTCGCGATGTTCAAATCCTTCAATTTCGCTTTTAAGCATTTTAGCGAGGGTTGTCAGCTCTCCAATGCGTTTCTCATTTTGATCAAAACGTTCGATGACTGCTTTACTTGTAGGGTCATCGCCAACGAATGGATTAACCTGATTGGATACAATTTCATAAAGGGAAAGCAAATCAAGGACGCTCTGGTCAATTTTCTCAACAGTTTCCTTGACTTCCTGATTCTCTTTTTGGACCATTGATATAACAACATCGATTTTGGAAATACGACTGTCAAGAGCATCCATTCTCTGGCTTGTTTCTTCTAAAAAATTATTCTGCTCTTCTCGCTCATTATCTTCAGCTGTATCATCCAGAGTATCATTGAATGGGTCACCTTCAAACGGTGAATCTGGATCGCCAAAGTTATTTTCACCAAAAGGATCTTCCCCTCCAGATGCACTATCTGTAACAGAAGAGCCACTTTTTTTGAAAAGTTTTGTACTGAGGTCCTTAAATCGGTCGCTGATCCCTGCCATGGCTTTCACGCTGAATTTGCTGAGGCAAACGGCTTTATAAACATATAGCAAAATAATATTATATAAAAATAATGCAAAAAAAGGCTGCTAAGAGAGTCCTCCTATTAATAGTGCCATTCTTTCTTTTTAGTAGCAGCTGAAAAATTTCGTGTTTTGCAGTTCTCACTAATGCTGTATTATTGGGTTAACAAGATGCGTATTTTCATAAAATCTATTTTTAACTGGCATGCTTAAGCAAAAGCTGTGCATTTCTACCGATAAGCACTCTAGCTGAGACTCTTAACAATATTATCTAATTACTCAACAAAAAGTGGAATTACTCGCATCAAAAATTTATTTATTAAAATTATTAATTTTCACTCGAACTATGTGTTATTTTGCACTATTTTGTAGGTCCTTTTTGTGAAGTGTGGGGAAGGTATAAATATCATCACCATCATCATCATCATTATAACCCCAAAACATTTGAGGTGAAAAAGTACATGTTTAGCAAAATCCAAAAAAATGATTCGGCCTTTACAGGTCTGGAAGCTGCCATTGTCTTGATTGCATTCGTAGTCGTGGCAGCCGTCTTTAGTTACGTCATGCTCGGTGCGGGTTTCTACACAACCCAGAAGAGCCAGGAAGTCGTTCACACAGGTGTCCAGCAGGCAAGCAGCAGCATCGGAATATCCGGAGATGTGATAATTAAAGGAGATTCTGATGGTGATAATGCCAGCACGTTGACATTCTATGTTACAAGCACCGCAGGTGGAGCACCTGTAGATCTTGATAAAACGTTGATTACATATGCAGATACAAGTGACTTCGTATCCAATTGTAACTGGTCATACACCGGTGAAATAACAGACGAAGGAACTCCTGACAATCTTGTGGAAGCAGGCGAGAAATATCAGGTGGTTGTTAATTTCACAGCTACTTCCGGCATCACGTCCAAGCCAACAATGAATGAAGTCATTAAGATAGAAGTCAAACCACCAGAGGGAGCTGTTTTGGCCCTGTCAAGGACAATGCCTCCGGAAATCTCCGCAGATTCCTATTATACTGTATACTGAGGTGATTTTATGATTCCAATGAAAAAACTATCAAATGATACTAGAGCCTTCACCGGTCTTGAAGCTGCCATTGTCTTGATTGCATTTGTGGTCGTAGCCGCTGTCTTTAGCTACGTCATGCTTGGTGCAGGTTTTTACACAACCCAAAAGAGTCAGGAAGTCGTTCACACAGGTGTCGAGCAGGCAAGTAGTAGCATTGAATTAACAGGTGATGTTATTGCTACAGGAAATACAACTTCGGATACAGTTGCAAACCTCACACTTTTCCTGCAGTTGACAGCTGGTGGGCATGCAGTTGATCTCAATAAGACACTGGTCACCTATACAGATCAGTCTAACCATGACTCCTATACAATAGACGATGCGCAACTGACCCGTACCAATGCGTTCAACGGTGACTCAGATTACCTGATTGAGAAATATGAGAAGTTTGAGATAACCCTTGATCTCAGCTCATACAACTTGGGTGTTAACGAGAAATTCCAGGTTGAGATAAAACCGCCAGATGGAGCATCATACACACTTGAGAGATCCGTACCTGCCCAGATAGATGGAGTAATGACACTCTATTGATCAGTCCTTTTTAAGGAAATGGGCATGGCCCATTGATCGGTAAGTACCATTACCTTTTTGTCTACGACTGTAGAAGGTTTAGGTGATAATATGAGCGATGCAGCAGCTTTCGATCAGGATATGATTGACTCAATGGTGGCGAGTGCAGAAGAAGACACCATAGAGTCAAAAGTTGCCAGACTGGAAGCTGAAGTTTCCGAAGTCAAAGGCGCAATCAAAACTCTTCTTATTGATATAAGGGAGACTATGAATGTGCTCGAAAACCCTTTCCAGAACATTCAGGGCCTTGCTAACATGGCAGCAGAGGGCGCTTTAATGCCCCCTGCTTCACCTGCCACTCCCCAGGTTGAGGAAGAAGAGGCCGCTGAAGTTGAACCGGCGGCTATCCAAATAGAAGAAAAGCTGGAGACCCAGCCAAAAATGGATGTACCGGCAGGAATAACTGATCCTCTTCAACAGGTTCCAAACATTCCTAATCTGGAATTATTTGATCCGATGTCCTTTTATAAGACCATTGTATGGAGCAAAGAGATGGTTAGTAAATATGATTACGAAACCATCGAAGAACTAGTTGATGTATTTTCATTATTAGGTTATTTCACAGATGACATAAAGCAAATTATCCTTAAGATTGCATCTATCCTTTCAAAGGACAACAATCTTGACTCTGCAGTTCTGGATTTGTATCGGCTTTATACCGTACTAAACCCTGGGGATTCAAGTCTTGATTCCAAAGTCCTGGATTTCATGCTCAATGAATGTGAGAGAGGTAATTCATGTCAAACGAAGTGATAACTTCAGCGTTGCTTGTAATTGCAAGTGTCATTGCAGTTGTTGCTTTTGTAAATGCCATTCTTCCTTCAGTTCAGGGGATGGCATACTCGTATAATTCTTTAGCAGACGATATGGAAGTCGAGGTAACAACCGATATGGACATAATATTCATCTCAAGCCAGGGGGATAATATCTCCGTATGGATCAAAAACGTAGGTTCCTCGAGGATTCCTCTCTCTCACCTATCCATGAGTGATTTCTTCATCACTTCATCTTCGGTCTACTGGCATCCAAATTTTCAGGATAATTCCACTCCGACATGGGATTATACTCTTGAGAACGGAGGAGGCAATACATGGGATTCCGGAGAAACCATAATGGCCAATATTGAGCTTAGCAGTCTTCCAAGTGATACATACAATATCAACTTTGTACTCTATAACGGAGTTTCCGATTCAGATATTTTCTCAAAGTGATATTATGGGTTTCGATACTATAATTGTAGCATTCTTTGTTGTTACAACCATAATCCTTGTAGCAAACACTTTCGCAATCGGTGCAACAAACCTTATAGATTCTGCTTATGAAGGATATAGTGAAATCAATAACGTAGCATTTGATAGAATTCACACTGATATTGATATTCCATCTATATGGTACAATGATACAAGCAGCCATATTTTCTTCACAGTCGAGAATACCGGGGAAACAAAACTGAGTAATTTTGAATTGTGGGATGTCATTGTTGTTAAAAACGGATCCGCATCTTATCTGGATAGTGATGACTGGACAATGAGTTTCCAGAACGACACAATAAACCCTGGAATTCTCGATCCCCTTGAAACAATGGATGTTGAGATAAACCAGACATTTGTTGCCGGGGAACATGCAATTATAAAAGTATCCACTTCAAACGGAATTCTTTCCTCTGCAGAACACACAGTAGGTGACTGAGATGGATAAATCAAAGATTATCTCAAGTGGAAAGGATGAAATTGATAAAAAGCTTGGAGAAGGTATTCCATTGGGTTCCCTCATCTTAATTGAGGGTGAAAACGATACTGGAAAAAGCGTTCTCTGCCAGCAAATGATCTATGGTGGTCTAAACCAGTTGCATAGGATTGCCTACTATACAACTGAAAACACAATAAAAAGCCTTCTTATGCAGATGGAAAGCCTGAGTCTGGATGTGTCTGAGTTTTACAGCTGGGGGTATTTCCGTATTTTCCCCGTCCACCTTGAGGGCGTTGACTGGTCACAGGATCAAATGAAAGGTACCTTGAATCTTGTTACTGATCACATCAAAAGCAGAAAAGAGAAAGTAGCTATCATCGATTCACTTACTATGTTTACAACATATACTGGTGAGGACAATATCCTTGGATTCCTTACCAGCCTGAAAAACCTTTGTGATAAAGGTCATACCATTTTCATCACCCTTCACCAGCATGCTTTCAAGGAAGATACTCTCGTGAGAGTTCGCTCTGCATGTGACTGTCATCTTTTCCTGAGGAAGGAGCAACTTGCTGACAGGTATGTAAGCGTGATGGAAGTCTCAAAAATAAGAGGCGCAAAGAAGAGTACCGGTAATATTGTCAGTTTCGAAGTCCAGCCTGGGTTTGGATTGAGAATCATTCCAATATCATCGGCCAAGACTTAACCGGCTACTGATTATAAAAAACGTGGTTATTATGGAAATAGTTGAAGATTCAATGGGAGGGGACATAAACCCCAAATTCAAAGCCGGGGTTGGCGCGAGTTTCCCATTCAAACCAAAAAAATATGATAACCATGATCACTCGGACCTGAACAAATGCAGTCTTTACAGGTTGCTACCTCCCGAGTTGCAGGAAGAGGTCCAGCAGAATCTTCATCTTCTTGAATACCTGCATATTCTTCCCATTGATACAATTGGAATTCCACGATATGTTTCTAATCTTGAGTCAAAACACGGGGACATTCCCAGTCCAAACCTGATTTACAAAGTGAACGACAAGATTTACGTTCACATCTATCCAAATAAAAATGATGTCAGGAACTTCTACATCCCTATCGAACCTATCCTTCTTACAGGTGTCGGAAGCCTCCTGAAAGAGCTTGAAATCAAGCTTGTTGACTATCTTACAGGAATTGATTTTGATCCTGAGGACATGGAAGAGAAAAAGAGGATTCTTATTGAGTCTCTTGATGACATCTGTGTAATCGGTTCAAAAAAGATAATTGATGTTTCTTCTCCAATTTTTCAAAAGCTGGGTGTGTCAAAATATCTTCCCAAGAAGGAAGGCAAAGAAGACGATCACATCTATCTTAAAAAAGAGCAGTATGAAGCATTGAAGTATTCCCTTCTCAGGGATAAAGTGGGATTAGGTGTTCTTGATCCCTATATTAACGATAAGCATATCGAAGATATTACCTGCAATGGTCTGGGTCCGATATTTATTGAACACAAGGTGTTTGATGGCCTGAGAAGTGTAATTGAATTTATCGAAACTGATACCATTAACCAGTTCATCATACGTCTTGCGGAAAGAATCGGAAAGCCAATTACTTTCAAGGATCCGATTGTGGACTCAACGTTGCCGGATGGGTCAAGGATCAATATTGTTTATGGTAACGATATCAGTAAAAACGGAAGTAACTTCACTATAAGGAAGTTTAATGAAGTTCCATTTAGTATCCTGCAGGTCATCGAAAGCGGTACAATGGACTACCAGATTGCGGCATATCTGTGGCTTTTGCTTTCTGAAGGAATGAGTGGTTTCATTTGTGGTGAGACTGCAAGTGGAAAAACTACGACTTTGAATGGGATTACCTGTTTCATATCCCCGGATTCAAAAATAGTAACCATTGAAGATACTCCGGAATTGCAGGTTCCCCACAAGAACTGGACCCGTGAGATGACTCGTGGTAGTACAAGAGGATCCGGAGCTACGGGAGAAGGAAGCGGTTCAGATGTAACAATGTTCGATCTCCTGAAAGCAGCATTGAGACAAAGGCCTAACTATATTCTGGTGGGTGAAATACGAGGTGTTGAAGGTAATGTAGCTTTCCAGGCTATGCAGACAGGTCACCCCGTAACATCAACTTTCCACGCAGCGACTGTCGAGAAGCTGATCCAGAGGCTGACTGCTGATCCAATTAATATTCCTAAAACTTATATTGACAACCTGAATTTTGTTTTAATACAGTCCGCGGTCAGAAGACCTGATGGAAAGGTTGTGAGAAGAGTACTTAGTGTCAATGAAATAGTCGGATATGACCCCGACCGTGGGGGAGTTTCATTTGTGGAAGCTTTCTCCTGGGATCCTGTTACTGATAATTTTGTTTTCAGCGCATGGGGAAGTTCATTCCTGCTGGAGCAAAAAATAGCAACAAGGCTTGGAATACCGGCCAACAAAAAAATTGCTATCTATAATGAAATAGATAAACGCGCACGCATCCTCGAGAGGCTTCACAAGGAAGGAATTAAGAATTTCTATGAATTCTTCGATACCACTGCAAAGATTACAAAACACGGTATGTTGAAGGTTGACTTCTGATTTGCAGGTGATCATATGGACAAGCCAGATGTGAAAGAAATGCTGGGAAACGGAAAGCTCTTTAAGTCGGCTTCCAACCAGCTTGGCCGCAGATATCGTCGTTACAAGCGTGAGCTTTACATGAGTAATGATCTGCTTTTTTCACTTACATACATGGCTTCCATATCAACTGCAAATGTGAGCAGGGATAAGATATTCGAAAATGTTTCTGAAAAGAAGGAATACTGCCCGAGTCACTATTTCAGGAACGTTAAGGATCTTTCCCAGAATTGGCATTACGATTATGCAGGAGCATGTGAACTTGTTTCCCGAAAGGTAACCAATGACAGGCTGGAGGAGCTCTTCAACAGGTTCTCAAATGCAATTTCTGCGGGTGAACCGGATACCGATTTCCTTCGCAAGGAATGGAAATTGTACAAAACAAAAAGGAAGGATGAATTCGAGAGACAGCTTGAAACCACAAAAGAGTGGTCAAATGCATACACGGCATTGCTTGTGTCAACATCCCTTGTATCCATCATCGTCCTGCTTTCCGTTATTATCTACAGTGTCGGGGATCCGAAGGAAACATTGTATGGTACGGCATTTGCAATATCTCTCATGTCATTTTCCGGTGTAGGGATGCTTTTCAAAGGGGTTCCTGTGGATTCGACGGTTCATAATCTGCCGATAAAATCCGAGGAACAGGTTTTCATCAAGAAATGGTTTAAAATTACGCTTTTATTGGCTGCTATGGTAGTCGTACTCCTTACGCTGATTCCTGCATTTTTTGCTCCAAATGCTGAATTTCCCATTGATATCAAAGGGGTTGGTATGGTTCTGGCAGGATTGATAATGGTTCCTGTGGGAATCATGGCCCACCGGGATATTACCAAGGTGAACAAGAGAGATGAGAGCTATACAACCTTCATCCAGAGTCTCGGATCCATTGTAAGTGGTTCCGGATTGACAATTCCCGCCGCACTGACTAAAATTGATCCTAAGAATCTTGGAGAGCTCAAAGGTATAAGCAAGGAGCTATACAAGAAACTTGCTTCAGGCCTTGATCCTCGCCTTAGCTGGGATAGGTTCATCGGGGAATCCGGAAGCTATCTGATTCATAAGCTAACAAGTGTTTTTGTTGACTCAGTTGATCTGGGTGGAGATGCAGAGACGGTTGGTGAGCTTGTAAGTTCAGCTAACCTTGAAATTGTGCTTTTGAGGATGAAAAGGGATCGTATTTCCTCAGCGTTTACATTCCTCGTTGTACCTCTGCACATTGCGATGGTTTCCCTTCTTCTCTTTATAGGACAGATTCTGACAATTTTCACAACCGTTATTTCAAACCTGTTTGAACAGTTTGATATTAATGGTCAACAAATGAATAGTATTCCCGGAGGTGTGGGAGGTATGAACCTGGGCATATTCGGGGGAGTTCCAGTTGAATTATTGGGACAATATGTTGTGGTTGTAATAATTGTCCTTTCGCTGGCAAATATTTTTGCGGTAAATATTGTAAAGGGAGGTCCAATTTACCTTAATGTATTCTACGGGGCAATATTTTTCATACTTTCCGGAATAATGATGATTATCGTACCACCATTGGTTGATTCGATTTTCGCATTTGACATGATATTCGAAGGAGGTGTCTGAACGTGGTCTTAGAGTTAAGTTCCATAATACTGATAGGAATTATTTTTGCAGCTTTGGCTATAGGTATTTTCTACTACAAGAAACGAAACTCCGATTCAGAGGCCCAGGGTGAGGCTTTAAGCGAGGTTTCAGATGAATCTTCAAATAATACTGATAAGGCGAAGAAAATAAAACTGACACTTCCTCAGGTAGACACTGAGAAAATCCAGACAATTTTAGGCATTCTGAAAGAAAAAATGAAGTCACTGAATCTAACTTCACCTCCCAATCTCACAAACTTCGGAGGCCCGGCTAAAGAAGCAGCACCTGTAGCTGCTCCAGAAGCTGCTCCCACAGTAGAAATGAGCGGTGAAGGGGGTTTGAATCTGGATGATATCCTTGAGGCCAAGCAAAGTGAACTGGATTTTGGAGATGATATACTTTCCGAAATGGCAACTGCAAGCAGTATAACTCCTGATGACGCAGGTTTTGCCCCAATTGAAGAAGCTCCAGCTCCTTCCATGGATGCGGGTGCATCCTTAGATAGTGATTTTGAAATTGATTCCGATGATTTTGGATTTGGATTTGAGCCAGGGGATGTAGACCCTTCCGATGACATGTCATTTGGAGACATACCTTCTCCGGATTTGTCTTTTGACGGGATGTCTTCCGACGATATGCTGTCTGATGATCTAAGTTCTGCTGCACTTCCTTCAGAGGGCTCATTTTCTGATGGCTTTGGTTCATCTGCAATTAAAGTCGATAGTGTTCCAGGAGGGGGCTTGAGTTCTCCGGTTGCTCCTCCGGACAGTTTGCCCTCCGCAGATCAGGGCTCAGATGATATTTCTCTTGATGGTGCATTTTCCGATGATGATATGTCGTTTGGGGACATGTCATTCGGAGATGATCTTGGCGGGGATTTGGGAGGAGATCTTGGAGGTCTTGACTTTGGAAGTCCCGATTCACCTTCTTCAGATGAGGATATGGATGGATTCGGATTCAATGCTGATGATGTGCAAGTTGCTTTCGGAGATGGCAGCGATAACCTGATTGAATCGCTGAAAAGTGAAGTCCGTGTTGTGGAAGAGGAAGGCATTAACTTTATGGATGCTCTGGAGGGTGAGGACATTAGTATCGGAACCATAAAGAGCGAACTTGAAGACATCCAGACAAGATTGAAAAGGGTTCAGGATTTCCAGCAATAACTTTCCAGAGAATCAATTAAAAAAGAAGGTTGCTTTCTCTAGCGATTATACTAAATGAATAGTTTAGGCTTTTTTGACAATTATTATTGTGTCCTGTTGGATCAAAACTGTTAAACAGGCACGAAAGAAAATTAAGGAAAAGTGTGAGTTTTGAATTCTCAGGCTTTTGCATAAACCTTGTCCCTTAAACTCACGGGTGTAAATAGATCTCTTACTTCAGGAGGCATAGTTTCGGATTTGCCAATGATAAGATATCCGCCATTTGAAAGGGATTCATGGAAGTTGGTGAACATTTTAATTTTCTGCTCTTCGGTGAAATATATCATTACATTCCTGCAGAATACAACATCAAAATGCCTTGAAACAGGTGAATCTCCGGTTAAATCATGTTTTCTGAACCTTATGGTAAGGTTTTGGAGTTTCTTTTTCCTGAAATTTCCCTCAAAGGGATCAAAGTATTTTTCTACAAGTTTTTCATCAACATTTTGAAGCTGTTTTTCACCATATACGCCTTCAGACGCGCTTTTCAGGCAATTATCGTCGATATCGGTAGCATAAATTGATACATTCCAGTCTTCAGGGAAAAATTCTTTTGCACAGATTGAAATTGAGTGCGGCTCTTCCCCATAGGAGCAACCAGCGCTCCAGAATCGGACAAGCTTGCTGTTTGCATGCGCTTTCCTTTCCATTACATTTGGAAGTAAGTTTTTCTGGAAATACACAAATGGCGTCTTATCCCGCATAAATTCTGTTACGTTAACTGTCAGGTGGGTTAAGAGTTCCTGAAACTCCTCGGGATCTTCTTCGATGATCCTTTTGTATTCTGAGTAATCGGATACATTGACAATCTTCATCCTCAGATCAATTCTCCTCTGGAGATAGCTTTCCCGGTATCCTCCAAGATCTATGCCTGATTGCTTAGAAATCGTATTCATCAGGAGCTTAAAGTCACCTGTATTTAGATCCATAGTACCTTTCCATTGCTGTATTTTATGATCATGCTTCCGTCGATGGCATTAAAAAGGACATTTCTTCCTATTTCGCCACCTGTATCCTGACCCACGATCTCAATCCTTTCTCTTTTCAGGGTTTCCTCTACGGATTTAATGTTACGATCACCAATTTGAAGCATTTCCAGGCTCATGTGCTTGAAAATCTGGGCACCGCCTGCAAATTTAGCTACAATTCTTCTTTTTACCGCTCCCTGTTCAATCATTTCGTCACGCATTGCACGAATTGCATTTTCAGCATGTTTTGTTTTCCCATCATTCGATGCTCCGGGAAGCAGGACGTGTGCCATTCCGCTAATTCCGGTTGAGTAATCAAAGAGGGCAACTCCAACACATGAGCCAAGGCCCATAGCTTTTAGCAGGACATTTTTGCCAATTTTGTACTCACCAATGCCGGCGGACATTTCCCCATCCAGCAAACGGGCATCTGAGTTTAGCATTGTTCCTTCAAGATGGCCTCTTGCTTCAACAAGCACGTTACATTGTGCATGACACCTATCAGAAGGACATGCTCCGCTAAGGGAACAATACGTACCTACTATCGTTTTTTGTCGGCTCATAATAACCGCATTTGCATTTGCAGTTGGTATGAATAGTATTTCGTTGGTCATAGTCCTTCCAGCATTTTCATGATATCATCAAATAGGGTCGCTTCCGGTATCAGCAGTAAATTCACCTCTGTGTTCGACTCCCCGCTCAGGGCGGTTTCGAACAGGATAATGTGATCACTGCTTTCTGCCATTGTTGAAACCATAGAGTCAACAACGGCTATCGCCATATCCATTGCATAATTTGGTGGCGACGGAAGTAAGATGATATCCATGAACTCAGCACAGGCATCACAGAAAGAGGATGAAAGAATGTTTCCTACTTCCATGACTGCAGATGAATACATTTCCGGGTCGACTTCATCTGTGCCATAAAGGGTACTTACAACACTGTTTGAGGAAGCTTCAGGGATCATAACATAAAGATATCCTGAATTTGTTCCATCGATGTCCTGAAGTGCCATCAGGACTCCAGCCACAATGTTATTACTCATATATTTGTCTATGTCTGCTATTTTCACAAGGTTTGCTTTCGGTACGGTTATATCAATTTGCTGATCCAGAAGTGTTGAAAGGGATGTAGCCGCATGACCGGCTCCAATATTCCCGAGTTCAGTTAAGACCTCCACTTCCATTTCACCAAGCGCTTCCATATTAACCATCAATATCGCCTCCAATAAGGATTGATACGTCCAGAATCGGTATCACTCTGCCATCTCCAAGAATCGTAACGCCAATGAATCCTTTGACTCTTGACAAAACGCTTCCTAGTGGCTTAATTACAATCTCCTGCTGATCGATAATCGAATCGACTATCAATCCAACTTCTTCGTTTTCTTTTTCGACAATTATTCCAACTTCTTTTTCGACCTGTTGGCCATCAATTCTGAAAATCTCCCTGAGTTTGACTGCCGGTATTAGCTTATTCCTGACATAGAGTAGGGGGTTGTCCTGAATATGCTTGTAACTCTCACTTGTGACATCCAGTGCTTCAACAACATTGGAAATAGGGATAGCGTAGATTTCCTCACCGGTTTTTACAATGAGAGATTTAATGATGGCTACAGTAGGTGGAATATCGATCCTGATTCTGGTGCTTTCTCCTTTTGTTGAGTATATTCTTACTTTTCCTCCGAGCTTTTCAACAATTGTTTTTACTGCGTCCATGCCCACGCCTCTGCCGGATATTTCTGTTGCGACATCCTTTGTTGAGAAGCCGGGTGCAAAAATGAACATTTTTATTTCGTCATCATCCATCCTTTCAAGATCGGATTCTGAGACGAGGCCCTTTTCCAGAATCTTTCTCCTGATGGTATCAAGATCAAGTCCTTTGCCGTCATCCTCAATTTCGATGATAACATTGCTTTTTTCCTGTCTTGCGGAAAGTTTTATGTGGCCGATTTCGCTTTTTCCGGCTTTAATCCTGTCTTCTGGGTCTTCGATACCATGGTCAACAGAATTACGGACAAGATGAACAAGTGGATCACTGATTTCGTCGAGAATCGTCCTGTCCAATTCAGTGTCCTGTCCAACAACTTCAAAGTCAATCTTTTTGTTGAAATTCCTGCTCAGGTCACGGACCATTCTCGGGAATTTGCTAAAGACTCTTTCAATCTTGACCATTCTCATCCTCATAACTTCGTCTTGCAGGCTTGTTATGGACTTGTCAAGATTGCCGGTTGCTTCTTCCAGTTCGGGAATATTATGTTCCTGGGAAATCTGAAGAAGGCGTCCCTTGTTTATGACAAGTTCACCAACAAGATTCATTATACTGTCAAGATTTGAGATCTGGACGCGGATTGTGTCCCGTTTTTTGTTGCTCTTTTTAGCCTTTTCTTTTGGTATACAGGCATTTGTTTTTTCTTCTTCTGAAGGTACAGCCGCATCAACAGGTTCATCCGCGTTTTCTTCTTGAGCCACCTCTTCGTTTTTCTCTGTTTTTTCGTCTGATTCCACTTCTTCAGGAGCTGGAATCACATCATCTTCAATATCTTCATCTTCATAGTTTTCAATGTCATCTTCAAGACATTCGTCTTCCAGTTCAGGACATTCTTCCTCAACTATTTCCATAGATTCGGGAATCTCATCGTCAACATCTATTTGGATAGCCTCTTCCGGAAGTTCCTCAGCTGTTTCTATCGTTTTTTCTTCTTCAGGAACCACAGCATATGAAGGTCCTGCAAAGATTTTCATTAATTTTGAAATCTGCTTCTGGAAGAATTGGGTAAATGAATTTATGATACCTGATTCTCCAGGATTAGGACTGTCTGAAGCAGCAGTTGTTGGTTCAACAGAAGTGGCTTCTTCATGGGATTCAGATACATCCTGTATGCTTTCTTCTTCTGACATGCCCCTTGTATTTTCAAGAGGTGCACTGCCATTCATTGGCTTAAGTTCGTAGCACTCGATTTCGGAAACGATGGTGACTGAGTTTTCGATTTTCTCAGCATCACCATGGAGCAAGATCTTGAATTTCCCATCAAAATCATCTTCCATCTCATCTTCATCTGGAACAACTTCTTTCACAGTGCAGAAGTCTTTCAGGTTTTCAATTATCAATAAGGCTTTTAGATCCTGCATTGGGCAGTCTTCTGAAAGCGTGATTTCAAGTGAATACCCCGGCTCATCTGACAGAATATCTTCTTCGTTTTCGGTTTCACAGATTTCTGTGTCAGATTCCAGTTCCGAGGTTTCGGATTCATCAGTAATTTCCAGTTCTTCAGGGAGAGTCTCTTCAATTGAACATTTTGGATCGCCGGTTTCCATTTTGAAGGATTCATAACTCTCCAGGAGATCTTCTATGGCGATATCGTCATTATCTTCAGATTCGATTTGCTCGACAATGGCATTAATCCTGTCAACTGTTTCCAGCATTACATCTATGAGTTCTCCACTGGTTTCAACTTCCCCGCATTTCATGCTGCTGAGGACTTCTTCCATACTGTGACACAGATGTTCAAGTGACTTATATCCCAGGAATCCGGCCATTCCTTTTATTGTGTGGACAACCCTGAAGATTTCGTCCAATGCAGAGGTATCCCCATTTTCTAGATCTACAAATCCCTGATTGAACTCTTCGAGATGTTCGTAGACTTCCTGAAGAAAATCGTTTTTGTATGCAGCCATATCAATTTCCATTACATTTCACCTCTACCATTTTTACAATTTCTTCAGAAATTCGATAGATGGGTTTTACAGTGTCGATAGCTCCGGCTTCAATAGCAGCTTTGGGCATTCCAAAAACAACGCAGGTATCTTCGCTGCATGCTACAGTTGATCCGCCTGCATCTTTGAGCATTTTTAATCCGTTTGCCCCGTCGCTTCCCATTCCGGTAAGAATGGCAGCCACCGAATTTTTCCCATAAACATCAAGCATGCTCTCGGCAGTAACGTCAACTGCAGGCATAACTGCGTTGACAGGTTTTCCTTTTGCGACTTTAATCCTGGTGACATCCATGGCTTTTCTGAGAGTCATGTGGTAACCCCCCGGTGCAATGTAAACAACACCGTTTTTCACTTTTTCATTGTTCCTTGCTTCTTTCACTTCCAGCTCAGATTCTTTATTTATCCTTTCAGCCAGCTGGGCACAGAAATTGCCTTCCGGCATATGCTGGACTACGAAAACCGGTGCAGGTAAATCTCCAGGCAGTCTGGGAATCACCTGTTCAAGGGATGATGGGCCACCGGTTGAAGAACCAATGAGAAGTCCGAGATCGAGGGTTTGTTTCCATTTTCCTCTCACAACATCTCCTTTGAAACGCTTAAGGTTCAAAAGCCGTATGATGTTTGGGTTGGAGCTGTGAATTCTTCTTATCTTGTCAACTAATTCACTCTCAGTCTCAACGATTGACTGGACGCTGTTAGGCTTTGCGATAAAATCGATTGCCCCGAATTTTAGTGCCTCTAATGCCTCCTTTGAGTCATTTTTGGTCAAGGCGCTAAACATTATGGTTGGAACAGGAGATGATTTCATTATAGTCTTAACGGCGGTAATCCCGTCCATAACGGGCATATTAACGTCCATTAAGATTATGTCAGGTTTGAGTTTCCTGGCCTTGTCGATAGCTTCCCTGCCATTTCCAGCAGATCCGACTATCTTTATATCGTCAAGATCTCCGAGCATGCCTCGGACTGCGGTTCTCATGAACGCGGAGTCGTCGACAACAAGAATTCGAATCACAGTTGCCTCGTTTTTCGCTTTTTTGTTTACATTGCCAGGACTTTCTTGATTTCTTCAATAACCTTCGGGGCCTGGAATGGTTTTATGATATATCCTTTTGCACCGAGTTTTATTGCGGTCTTGACAATTTTTTCCTGGCCGATAGCTGTGCACATAACAACTTTGGCGTTACCGTCAATGGATTTAATGTTCTTCAGGGCATCAATACCGGTCATTTCAGGCATGACGACATCCATTGTAACAATGTCCGGCTTTATCTGCTGGTACATCTCAACGGCCATCTTTCCGTTTTCTGCTTCTCCGGCGACATCAAATCCAGCTCCGAAGAGTATGTTTTTCATAAGTTTTCTCATAAACGCTGTATCATCAACAATCAGTACTTTTGGCATTTTTATCACTTCACTTTATCAACCATGGAAATTCCACTTGGTGTTAATTCGATTTCTTTTCGTATTTTGACAACATTTGCTAATCCGGCTTCCACAATCCGATCGTAGTATGCGTTAAGATCTTCTGTAGAAACTCCTATGAAATTTTCAATTGATACAGAATCCAAACCCGAGTAGATTAGAGTAAGGATTTCTTTTTCTTCCTCAGTGAGTTCAATTTCTGGTTTATGGGATTTGATCAAACGCTGGAGATAGTTGTTGACCATTTCCAATGTTGTCTCCGGGCACATAATGAGACTTGTAAGGACGCTGCCCTTTTCAACATGAGATAAGACGAGGACCATTCTCTGCTGGCCGCCAACATTTCTGACATCTTTCTCAACACTTCCCATATTTTCAAGTGGGATCCTTTCCTGTTTTTTTGGTGAAAGGAACCACAACCCTTCTTCTGTTACACTGAAATACCCTTTTTCCCACTGGACACCAGCGGAAACGACGCCTCCACTGGTTGCACGAGCCAGGAAATAAACAGCGAAACGATCAGCTTTCAGGTTGAAAGAGAGAAATCGAAAAACCTGGGCATGAAGTTTTTCCGGAGGTTTGATAATTATCTCGCCATCTTTTTTGATTTTGATTGCGCTCACGTTTTCGATTTCTACATTATCGATATCTTCTACTTCTTTCACCGGAATTCTCTTGTTTCCGATTGCAAGGGTTTCATCACCCAGCACAAGTTCTGCATCCATCCATTTGCCGTCATACAGTTTGGCTGGTGTCCTGAGGTGTATCTTCTCTGTCATCCACTCATTCCCTCTATTTCCTCTTCTGTGAACACCTTATCCAGATCCATTAGAGTCAGCAGTCCGTCATCCAGTTTACCTACGCCTGTGAGACACTTTGAATCATCTCTTGAGGTAACGATATTTGGCAAAGGATCTATGTTTTTGGATGAAAGGTATTTCACTTCGTTAACTGTGTCTACTACCATTCCAATAACTGCATTTTCATATTCAACAACGATAATCCTTGTATTTCCGTCAACTTCCTTTGGTTCCTTTCCAAAACGTTTTCGGAGATTGATTATGGTTGTAATCTGACCACGGAGGTTTACAACTCCCTCCATGAAGTCAGGTGCATTTGGTATTCTGGTAATCTTGGTTGGGCGAATGATTTCCTTTACCTGGGAGATCTCGACACCATACCTTTCTTCACCAAGGGTGAACACAATTACCTGGACCGTTTGATCCACATTTAGTATCTGATTGTGGGCTTCCATCTCAATAACCTCCTTTTGGATTCAGAAAAGTTACTGGTCCCCACTTGAAATCTTGAAGTTCTCCATGAGCATTTTATGTGTTTTCTGTGCCAGATCGTTCACATGTTTCATTGAAGTTGTCACCTGCTGGGCAGCTGCGGTCTGCTCTTCAATTGCTGCAGATGTCTCTTCACTGCTTGCAGCGTTTTCTTCTGCGGTAGATGCGACTTCACCGATATTGTTATCTATGCTCTCAATTCTCTCGAGTCCTTCAACAGATTTCTCGGTAACTTCATCCAGCATGACATTGATCTTGGCAACCATTTCAGCGATTTCTGCTGCTTTACTCAATGCGCCTTCAATATCCTTGCTTCCACCCTTTGCTTCCTGCTTGGCACGGTTGATAGCTTCAGTTACTCTTTCGGTTTCTTTCTGGACGCTTGCAACAATACCTTTGATTTCATCAGTACTCTTCCTTGATTCCTCGGCAAGTTTCCTGACTTCATCTGCAACAACAGCAAACCCACGACCGTGTTCTCCTGCTCTTGCTGCTTCAATTGCTGCATTTAGTGCAAGGAGGTTGGTCTGGTCGGCAATAGACTGGATCTTTTCACTGACAACACCGATGTTGTTTACTGCACCGTCAAGTGAAGACACAATTCCTCCAAGTTGCTCGATTTCATCCACAATTACATCAAGATCTTTCAATGCGTTGTTTCCGAGTTCCTTTGTCACTTCGCTGATCTTCACAGCTTCAGCGGAGAATTCGACTGATTTGGCGGATGAGTTGTTAAGTTCCCTGAAAATCTGCTCAGCAGTTTTCACATCAGCAGCAGAAACGTTTGCGTGCCTTGAAAGGTTCTCTGAGCCTGTAGCAATTTGTTCTGCAGCAGTTGATATCTGCTCCATTCCTGCATTCATCTGGGTAACCGCTTCTTCGGAATGGCGCACTTCTTCGGCTGTTTCATTCATTCCCTCAACAATATCCTTGAGTATACCTCTGAGTCTTTCAGTGAAAGTGTTGAATTCATCAAATGTCTTGCCAAAGTCATCGTCCTTAATTTTCTCAAGGGTGACGTCAATGTAACCTTCGCTTACTCTCCTGATTCCGGCGCCAAGATCGGCAAGGCAGTCATTTGTATAAGCAAGCATGCCTTCAATTTCTTTTTCCTTGGTTTTCAGTTCGGTCAGGTCAATCATGATGTTCAATGCACCGGCAATTTCACCATGTTTGTCCCTGATGGGGACGCAGGAAATAACAGTGTAGAGTTCATGATCTGTAAATGTCAGGTTTATTGTCTTCTCCAGATTCTGGACACTTTCCCCGGTTTCCAAGACAGTATCAACGACTGTTTTGTTGCGGCTTGCCATTAGTTCCGAGGTTGTCTTTCCAATGATAACATTTTGAGGATTACCGGCTATACACAACTCTTCAACATATTCATTGATGTATTGTACTTTTCCGGTTTTGTCTACATAAAGTGCGAGAGCCGGTGCAGGAAGACTTTCTACAATAGATCTCTTTGAGTCTTCTTCAGCTTTAACATACTTGTCAATGTTCAGAAAAACGCCATCGAGGTAGGTGTAATTTCCTTCGCCATCACTGATTAGGTGTCCTTTTTCCTCGATGTAAATGACATTACCATCTGCCCTCTTAATCCGATATTCTACGTTGTAGGGCGTGTTGTTTTTCATAGCCTCATCGATGGCAGCATCAATTTTGGCTACATCTTCCGGAATGACGATATCTGACCAGACCACTTTCTGGGTTAGGAAGTCTTCTTTTGAATATCCGCTAAGTGCAAGCACATTGTGGGTTATATAATAGATAGCCCATGACGCGTTGATATCACAGCGGAAAAGGGTTACCGGAAGTCCTTCTGCAAATTTTTCGAGCTCATTTATATCCATATTTTTGTCGTTTTCTGTCATATTTGTCACCCTTCAGATCATCTGCCGAGTATTTCATTATTATCATCATAATGATATGTCAAACTATTCCTTTGCGATATATAAAGATATCGCCATAATTTTAGACAGTCATGAGAAACTTCACAGAGTTGACACTATGGAAGGGGGTTCGGAGCAATTTTATTTAAAAGACAGTATTAAAATATTATTATTTGCATTTTTCAACGAAAATATATATGTACCATTTTATTGAATGGCGAAAATTCAAGTCAAAAAAGGGAGCTTTCGGAGAAAGCTCCTTCAACTCAAATGAAATAGTAGTAATGGTTTAAAAAAAGCGTGATTTACCGAAGTATGTGTGTACCTATTGGTACACCGTCTACAGGTCCGCTTTTGACATTTTCCTGAAGTACTACATTGGCAATATTCTCGGAATTGCCTCCATCAAGAACAATTGTTTTCATGCCGCAGCGCTGGATTATTTTTGCAGCCAACGGGTCGACCGGAGATTTGGATCCTGCTTTCATTTCCGTGCTCATAACGACACTTATGAGTTCTTCAGGGGTCATTGTGTCGAATTTGGTTGCTGCGGGGTTCTTGTTTGGATCTTCTGAATATACACCATCAACAGCTGTTGCAATCACCAGCAGGTTTGCATTAAGGTATTCTGCAAGAATTGCTGAAACTGCATCTGTTGTCTGGCCGGGAATTACCCCTCCCATAACAACGATCTTCCCGGACGCAAGAGCCAATTCCGCTTCCCTGTACGTACCGGGTGGTTCAGGGTATGCTGAATTTCCAAGAGCAGCAATAAGCAGTTGCGCATTGAGACGGGTAACGTCAATTCCTACAAAATCACATACTGATTCATTTGCACCAAGTTGCCTGGCAGCGTCAATATAGCGGCGAGCTGCGACGCCTCCACCTGTCACGATGACTACTTTGTGTTCCTGTGACAGTTTCTTGAGTACTTCTGCATATTCCCTGAATCTTTCAGGGTCCAGATCCTTTGCAAGTATTGATCCACCTATAGATAGAACTATTAACATCTTATCTCGCCTCCACGATAGTGGAATTTGAATTAATTAGCAAATAAAAAGAAAAGAAAACAGTGGCAGCCGTTTTTCCTGAAAAATTCTGGTATTTTGACGGCTGCATCAAACTCACCTTATAATCGATTCGTCTTGTGTAGCAGTTCGGCATTGAGAACGCTTGCGCCGGCTGCTCCACGAATAGTGTTGTGTCCCATGGCAACGTATCGGATTCCTTCCCTGATCCTGCCTACGGAAACACTCATTCCATTACCTGCATTCCTGTCAAGCCTGGGTTGTGGCCTATCCTCTTCATCCCTTACAATGAGAGGCTTCTCAGGTTCTGTTGGGAGGTCACCAAGTTTTGGATCAAAGTCAAGGAAAGCTTGCCTGACTTCTTCGGGTGTAGGATTATCATCCATGGTTGCCCATATGGCTTCAGTGTGGCCATCCAATACAGGGACACGGTGGCATGAAGCACTTACATCGAAGTCAGCCTTCACAATCTGGCTTCCGTCAAATTCCCCAAGCAATTTCTGGGGTTCAGTTTCCAGTTTGTCTTCTTCGTTTCCGATGTATGGAACGATGTTATCAATAATTCCCATTGAAGAGACGCCATTGTATCCGGCACCTGAAACCGCCTGCATGGTTGCAACTGTCACATTGCTCAAGTCAAATTGCATGAGTGGTTTGAACGTGACTGTCATCATAATGGTAGAGCAGTTGGGGTTTGTAATAATGTATCCATCCCATCCACGATTATCCTGCTGGACTTCAATGAGATCAAGGTGATCTGCGTTTACTTCCGGAATCACGAGCGGTACATCTTCCACCATCCGGTATGCGGATGCGTTACTTGCCACAGCAAAACCGTTTTTGGCAAATGCTTCTTCCACTATCAGTGCAGATGATGCCGGCAAAGCTGAGAATACCACATCAGCATCAACTCTGGAAGGTTCTACAGGAACCACTTCCATGTCTGCAACTTCCTCTGGAAGGGGTACATCGAGTCTCCAGTTTGCAGCATCTTTGTATTGTTTTCCCGCACTTTTTTCGGAAGCTGCAAGGGATGTGATTTCAAACCACGGGTGATCTGCCAAAGCCTGTACAAATCGCTGTCCTACAGCACCAGTGGCACCAAGGATTCCGGCCCTTATGGTCTTGGCCATATAGTTGCCTCAATAAAAAATGAAAGTAAAATAAAAAAGACAGGAATAAATTATTCCTGGGTAATTGCATCTGTTGGGCAAACGTCAACACATGCGCCGCAGTCTGTGCATTCGTTTTCATCAACGACTGCGATGTTGTCATCGTTCATTGAAATTGCTTCGGTGGGACATTCGTCTACACATGTTCCACAGCCAACACATTCATCGTTGTTAATTACAGCTACCATTTGTCTAACACTCCTAATTTTTTGAGATTTAGTAATAATCTGCACTATACCATTAAACAAATGGGATAAAAATCTATCGATTAGCTGGCACAAGGCATTACAAACCATTCAGTACAAATAAATAATTAAAAGCAGAAAAATTTAATACAAAATAGCAAATCATTGTTAGATGATGCGAGCAAAGACCTTGTACGATTCGGATGCTATCTCCCCTGCAATGGGTACTATACTAATGCTTATGCTATCGCTTTTACTCTCTGCCATTGTCCTTGCAGGTGTCTATGGTGAAGGGGCAGGAAGCAAAATTGAAATGGCCTTTACACCAACACCTTTTGCAGTAGTTGAAATTGTGGATGTTGAGGGGGGAATTCCAAATGGTATCAGGTATGATGAGAATTATATTCGATTGACTCATGTGAATGGGGATTCTTTGTCTCTTGATTCTACTTTTATTGTGCTTGAAGGCAAAGGTAGCAGCTATGTGGGGAAAGTTGGAGCAGGAGGAAAGATAGTGATCGGGGATTTAGTGATCAGGTATCATGATCTGACTCCTGAAGGTTCGATCTCAGAATACAAAAATCGTAATCCTGTCATCGGGGATCACCGCTGGTCAACAGGAGAGACTATTATACTGAATGGGGATGACAGTGTAAACGGGACAGATGCCTCTTCAGTGAGTGTGACAATAAACGGTCTGGAAAACACATCCAACAACTATGGCTTCAGGGAAGGTACAACTGTTGTGATGAAGATTTTTGACTCACGTACCCAAAGACTAATTGCCGAGGATTCGGCTGTTGTCAAGCCTGCGGACTAAGTTGTCACAATCATTATGTAGGGTTACCATAGTAGGTAGTGCCATGAGAGGGTCGGACTATCTCAAGTATTTTCCAAAAAGCTCCTGCTATCCCAATCAGGAAGATGCGATGAAGCGCATCCACTCTGCTATTTTCAATCAGGAAGTTATACTTTTTGAGGGTGCCTGTGGTACGGGCAAGACTTTGAGCGCTCTTGCTCCGGCTTTGCAGGCGGGGGAAGTCCTCGATAAAACAGTTTTCATCGCAACTAATGTCCACCAGCAGATGGTGCAGTTCATAGATGAAGCACGGCAGATCAAGCAAATTCACGATATCAAGGTCGTGGTTTTCAAAGGCAAGAAATCAATGTGTCCCCTGCAACTGGGTTATGATGAGTGCGAGGCGAAAAGGGAAAACACATTTGAGCTTATCGATATTGAAAATGATACAAAGCTGAAGAGAGCTGAAATGAAAGCGGCCATGGATAATTACAAAAAATCCAGTGATGCCGTGTATGTGGAATTGCGGGATCAGCTTGACGTCGAATTGAAAAAACTACAGGATCGGGCGCATGCACTCAGGGACAGGTGCTGCAATGAATTATACGAGGTATTGCGTCTGGACAATGAAAAGTTCAATGAATGGCTTTTCGAAACTGTCCGGGACCCGGATGAAGTTAACCAATATGCCTATGAAAATGGGATGTGTGGATATGAGCTACTCAAAAAGGAACTCAAATCTGCAGATCTGGTGATAGGCAATTTCCATCACCTTCTCGACGGGGATATTTTTGCCACAATGCTCAGGTGGCTGGAGAAAGAAGCAGATGACATTATTATAATACTGGACGAGGCACATAATATAGAGAGTGCTGCGAGATCCCATTCTTCCATAACCCTTACAGAACATACTATTGAACGTGCCCTTTCTGAACTGGAAGCAAATTCCATGGATGAGGCTTTCCAGGGACTTGATATTGAAGATATCGATGGGGTTATTTCTATTCTTCTGGATGTACTGAAGGAGACTTACAACTCAAGGTTTCGGTTTGGAGAAAAAGAGCGGGTAGGGGAAAACTGGTATGACATCAGGATCAGCGATCCTTTTGACAGGGGCGACATCGTAAAAGCCCGGTTCCTTAGAAATGCAAAGGAAGCAGGTTACGGGGAAAAAAAAGATATTCAGCGACTTTTGGGAATGGCTTCTGATATCGGGGCTGCTCTTGATGAGAAATATCGTGAACAGTATAAGGAAGGCAAATCAGGAATCCTGAAACGTTCCCACATCTGGCACGTGGCTGAGTTTTTGTCATTTTATATTGAGCATTCCGATGGGCAGGAGCATTATCCGATTCTTAATGTGAGGAGGGACAATCGGAATGAGGTATACGGGCGACTGGAGCTCTTTACATGCATTCCACAAAATGTAACTGCTCCATTATTCAGATCAGTTCATTCGGCTATCCTGATGTCTGCAACCCTGAAACCCTTTGATATGATTAAAACAACCCTTGGCATTGAAAGGGATACATGTGAGCTGTCTTATGGTCTCACTTTCCCGCCGGAGCGTCGCCTTACAATTGCTGCAGCGGTTCAGCCTCAGTTTGCCAGAAGTCGGGACGAACCCGGAAATCTTGAAGATGTTTTTGGAGTAATGAAGGATTCAATTGAGAATTCTCCGGGAAATGTGGTGGTTTTCTTCCAGAGCTCTTTTGAAGCTCGCAGGTATTGCAAACTGCTTGAGGAAGCGCTTGATATTCCCATATTCCTCGATGAAGTAGGGGTTTCCGCACAGGAAGTACGTCAGGAGTTTTTCAGGGTCGGGGAACAGGGAGGAAAAGCTGTCCTTCTCACATATCTCTGGGGTACACTCAGCGAAGGGGTGGATTTCAGGGATAGCAGATGCAGAGTTGCAATTATCCTGGGTGTGGGATATCCTGCACTAACTGACAGGATGCATGCCGTGGAATCAGCTTACGATCATGAATTTGGTTTTGGAATGGGTTGGGAGTATGCAGTTCAGATCCCGACAATCCGGAAAATCCGGCAGGCTATGGGGAGAGTTGTAAGGTCTCCTACGGATTATGGTGTAAGGGTTCTGCTTGACGGCAGGTTCCTCACAGATTCGCAACGTCGCTGGCCCAAATATTCTGTTTTTGGTTTTTTCCCGGAAGAAGAAAAACCGGAATTTGTAGACGTTGAACCTGCAAAGGTGAAATACTCATTACTCAACTTTTTCCAGGATATTGAGGATTTGCAATAACAACTCTTTTTAGGTTGTAAGACAGATATCTTCTATCCCAAAAAGGGGAGGTATTCGAAAATGGGGCTCGAAAATTTAATGAAGGAAGTCTCTACTGAGCTTGAGAAACTGGTGAGTACGAAAACCGTTGTTGGAGATCCGATTGAGGCGGCAGGAGCAACTATCATCCCTGTGAGCCGTGTTAGTTTCGGTTTCGGAAGTGGCGGTGGAGAAGGTAAAAAAGGCGCAACCGAGGAAGGATTTGGCGGGGGTGGCGGTGCAGGTGCAAGGATTGAGCCTGTAGCGTTTATCGTGATTTCCGAAGGAGATGTTAAGCTTCTTACGATGTCCGGTGGAAGCAATGTAGATAAATTCCTCGAAGCTATGCCAGATGTACTCTCAAAGATGAAATCCCTCAAGAAAACTCTCAAGAAGGAAGGGGACGAAGAATCCCCGGAGACTGAAGAAAGCAAAGAGTGAGCATCCTTTATGGATTGGATTCTTTACCTGCTACTTGCTCTGATAGTCTTACCTCTATTGCTTCTTTTCTTTCCGGTCAAGATCCACCTGAAAGCGAGGGTTGGCACAGAGGCACTTGAGCATAGCATCAGAATCAACTGGCTCGGCATAACGGTAAATCCGGAGAGATTCAGCCGTTCGGATAAGGGTAAGAAAAAGGAAAAGAAAGAATCTGAACCAAAGAAGGCTGAATCAAAAAAGAATAAGAAGAAAGAAGAAACCACGAAAAAGAAGGGAAAGGGCAAATCCTCTTTTTCGATAAAACAGATTCCTATTTTCCTAAATCCTGTCAGGCAGCTGCTTTTCGATCTCTGGAAAGCAGTTGATTTCCCTTTAATGAAAATTAATGCAGCTTTTGGATTTGATGACCCTGCGAACACAGGGATGGCCTGCGGTTTCATGTACGGAGCTGCCGGGGTTGTCAATCATCACATTCCCTCATTTAAGTATAATGTGTCACCGGTATTCGACGATAGAAAGCTTGATTTTTCAGTATCTTCCACAATCAGGATAAAACTTTACAGGATTGTTTTCGCGGCTCTTCACGTATTATATAGTAAAGATGGTCGTCGTGCTATCTGGGCGGCATGGAAGATGCGCAGTAATTGAAAGTTTTTACCGAATATTTTTGTCCAATGGCTAAAGAATTGGCACATGGCATTGGAAATGGCTACCTGGGAAAGTAGATATATCTTTTTTGACTACTTATGTTTGGGTATTTTGGGGAACTAGACATGAATGAAAATGCTATGATTATAGTCCTTACTTTCGCAGCAGTAGCAATCCTTACATTTTTTGTAGGGCCCAGTTTTAGCTTTCATATATTCGAGATATTGATTCTTGATCTTCTTTTGATTTCGGCGGGGATTATTACTAAATTGCTAACCTGATTTCTTTTTGGGATTTCCAAACACTAATATATACTAGCATGAGATAGTTGCTAGTTACCATGCTGGATATTATCTCGCCTTCAAGGCTGCACCTTTCTCTTATTGATCTGAATGCGTCGCTGGGGCGCATAGACGGTGGCATGGGAATCTGTCTTGAAGATCCTCACACTCACATACGTGCTGAGATTGCAGAAAAAGTGGAAATTACAGGCTCATCTCTCCTTGCAGAAAGAATGAAGTCAGCCGCATCTTCAGTACTTCCCGAAGGAAAGGGAATTCATATTCATGTGGAAGAAGATGTTCCCGCTCACGTGGGTTTGGGTTCAGGAACACAGGCCTCCCTTTGTGCTGCAGCGGCTGTAAATGAACTTTATGACCTTGGCATGTCCGTCAGGGAACTAGGTATTGCAGTGGGCAGAGGTGGAACATCCGGCATCGGTGTTGCAGGTTTTGAAACAGGCGGTTTTATTGTGGATGGAGGTCACCGTTTTTCCCAAAAAGGATCATTTTCTCCTTCCTCGGCAAGTCAGGCTCCGCCTGCACCAATTATTTTCAGGGAAGATTTCCCGGACTGGCACATTGTTCTCGCATTACCCGATACACAGGGAGCACATGATTCAACAGAAGTCGACATTTTCAAGGAAAAATGTCCAATTCCTCTGCGTGAAGTACAGGAAGTATCACATGTTGTCTTGATGCAGATGATGCCTGCAATAATAGAGCAGGATATCGAGAATTTTGGGGAATCGATTGATCATATCCAGACTGTGGGCTTCAAGAAGGAAGAGGTAAGCCTGCAATCACTGGAAGTAAAATCACTTATCACATTTATGCGAAATGCAGGTACCTTTGGTGCTGGAATGAGTTCCTTCGGGCCTGCAATCTACGGTTTTGTCGAGTCTGAAAACGAAGGGCGACAAATCCAGGGATCGGTGCAGGAATACCTTGACGAAACAATTGGTGGCACTGTCATGCTCACAACTGCCAACAATTGCGGGGCAACCATTCAGGAGGAATAAAGTCTGAAATTGGATAACTGGTTTGGAGAAGTGGAAATTTCCGATGACGGAGATATAGAAAAATGCAATCTTTCAGGCAGGGATCCAAAAGAACTTGCTGAAAGAATCCGCCAGATCCAGAAAAAAGCAAATGCTTTTCCTGCTGGTGTTGAGTTGAGGGAGCTTGCCCGGAAATGTGATTTTGCCGCAGATGATTCCGAATACCTTTCAATTTTACAGCAGGCCTGTGTGGAAGCAGCACGTGAATCCATAAAAGAATCCTACACTCCGGACTTGCCGATTATCCACGCTGTTGGGGCAATTGATGACGTTGACGAGGCAGTAAACCTGCTTGCAGAGCGCCTTTCGGTCTGGTACGGGGATCACTTTCCGGAACTCGATCTAAAAACATTCGATCTTGCATCCTTTGTTGAAACAAGGGGATTAAGGGATGATGTTTCGCCGGATGATGCTTTTTATGAGCTTACTAAGAATTCAATGGGTTGCCCAATGAATGAAAAGGATGGCCTGATCCTGAAAGGTTTTGCAGGTGATATTTCATCTTTATACGAGCGTCGCTCTGCCCTTGAGCAATACATCAGGGACAACATGGAAGAAGTTGCTCCAAATCTTTGCTATCTGGCAGGTCCTCTGCTCGGAGCACGGCTCATGAGCATGGCAGGAAGTCTCAAAAAGCTGGCTTCAATGCCTTCAAGCACTGTTCAGGTAATTGGTGCAAACAACGCCTTGTTCAAGCACCTTCGCTCAAAAGCACCATCTCCAAAACATGGTATTATTTTCAATCACCCGCTGGTAAAAAGTTCATCCCCAAGAAACCGGGGTAAAATTTCCCGTGCGCTGGCCGCAAAAATAAGCCTCGCCGCCAGAACGGATGCGTTTTCAGGAGAATTCCATCCGTCTATTAAAGACGAGCTGGATAAAAAAGTGGCTTCAATTGAATCCCGCCAGAAAAAGGAGGCACATAAATGAGAGTGCAGGAAATTTCGAGTGGTATCTACGAAACACAGGGTGGCAGGAAGAAGCAGATAGCCACGCGAAACCTTGTTCCGGGAAATACCGTGTATGGTGAGAGAACACTCGAAGATGATTCTGTTGAATACCGTATCTGGAACCCGCGTCGCAGTAAGCTTGGTGCAATGGCAGTCAGGAAATTCCAGATGCCCTTTTCAAAGGACAGCAGGGTTCTATATCTCGGTGCGGCTTCAGGTACCACGGTGAGCCATGTGTCAGATATGGTTCCAGAAGGCGTTGTTTATGCAGTTGAGTTTGCGCCTTCCACCATGAGACAACTTCTTCGGCTCTGCGATGCACGGAAAAATATTGTTCCTTTGCTTGCGGATGCCACAAGACCGGTATCCTATGCACATGTCGTGGAACCTGTGGATGTTATTTTTCAGGATGTTGCACAGGCCAACCAGGCGGAAATTGCTGTTGAGAATGCGAAGCAATTCCTCAAAAAGGATGGCTACCTCCTTCTTTCAATCAAGGCACGAAGCGTTGATTCTACCGTGGCTCCCGAGAAGATTTTCAAGGAGCAACTGAAAATCCTCTCTGCTGCACAGGGCATCAAATTGAAGATCGTGAAGAAGCAAAATCTTTCACCTTTCCATATTGATCATATGGGTGTTGTCGCCCAGAGAATAGATTGAGGAGGATTTGTTTGGAAGCTAATTCTGATCTGAAAAAGGGTATGGGGAAGTATTTCGGTGTTTGTCCCTCGTACCACCATTCAAAGGGATGCAGGTGTTCCAACTGCCCTTCATATCCGGGCGATGACAGGTATATGTATTGCGCAAGAGGTGTGGCTGAAAGCCCGGCAGAAGACAAGGGTTGCCTGTGCAGAGATTGTTATGTTTATCACCAGTTTGCCCTTGAGGGCGATAAATTTTGTATGAGGAATCCGGAATGAAAAAATTAATTGCAATTCTTTTACTTTTCACACTAGTTTCAGGTTGTACAGAGCCACAGTCAACTATAACAGCTCCAGCTACAGAGTGCGGAATCTATGATATCAACGTCCATGAAGCCAAGGCTCTTGTAGATACTGGCGAGATGTTCATTATTGACGTAAGGACAGTTCAGGAGTACGAAGCAGGCCACCTCATAAATTCAACCCTGATTCCGGTATCCGAAATCTCCGAAAGGCTGGATGAAATTCCCAAAGATGAGCCTTTATTGGTTTATTGCAGATCTGGCAGGCGCAGCACCACTGCCGCAGGCATTCTTGAGGAAAACGGGTTCTGTGTAATCTACGATGTCGACGGCGGGTTCAACGATTGGGTGGCTGCCGGTTATCCATACGAGTAAGGGCAACAGCTTTTTTACCCGTCAGGTTTACTTTTCCCCATGACTGGCGTGAATATTGATTGGGGAGAGGTCTGGAAAGACCAGATGATGCAACACGAGGATGCCAATGCCCTGGGGGAGGCGGAGGATATCTGGGGCACCTACGAGAATGCGAAGAAGTTTTGGGAATCCTCAAGAAAAGATAAAAAACGCATCGAGAAGTCTTTCAGCGAAATCGATTTTAATGAGAATTCAAGGGTTCTGGATATCGGTGCAGGTCCTGGTTCCCTCGCACTTCCTCTGGCTGAACATGTTGCCCATGTGACAGCAGTTGAGCCTTCTGATGGTATGACGCAGGTACTGGAAGAAAATATCGTGGAAAGTGGCCTTTCTAACATTACTCACATCAAGAAGGCATGGGAGGATATCGATGTTAAGGAACTTCCCGGTCCCTATGACGTAATAATCGCTTCCTATTCACTGCATGTTCCTGATATGAAGCAGGCAATTGAGAAGATTCAGGCTGTGAGTAACGGAAATGCTTACATTTACTGGTTTGCCGGAGATACTGCATGGGATGAAGATTATCGTAAAATCTGGCCGGCTCTGCACAACAGGGAATACCATCCATTCCCGAAAAGCAATATCATCTACAATATCCTTTACGATATGGGGATTTATCCAAATATCGAGACTTTTGAATTAACTCACACAACACGCTATTCATCACTTGATGAAGCGGTTAAACACTACCATTCCCATTACAGGATTTCCACTCCCGAGCAGGAGGATATCCTGAGGGAGCACCTTGAATCAATTCTCAGAAAAGATGGTGATGATGTGGTAATGGAAGCTCCGACAAGGCGGGTGAGGATGTGGTGGAGTAATTCCGCCTGATTTTTTAGTCGTTTTCCTCGAAATATTCAAAGGCATCAATTATGTCCAGATAAACACCATCATATCCCGCATCGAGAATAAGCTGAAGATAGGCTTCATCAATGCCGTATATGATCTCCTGCCATCCTCTTTCCCAGTAGCGGACTTTGTAATTGCCTTCCCAGTAGGGATTTTCTTCCTCAATCCATGATGGCTCATTGTTGTTCCAGCTATCCTGCCAATAATACCTGTAATCCTCGGCTTCCCCGATGCTCATGTAGGCGATAACGAGGCGCTGCCCACCATTGCTCTTTGTTTTCAGGGATGCTACTTCTTTGGCTGTGATCAGTGATTCATCATAGAATGCATCCAGAATTATGACGTCGTAATTCGTTTCACGGATTGAATCAAGGAAATCCTCTCTGTCTGAATACTCGTCGGGATTGATCAGGTAGAGGAAATTTTGTGCATCGTTTAGTGATACAATATCGAGGTCATTGGAACTGTAAGGTTTTCCGGGGTAGTCAGGAATGTTGTCCAGTTCCCTGTGGTCGGCGGTAAATGATATGTAGCCGTTGTCGTGGTTTTCGGAATATGATTTATCCATGTCGTTGTGATTGGAGCAGTAATCGGTTACCAGTACGGCAACTTCGTTGTCCAACGCCACATCGAGAAATCCTATCATGTACTCATTTTCATCCCGTGGGGTGGGTTCGTTGTCATCTTCATAACCGTAAAACAGGTCTTCCCTGCCGACCCCGTCAATCGCATCAATGTATGTTTCTGCCGGATTTCCATCAGCTTCCCCGTTTTCTGTCAGCAATTCCTGTCCGTTCTGGGGGATTATCATGAAATCGGGATCCTGCGCTCTTGAGCAGGCAGCGATATTGATGACAAAGATTCGCATTTCCTGCCGGTAGTCGATTCCGGATGTGAAGTCTCTGTCCTCCACAATGCATGCTTTTGTTTGATCGATTACGGCTTCAGACTCGTTGGTTTCCGGTTGTTGAGCCGAAGTAATCGACTAATTAGTTTCTGCAATGCTCGAGTTGTATTCCGATGCAATTTCCGATGAATTATTTGTGGTTTCACCGTCAAGGCATCCGGATATCATTATTGCAGCCAGGATGAAGAGGATTACAAAAGTAAGTCTCATGCAGGTATTAATTCTGCCGCCGATGGCAGATAATTGTTTTGTAAAATTCACTAAAAAGAAAAAAGGTAAGTGGCTTGAAAAAGCAAATACCACTTGTCCATTTAAACATACGGCTTTACGTCCTTCTGAACAGCATAATTGCAAAGATCACAAAGACAGTTGTAAAGAGCTCAAAACCCGAAATTTCCCCTTTTTTTGCTGCAGTGCCTGGAGTAGATATTTCCGGAACCTCCAGTACTTCAAGAGTAGGAATCACTTCAGATTTGTCCGGTAATATCATTGGTGCCGTTGGATCCTCTGAACTGAGTTCAACTTCTGTGGCCTCTCCTTTCTCGATAGGATGTTCACCATAAAGTTGCACCTGTTCCGTATTGCTGTTTACTACAACGAAATCGAAATCACCATCATCAAATGCTGTGATGTCAACATCATATTCATCCGTTGCCGGGAGGGTGAAATACCACAAGTATCCTCCTTCTTCATCAGCCATCCTTAAAAGGTAACCACCCGGGATATCAGAGACAATTTCATCATCGTCAACAGCACCCATCTGGCGGCCACTGCTGTCAGTGATCAGAATGTTCACCGGGCATTGACCAAAGCCTATTAATGCACTTGTCCTCAGAATAAGCTCTTCGGTTGCAGGCCATAGAGCATACTTGTAATCATTAGGATCTTTGGTAGTGTTATAATCATTCCTATAGGTAGGAGATGTATCACCTGCAATCGGTGAAAAAACATCTTCCCATACATTGATATCCATCACTTCAGGTTTTTGGTTATACCAAGGGTCAAAGACTATTCCGGTCTTTTTCCAGTCAGTTCCTTTAGGATACACGACGACAGCATGATGGCCAGCATATGAGCCTTCTATGGGACCAAAGTCATATCCGTTCAATAGATGACATTCTTCTGGAGTAGACTGCATGATACTCAGGAATTCTAAGACATAAGACTGATAGGCTCCACAGGTAAATTCCCCATATTCTGTATAGTTCATGGCTGCATACAAATTGTTTGCATAACCCGGATTCATACTGCTATAAGGAAATGATATTTTTCCAGCTTTCAGATCCCTATGGTAAGGACCTTCAGCAATACGAAGCTTGTAAAGTCGGATAATTTCCTGAAGATCTCCTTCATCGTCACAGGGGCATTTCACATCTACTTCAGCTTTAGCTACTATATCATCATCCATTCTGGCGTAAACAGTACAACTGCCTATTTCCTGAGAAGTGAAAGTACCTCCATTTGAGTTGAAAACGCCAGCATTATCAATTGTCCCTATAACTATGCCATCTGATATGAAATTACTAATTGATTTGGATTGGGTAACACCCCATTCAACATCCCGGTTACTTACATCTGAATAGATACCATTCCTCTCTTTTTTCAGAGTGAAATCGATTGTTTCGCCGTATTTTATCTCTTCATATGCCGGAACAATAAAAAAATCATCTTCATTATCTTCTACAGCTACTAGAACAAATTTGAGGCCTGCAGAACCCTTTGGCGCTTGACTTGAGACTGCTATATTATAACGTGCACTTTCTCCACAAAATCGAATCTGGGGACAGTCTGAACTTGCATAAAACAATGCGAATTCATTAGTTGAATTGGAACGGTCTTTTATTGGATAGCCTCGTTGGATGAGCCTCCATTCTTTGACATCCGCTCCTTCAACTTCAATTATAACCTCTACGCCGTCCTCGTTTTCGGGTCCCTGATTCACGGAAAATTTGATATGTTCGCCCCAATCTTCGACATGAAATGCCGGGTCACATTCTACTATATCCTCATTAGGGAAAGTGAACTTGAAAGTATATTTCCCTTCAGGATCCTGGAAATCATACGTTGTAGCTGCCGCTGCCACAAAGGTAATCGAGGAAAGAAGAGCTATAGAAAGAAAAAGAATTATCAATACTCTGTATGTTTTCAAATCTGTATAGTTAAAAGTCATAGCCACCATAATTTAGAGCTATGCATTATTACTTATAAGTATCTAAAAAAAAATATAGTGTTCCGATGGGGATTCAAACCTCAGTAAGTGTATTATTTTTCAGATAACTTGTTATCAATTTCTTCTATCTTTTCTGACAATACATCCATTTTGAGAAGCAAGGCTTTGATATCGCTCTCTGTAGCATATTTCTCGTTTTCATTGTCTGATTCAACGAAGTAAGCGGCTATGTTTGCAGTTAGAACGGAAACGAATCCAATTCCTATTAACATGACAAAGAAAGCAAGTATTCTCCCCTCGACACTTTCTGGATAGAGGTCTCCATAGCCTACAGTTGTTACAGTGGTTAAAGCCCACCAAATGCCTTCATAGGGTTTCATTTGTTCAAGATGGCTAAAAACAACTCCTGCTGTTACAATTAAGAAGACTGAGACGCTTGTTACATAATGAAGTGAGTTTTTCTGGAAAATATCGGAGATTGGTTTTAGTCCTCTGTGAAAAGCAATCAAGACTCTGAATCCTCTAGCAACCCGAAGAGTGCGCAATGCTCGGAGTGATCTAAGTGCAGCAAAGCTCTCCGGTACAATAATTGGAGGGGTGAGAATCAGTATCAAAACCATAAACCAATTGTTTCGAGTATAGGTGGATTTGTTGGTGTGAAGTGTAATCAAGATGAGGTATTCTGCAAGAAATATAAACCAGATTATGTCGTCGATAAGTTGTGCTGTAGCCATCAAATCTGGATTTGTCTCAATTATGCCAAGCTCAATTGTAACAATTGGCAAAACAAGGATGGCTAAGAATATCATTGGTATTTCCAAAGTATTCTCAATTTTCTGTGCTAGCTTATCGTTTGATATAGGCATGAAAATCCACTTCATTCAATTAATTAGAAGAAAGTGGAGAAAAGATGAAATACCTTTTGATTGTGTGGATGTGATTTCTTGAATTTCACAACTCAAAAACACATTTTTTACGAAAATCAAAGTACAAAAAAGAAAAAAGTGAAGGCATCTCAGTGAAGGAAATGCCTCATTCCGGTAAACACAAGTGAAACACCAAGCCTGTTGGCAGTGGCAATCACTTCCGCGTCGCGGATTGATCCGCCCGGAGATACGATGTACTTGATATTGTGCTCGTTGGCATGGATGATGCTGTCATCGAATGGGAAGAACGCATCGGATGCCATGACACATTCGGACATGATTTTGTTGCAGTATTCCTCAAAGTCCACGTCGGGCTGTTCCCTCTCGTAGATTAGTTTGAGGTTCTCGCGGGCTTTGGTTGCGGAAAGCTTGCGGATGGAATCCACGCGGTTAGGCTGTCCTGCACCCATTGCCAGCATAATGTAGCATCCGTCATCGTATTCGTATGCAAGGTTTACCGCATTGGATTTGGTGCTCTTGCAGGCTGCAATGCAGAATTCTGCAAGTTTCCTTTTTTCTTCAGGGAATGCTGCATCGGTGACACAATCCCATTTCTCGTAAAGGCCGATGTTGCGCGACTGCTTCAGCATGCCTCCGATGACGTACTTGTAAGTGCAATCCACGTCAAAGGGCTCGTTGAGCTGTGGAAGTTCCAGTAACCTGAGATCCTTGCTCTTGTTTTTGAGATATTCCAGTGCATCGTGCTCAAAGCCCGGTGCAAGAATGATTTCCACAAATTTGCCCTTAAGGTACTCGGCAGCCTTCAGGTCAAAGACCGTATTGGTACAGATAATGCTTCCGAATGCAGAAATTGGGTCGCCGTCCCATGCCGCCTGTAATGCCTGCTCCAGGGTTTTGCCTGTGGCCAGTCCGCAGGGGTTGTTGTGCTTTACAATAACAACAGCCGGGTTGCCGTTGCCGATTTCCTTCACGGTCTGGAGGGCATTGTCGGCGTCGATGTAATTATTATAGGAAAGTTCCTTGCCGTGCAGTTGGCGACAGTTGGCAAGTGAGGGTCCGGTTACTTTGGTATCTCTGTAGAACATTGCTTCTTGGTGCCAGTTCTCACCATACCTTAATTTTGTACCCTCGGTGAAATTCATGCGAAGCGCTTCCTCGCCCAGCAGCGTGCTGCTCAGGTAGGTGTCGATTGTGCTGTCGTAATTTGCAGTGTGCCTGAATGCCTTGACTGCAAGTTTCTCCCTTGTTTCGATGGAAGTAACACCTGTGGAGCGGAGCTCCTTGAGGATGTGTCCGTAATCGTCTGGATCGGAAACAACGGTTACTGCACTGTAATTCTTGGCAGCAGCCCTGAGGAGGGTAGGTCCGCCAATATCGATATTCTCAATGGCTTCCTCGAGATTTACTTCGTCCTTTGATATGGTAATCTCAAACGGATAGAGATTTACTACTACCATATCGATAAGTCCAATGGAAAGCCTCTCAGCATCTTCCACATGATCCGGGTTTTCTCTCATGCACAGCAGTCCGCCGTGGATGTGTGGATGAAGTGTTTTAACCCGGCCTCCCATCATTTCGGGGAATCCGGTGACCTCTGATACGTCAGTTGTTTCTATGCCTTCGTCACGGAGGATTCTTGCTGTGCCTCCGGTGGATATAATCTCTATGTCAAGTTGCTTGAGCCCGCGCGCAAATTCGACAATTCCAGTTTTGTCGGAAACGCTCAGCAATGCCCTTTTTACCAAAAAATCACCAAGTCCCATTGTTAGAAGTAGGGTATAAATGTTCTGGTATGAGTTTATCTCCAGATCATACATTGCCTATTTATTAGATGTAGTGATAAATTTATTATGTAAAACATATGATACTTTTAAATCAATGTTTTCAATTTTTTCGCTACGGTCCCGGACATTACTTGTTGCAGCCCTAATACCTCTGATGTTAGGACTATTGGTTTTGACAGCCCTTTCCGTTTTCTCTCTAGGGTGGCACATACCAGCATTTGAAGAAATGCCGGAGGTTTATTTCCCGGATTCGATGCAGAAAAATAACAGCTATCTCGCTTATTTCCCGGATATATCTGAATATTCTGCCAGCAGTGAATACTTCGTGCATCAGGTAGAATATCCTATTCCTGTACTGTTTGTGAATACTGATTCTTCTACAAGTGATGATACTCTTGCAGGAATGATTATCTGCTCATGGTTTTTTAGTGACAAGGAGTCTTTCCAGAACGCGGAAGACACGTTGTCTGCATACCTTCTTGAGTCTGGCACTGTCAGCACTGTGGAATTTGATATCAACGAAGAAATGAAAGAGGTAATCAAAGCCCGGGAACTCAAGAATAAGTTGAGTCCGAATGATTACTGGCGTCCAACATATGGGCCAAAAACATTCAATGCCACCAGCTATGAAAGTGAAGCAACATCAGGTTATTTTGTGGTTTACAGTGAACCTTTTGTTGAAATCTCAAATGACTATTTCATAGTCTATTATGGGACAACAGGCACTACTGATATTTCAAAACAAAAATCATCTTTCGCACAACTGATTGCCGAGTCCTATTACTTCAGTGAAGGGGGCGTAGGCCCTTTGCATTTGTCCTAGTATCACTGGAATTTCACCACAGGGCAGCTGTCAATGCAGTTGCCACAGCTTGTGCAACTCTCGTCAACATAAGCCTGCTTCTCCTTCAGGGAAATAGCACTCACAGGACACCTTCCAACACAAACACCGCAGCCCACGCACCCGAGTACCCGAAGCACGGTTTTCCTGGTTTTGGTAAGCAGGGCTTTTGCCTCTTCCTCGGATTTTGCCCTTGAAACAATGTTCCCGGAAGCAAAAAGCTGGACCGATTTTTCATCGGAACGGATGTGGGCAACTCCTGACATGTATCCTGTTTTCCCGACGGTAATCGTCATGCCGGTATCCCTGATGTGATCGAGATCAAGAGCTGCAGAAAAACTTCCTTCTGCTGTAATCTCTCCGTTTTTGCATGGCCTGTAGCCTGAACTCGAAGTGAATGTGAGTTTTGTATCGTCTTTTCTGGTTGGAAGGATGGTGATATCCAGCTTCTCAGCCATTTCCTGTATGGCTGGGGGATGTTTCTTCCATCTCCACATCCCGTACTCAGCCCACCCGGGATCAAGCCCCATCTTCTCCGCATACTTGAGGAGCATTTCGGAAAGTCTGTCGTCAAGTTCAGGGTGAGTTTCCTTAAGGTTCATTAGATCTGCCAGCGAGGAAGACGGGCAGAGCCAGCAGCCGATACGGTCGAAGCCTTTGCCGTAAAGCGGATTGTAAGGCAGTTTGTTCTTGAAAATGTATAGCCAGACATGCAAGGCAGTCCAATCCTGTATTGGGGATGCTGCAGTCTGGTTTGCCACCCAGGGATTCTTCCAGACTCGATTGCTTCGTGCACGGGTGGCGGATTCGTACTTGCGCTGTCCCACGAATGTCAGACAGCCTTCGTCGAAATTGTCCTCTATCAACTGTGTGATGGGCCCAAGTTTGCAGACCTTGCAGCACCAGCGCATCTCAAGGGATGGTGGTCCGAAATCATCAACGGATTCCCAGAATGCATTTCCAACACTTTTTACAGTTGGAGTCTTGTCGTAAAATTCAGCGACATCTTCCACATTCTGCAGGGTTTCAGGGAATTCCAGTCCGGTATCTGCAAAAATAATCTCATAATCGTTGGTGCATTCATGCACAAGATGCAATGTGGCTAGACTGTCTTTCCCCCCGGAATAGGATACTGAAAGTGGCCTGTCCACCTTCTCGACGGTATTGTGAATAAACTCGTATGCCTCGTTCTGGAACTTTTCCAGAATTTGTGAATTCGCCTCAATAACGTCTTCCCAGCTTTTGAAGGCAGGTGTCACTTCAGGTGCTTTCTTGCCCTTGTCCTTCTTGCGGGGCTTAACAGCAATTCCTTTCTTTGCCTCTGCCATCTCCGGGCCGCTCATCCGGGCCCTTCCGGTTGCAATCACTCTCTTTTCAGAGTTAATGATAATTACTTCATCGTCGAGTTCAATGGAAGGCTCTGCATCAAGAACACCGGGTGCGAGCAGGCTTGCACCTTTAAGTAGGAATTTTTCAACCTCGTCTTCAATCAAAACCCATTTTTTCAGTTCGTCTCCTTCCATGGAAACGATTCTCTTTGCGCCCTCAATCCTCGGAAGCATCATCCATCGCAGTTTCTCGGTCTCATACCTGATGCTTGCGATTACCTGTCCGTCTGCAATTATTTCGTCCATCCTGTCGTCATATGGAGCCTTGTTAAGGACAACAACACTGTTTTCTGCAAGTAGTGGCCGATTGAACTGCTCCTTTGCAATCCGGTTGATGTGCTCGATATCATGTTCAAAAGCAGGACGTATGTCTCCCGGAGGCGTGATTTCCACATGGAATGTTTTCTTGCCGCATCCGCATTTCTTTCCAAGCACAGGCACATTACAATCCGGGCACCAGTAAAGCAAAAGGTCTCCAAGATAGACAGGTTTTGACATTAAGCCGGATGAACCTTTGATTCTAGATATAGGTTTTGCCACATCAGAATAATCGAGAAGCAAGGGATGTGGGCTTACTGATACAGCTTTCCCGGAATTCGCAGCTTTCGCACAGAGGGTTTTCTTTTCTCTCCGGCATTTTTCCCTTTTTTATTTTCTCAATTTTCTTGATGACATTGAGGGCATTGCGCCTGTCTGCAGTATGGATCCTTGTTCTTCTTATGTTTCCGGAGGCTGCATACTGCACGATACCCTCGGCAGCATGTGTTCCGGAGTATTCCGCTAAAAGCAGGCTACTTGCTGCAAGGTGTATGCGATCATTTTTCCAGATGCCGCTTTCAGGAGCATTGCCTGTTTTAATCAGCATTGGAGATGGTGTTTCATCCAGTTCTACAATTGCAGGGATTTGTCCGGTTAGTTTGATGGCTTCGTTTGAAAGGATGAGTTCAATTTCCACGGGAGTAATCATATTGATTGCTTTTTTCTTCCCGTGTTCATCACAGTGCGCCATCAGGTTCGAAGCGATTTCTTCCAGCAACCCGGTGATTTCGGCTACATTTTCCTGAATGTCTGTGCTGGCAAGGTCCTCGGCTTCTGCTGCATAAATATGGACAAAATCGGCTGCTGCTTCATACAGCTTTTCTTGCATTGAATTTACCAGTTCGTTCCTGTCGGATGCGCTATCAAGTAATTCATGGTATGAATATGCCAGTTCTTTGATAAGGAGATGCTTTGCGAAAAGCACAGGTTGCATTTCCCTCTCATTTTCTCTGTATTCGAAGTATACTTTCCTTGGACATCGAAGGTAAAGGGCAACATCGGATAGTTTATTCAAAATTTGTGGAATATTTTCTGGCATTAAGTTATTGTGCAATGTACAGGCATATAAAACTCATCATCGACAATAGTCGAATCGCCATTCGCTAAATATATATGCGTTCTGGTTATATCTAATCTAACCCATGGACGAGGACATATCCAAAGAAAACGTTCGGAGGCGTCTGGCCGAGAAGATGGCAGGGGAAATTACCCTTTCCGACAAACCCGGTGAGGCACTCAAAAAATGGCGGCTCAATTTTGATATTGCCCAGACTGATCTATCAGGTTATCTGGGAGTTTCGCCATCGGTAATCAGCGATTATGAAAGCGGGAGGAGGAAATCTCCGGGGACGCTGATTGTCAGTAAGATAGTGGAAGCACTCCTGGACATAGATGAGTCCAACGGAGGACAGAAAATCCATGCTTATGAAGGGATGCTTTCCAGCGAAATCGCATCAAGAGCGGTTTACGCAACTTATGAATACACGTATCCCATGCAGCTGGCAAAGCTTGCCACGCTGATAGATGCGGATTTTGTTAACAAGGGTAGTGAAAAACCCCTTTACGGTTTCACGGTAGTGGACAGCCGGAAGGCAATTGTTGAGCTGTCTTCACACGAATTCCAGAAATTATATGGGTGGAGTACCGAGCGGGCAATGGTTTTCACCAAAGTAAGCACGGGGAAATCCCCGATGGTTGCTATCCGGGTGACAACCCTGAAACCTGCGGCAGTTGTGCTTCATGGGATTTCGGCAAAGAACGTGGATCCTATGGCAAAGAAGATGGCAGAGGTTGACAGGATACCTTTGCTTGCAACAACGAAAGATCTTGATGAACTTGTGGATGTGCTTAAAAAGTACAGCCAGTACCATGTGATGGAATAAATCACGTCTATCAAAAAGGTGATTTCAACAATGAGTGTTGGGATAGTTTCTTACGGGGCCTACATCCCCAAATATCGTATAAAAGTCGAAGACATAGCCAGGGTTTGGGGAGATGACGCCGAAATCCTGAGTGCAGGTCTTATGGTTAATGAGAAGTCCGTACCTGGTCTTGATGAGGACACGGCTACAATCGCAGTTGAGGCGGCAAGGGCAGCCATTTGCAGAGCAGGAGTAGATCCTTCCCGAATTGAGGCGGTTTACACAGGTTCCGAAAGCCATCCTTATGCTGTCAAACCTACCAGTACTATTGTTGCCGAGGCAATTGAAGCTACTCCGGCAATGACTGCGGCAGACTTTGAATTTGCATGTAAGGCCGGTACAGCCGGAATTCAGGCATGTATGGGATTAGTACAATCCGGAATGGCGGATCTTGGAATTGCAATTGGAGCTGACGTTTCACAGGGCGCTCCGGGAGATGCACTTGAATACACCGCCGCTGCGGGGGGAGCTGCCTACATTATCGGAAGCAATGAATCCGAGATGATTGCGGTAATCGAAGATACCTTTTCATTTACTACAGATACTCCTGATTTCTGGAGACGTGAGGGAATGCCATACCCTGAACACGGAGGTCGTTTTACTGGAGAGCCGGGTTACTTCAAACACGTAACCGGTGCTGCCAGGGGTCTCATGGATAAGATAGGAACCTCTCCGGAGGATTACGATAACGCAGTATTCCACCAGCCAAACGGCAAATTCCCTCAAAAGGTAGCAAAAATGCTCGGTTTCAGCAAAGAGCAGATCAAGCCGGGTCTTGTTGTCCCAAGGTTAGGAAACACATATTCCGGTTCCTGTATGATGGGAATTGCAGCAACTCTTGATCAGGCAAAGCCGGGTGACAGGATATTCGCAACTGCATTTGGATCCGGTGCAGGCGGGGATGCTTTCAGTTTCCGTGTAACCGACAGAATTGATGAAGTCAGGGATAAAGCCCCGAAAGTAGAAGAACTGCTTGCAAACCCTGTTTACATGGACTATGCCATGTATGCAAAACACAAGGGTAAGATAAAACGCTGAGGGGAGAATATCATGAGAGACGTAGCTATTATCGGTGTAAAAACCACCAAATTCGGAGAAATGTGGGACAGATCCTTCAGGGATATTGTTGTAGAAGCTGGTGTAGGTGCCCTTGAAGACGCCATGGTTTACGGAGAGTCAATTGACAGTATCTTCGTCGGAAATATGAGCGGAGGGCAGTTCGTGGAACAGGAGCATATTGGTGCTTTAATTGCAGATTATTCCGGTCTTGCCGGTGAGCTGCATGTTCCTTCAACACGTGTGGAAGCTGCCTGCGCATCTGGCGGACTTGCCCTGAGGCAGGGAATACTGGCTGTTGCTTCCGGTCACAATGATATTGTTGTGGCAGCAGGTGTGGAAAAGATGACTGATGTTTCCTCCAGCAGTGCTTCAACGGCTCTGGCGGCAGCAGCGGATCGTGAATGGGAAGGCATGATGGGTGCAACATTCCCGGGACTCTATGCAATGATTGCTCGCTTGCACATGCATCGCTATGGAACCACAAGCGAACAACTCGCACAGGTTGCAGTTAAAAACCACGAAAACGGTTCAATGAACCCGATTGCCCAGTATCGCAGTAAAATATCTGTCGAACAGGTACTCAAATCCGTAATGGTTGCTGATCCGTTGCACATATTCGACTGTTCTCCGATTACAGACGGTGCAGCAGCAGTCGTTTTGGCTCCTGCGGATGTTGCACATGAATATACGGATACTCCGATTTATGTGAAGGCAACCGCACAGGCAAGTGACACTATCGCATTGCATGACCGTCGCGATTTGACTACTCTTGATGCCACTGTATCTGCTGCAAATCGTGCATATGATATGGCAGGCGTAGGGCCGAAAGACATTGATGTAGTCGAGGTGCATGACTGCTTCACAATTGCAGAAATCTGTGCGATTGAGGATCTCGGTTTTGCGGAAAAAGGACAGGGTGGCAAATTCACCGAGGAAGGACAGACAGCCATCGGTGGCAGTATCCCAATAAATACTTCCGGTGGATTGAAGGCATGCGGTCACCCGGTGGGTGCCACAGGTGTTAAGCAGGCTGCTGAAATTGTAACGCAGCTTCGCGGTGAAGCAGGCAAACGTCAGGTTGACGGTGCGGAAATCGGCATGACCCACAATGTGGGTGGTTCAGGTGCTACCGCATTGGTTCACATACTTTCGAGGGATAGGTGAGAAAAATGTCAGTACCAAGATTCTGGAGACAGCAGGTTCAGAGGTATAATCTCATTGGAACCCATTGCGAAAGCTGTAATGAATATTATTACCCGCCAAGGAACACCTGCCCTTTCTGTAGGAGGGGTGGCGAGCTGGAGCCTTACAAATTCAAGGGCGATGGCGAAATTGTTTCCTATACAATAATTCACACCGCAGCAGAAGGGTTTGAACACCAGACTCCTTATGTGCTGGGAATTGTGAAACTTGATGAAGGTCCCAGACTCACTTCACAGATTGTAGCAGAAATCGATGAAGTGGATATAGGGACAAGGGTCCGCCCGGTTTTCCGCAAGTTAGGTGAAAGCGGAGAAAACGGGATGATCTATTACGGAACAAAGTTTACTCCGGTCTGATCCTATGATCGAAGTAGAGGTCAAGGCGAAGCTTCCTATTGCCCGCGCAAGGGAAGTTTTAGAAGAACTAAACGCGGAATTTGTGGAATCCGAGGAGCATTACGATATCTATTACAATGCTCCTCACCGCGATTTCGCCGTAACAGATGAGGCCCTCAGACTTCGATTGGTTAACGGTCGTTCAGTTATGACATACAAAGGTGAAAAACTGGACGAACTGACCAAAAGCCGTGAAGAACTCCAGACGACAGTGGAATGGGATTCAACTCAGGCAATTCTGGAAAGACTGGGTTTTACCAAAACAGCAACAGTTGAGAAAGTTCGTGATGTCTACAAAGTCGGCGACATAACCGTGTGCGTCGATCAGGTGCCTAACCTGGGTGAATTCATCGAATTCGAACTGTTTTCAGACAAAAGCATAGAAGAAAGCCGTGACAGGCTTTTTGAACTTATGGAGAAATTCGGACTTGGAGCCGAAGATTCCATAAGGAAATCCTATCTTGAATTGGTGATGGGTGAGTAAACCCATCACGATTGTCTTTTTTCTTTTAATTTAACCAATATTTGTACCGGCATCTGCTTCCTTCTCCGGCTGAAGAAGAATTGCATTGCCTTCATCGTCAACACCTGCAAGTACCATGCCATGGGATTCCACGCCACACAATTTGGCAGGCTCAAGGTTTACAAGAACAATTACCTGCTTGCCCTTAACGTCCTCAGGGTCATGAGTTAGTGCAATTCCTGCAACAACCTGGCGTAGGTTTTCTTCCCCGAGATCAACTTCAAGGCGAAGCAGTTTCTTGGATTTCTTGATCTTCTCGGCATTCACAATTGTTCCGACACGCAGGTCAAGCTTTGAAAAGTCATCAAATGTAATCAGTTCTTTCATCTCCTTAATCTCTTTTTTCTTCCCGGTTCCACTCTCTTTTTCCATAGCTGCTTTCACCCTTCCGGTAGCAATGGCTTCCATTTCTTCAGTTTTTTCATCCTCTATTTTCTCAAAGAGGATGGATGGTTTTGCGAGAGCGGTTCCACTTACTACAGGCACCAGACCTTCGGCATATCCTGCTGTGTGAACATCGGTTTCCATGCCGATTTGTTCCCATGCATCTTCCATCTTCTCTGGCAGGATCGGTTCAAAGAGCAGGCAAAGCGCTTTTGCAATCTGGATACAGTTTGCAATAACCTCGCCGCATGCATCCTTGTCTTCCTTGACAAGCTTCCATGGCTCGTTGGACTGGAAGTATGTGTTTCCGTATGATGCAAGGGCCATTGCAGTGTCTGCATACTTCTTGAACTCGTAGTTCTCCATTGCTTCATTGGTGGATTCAATGGTCTTAGCAATCTCATCCAGTGTTTCCTTTTTGATTTCCCCTTCAGGAATTTCCTTGAAATTCTTGAAAGTGAACAGAAGTGTCCTGTAAAGGAAGTTTCCAAAAACACCTACTAGTTCTGTGTTGATCTTATCCTGGAATACCTTCCATGAGAAATTGAGTTCCTTTGTGTGGGATGTGTAGCTTGCAAGATAGTAGCGAAGCAGATCCGGGTGGAATCCGTGGTCAAGATAGTCCTCGCCGACCCATACCACATATCCGCGGCTCTTGGAGAATGTCTTATCCTCAATTTTCACCATGCCCGAAGCAACAACTGCCCATGGCTGGCTGTATCCTGCACCTTTAAGCATTGCCGGCCAGAAGATGCAGTGGTGGTAGATGATATCTCCGCCGATGAAGTGGACGATACGACCGTCGTCTTTCCAGAATTTCTCCCAGCTTTCATTGTTGGCTTCTGCCCATTCTTCAGTAAATGCGATGTATCCTATAGGAGCATCCACCCAGACATAAACCACAAGGTCGTCATGTCCCGGGAATTTGACTCCCCATTCAAGGTTTCGGGTAATACACCAGTCAGTGAGTTCCTGCTTGATCCATCCCAGTGCATAGTTCCTTGCATTGGTTGTTCCGCCGAGTTTTTCAAGATGCTCTATCAGGAAATCCTTGAATTCGGATAGTTTGAAGAAAAAATGTTCCTGTTTTCTGTATTCAGCAGGTCCGCCACAGGTTGTACAGGTAGGGGATTCCAGTTCCCCGGGTTCAAGGTGCTTTCCACATCCCTGATCACACTCGTCCCCCCTTGCTTCCTTTTTACAGTGAGGGCAGACACCCTTTACATACCTGTCAGGAAGGAAACGATCGCATGAAGAACAGTAGGCTATCTCGATAGTTTTTGGGAACACATAGCCGTTTTCGATTAACTTGTTCACAATATCGGTTGTACGATTGTGATTTGTAGGATCATCGGTAGTACCGAATGCATCGAATTTCACTCCCACTTTCTTGAATGTCTCATCAAAGTGCTTGTGGTAAATCTTAATGAGTTCTTTAGGAGTGGTATTCAGTTCCTCTGCATTGAATACAATTGGAGTTCCGTGGGTATCGGAACCGCAAACAAAGGTGACTTCCTGTCCCATTTTTTTTAATGAACGCACGAAAATATCTGCCGGGATATAGGTTCGCAGATGCCCGACATGTGCCATTCCGTTGGCGTAAGGAAGCCCGCATGTTACAAGTACAGGTTTATCGGATGGGAATTGTGACATTTTGATACTCCGCTATGGATGATATGAGTAAACAATATTTCAATGGGATTGGAGGCAATTATAAAATACGTTTCGCTTGTTAACCGATTTATCGGGAAAGTTTTTAATGTCCGGCTTCGTATCTTTTACACCTAAAAAGGGGAGTTTGATGACTGATACTGATAATCCTGGCAAAACGCCTGAAGAGGGAAATGAGCCAATTCAGGAAGAAGAGTCTGCTTCATACTCTTACATTGAACCTGAAGACAACTCCGAAGAATTCTCGGAAAGCTATTCTGATGTTTATACTGAAATTGAAGACGAAGTTCCCGGGGAAGAAGTCGATATTCCTCCAGTTGAACTTGTTCCTGATGAAGCCGATGAAACAATCCCACCGTTTAGGGACAAACCTGTTCTGGAAAAACCTGCATATACTCCCCCTCCCCAACAACCAAAGAATAACAGCTGGGTCAAATATGTGGCAATTGTTGCTGTTTTATTCATGATAATATTTGCTAGTTTTGCAGCCATTATCTATTCCTTTGATGGAGATATTTATTCTTCGGGTGACAGGGTCGCCGTAATTTATCTTCAGGGTACCATGGTAACCGGCAGTGTTCCTGCAGGTTTTGGCTATGCCACTTCTGAAGACATCAGTGAAAGCATACGTGAGGCTCTTGATGACGAAAGCGTCAAAGCTATAGTATTGCGCGTCAACAGTCCCGGAGGTTCGCCTGCTGCCGGTGAAGAAATCTATAACGAAATAAACCGGGCTCAGGATCTGGGTGTACCAGTGGTTGTTTCCATGGGTGATCTGGGTGCCAGTGCTGCCTATCATGCTTCTTCAGCCTCAGATGTTATTGTTGTAAACCCTAACACAATTACCGGCAGTATCGGAGTGATCTGGACTTTCGTAAACATGTCTGCTTACTACGAAGAAGAAGGAATTGAGTATTATATCGCCAAGTCAGGCGAATTCAAGGATATGGGTGGTTCATGGCGTGGGCTTACCGATGAGGAGAAGGCTTATGCCGATGAGGTAATCAACGAATCCTTTGAACTTTTTGTGGCAGATGTTGCTGAAGGGCGCAACATGACTGTCGATGAGGTCAAGGAAATCGCAGACGGCAGGATTTATACAGGAACTGCTGCAAAGCGTATAGGCCTTGTCGATGAATTCGGTAGCCTCTACGATGCAATCGATATTGCGGCAGAACTTGGGGGAATTGAAGGCGAACCGGATGTTTATTATGTGAACCGTCCATCACTGACAAGCTTGCTTTTCGGCTCGGAATCCACATCAGAGGATGTAAAGGGTTTCGTAAGCTACTATGAGGATTCCCCGTTTGGGGTTTTGAGATCGTGAACTGATTTGAAGTGACTACAAATCACATTTTCAACAGCTATAAGCTGGAAAACCAGCTTTTTTCCTTTTTTTGAAGGCATGGTTTTGTCAGAAAAGGAATCAATTTGTTCCAAACGTTGACAGGATTGCCACCGCTTTTCCCAATTTCCCGAACGACAAATAATAAAAGATTGTATCTCCCACTAACTATGGGGGTACAAAATGACAATTGGAAAAGAGTTTCTGGAAAAAACCAAGTTTCAAAATCTCATGAGGTCTGATCAATCTTTGGGTTATCCATATCCACCGCTTGAACTGGAGTATGCTGACACCGATGTGCTGATAGATCTTCCTGATCTGGAATCGGTTTCTACGGCCAATATCACTGTAACGGATGCAATTGAAAAGCGTATCAGTGTTCGTGATTATTCCACTGAACCCATCTCTATGGAAGAGCTTTCATATCTGCTCTGGTGTACACAGGGTGTAAAGAAAGTGATTCGGGATGCTGCTACTTTCAGGACAGTGCCCTCGGCAGGCGCCAGACATGCGCTTGAGACATATATTCTTGCAAACAATGTCAAAGGTCTTGAGTCCGGTCTATACCGCTTTCTTCCAATCGAGCACAAGCTGTTACAAGTAAATACAGACGCAGGTATTTCCGACAGGATTGCCAAAGCCTGTCTTGGTCAGGATTTTGTTAAGAAAAATACAGTTACTTTCATCTGGACGGCGGTTGCCTACAGGATGACTTACAGGTATGGTGAAAGAGGATATCGGTATCTGCATCTGGATGCTGGGCATGTGTGCCAGAATCTGTACCTGAGTGCTGAATCCATAGGTTGTGGAGTATGTGCGATTGCTGCTTTTCTGGATGATGAATTAAACGATCTGCTGGGTGCTGATGGCGAGGAAGAGTTTGCAATTTATGTTGCAACGGTGGGAAAGGTATGAAAAAGCAGGGGAGGATATCGGAAAAAGAAAAAGCACTTGATGAGCTAACCCAAATACCGGGATTCGGGGTAAAGTCCGCTACTAATTTATGGGATTTAGGAATTCATTCCATTGCTGATCTCAAAGGAAAAGATCCCGAGTTGCTTTACCTTGAATTAATGGATCTGGCAGGTCATCATGTTGACAGGTGTGTATTGTACGGTTTCAGGGAAGCTGTCTACTATGCATCCCACAAAAACCATGATCCGGAATTGCTCAAGTGGTGGAACTGGTCCGATGCGAACCTGGAAAAAAGGAAGAAATAATCTACTTTTAATTCTCAAGAAGATCCAGCCCGAGGTAATCCCTGATAACAACAAATGCCATCGCTGGCGGAAATGCTCCTGCATCGGTGACGATGAGATCGATATATTCTGCCGGTGTAACATCAAATGCAGGGTTGCTGACTTTTACATTCGGCAGTTTTTCCATTATTTCGGGATCAATGACTTCGTCAGGAGACCGGTCTTCAATTTCAATCATGTCCCCCATGACAGTTTTAGGATGGAATTTGTAAGTCTCGGCAGCGGATATGAAATTCACCCGGGCTTCTTTTGCGGCCAGTGCAAGCTGGGATGTCCCGATTTTGTTAACCAGTGCACCGTTTGCGGTAATTGAATCCGCACCCACGATTACAACATCCACTTCTTTCATTGTCAGGCGCACGGCAGAATCGACGATGAGTGTTGTTGGAACTCCTGCATCATTGAGTTCCCGGATTGTGATGAATCCCTGCCTGCGAGGACGTGATTCGGTGGCGTAAACCCTGATGTTCTTACCCTGTTTGTGTGCAGCTTTTATGATTGCGATGGCGGCATGGGAATTGCAGTGTGTCATCACAACGTCGCCATCTTTCAGGCGCTTTGCCCCGATTTCAGCGATAGTATCCAGTGCTTTCTCGGCTCTCTCGATGAATTCATTAGCGCTGGCAATTATCTGCTCACGAGCTTCCTCGATAGTTGATGCATCATACCTGCCGGCAAGTTTCACAGCGTTTGGAAGGGATACTGCAGTTGGGCGGGTTTCCACAAGAATCCGGGAGGCTTCTGCAACCTTTGTCTCAAACTCTTCAAAGGATGAAACCTGTAAATCCTTCACATAATCCCTGAGTGCGCCGGCGGCTGCAACAGCTATCCTGCCTGCTCCCCTGATTTCCATTGTGCGAATCTTTTCTGCCGTGTCAAGTAATTGCTGCATGTAAGGGAATTTGGGGTTTGGGAATTTATAGGTATGGGGTTTCAGCTTTCATCACATTATACAAGGTGCATCAACTCTTAAGGAATAAGTTTAAAATACTTCTTGTAAATTTGTATAAAAATAGAAATTTTAAGAGGTTATGGGATGTATGAAGATGATCATTATGAAGATGATTCCGGGGCAGCTGCCGGTGCATTAATTCTTGGAGGAATTCTTGGAGCGGTTTTTGCATCTACAAAGCCAGAAGATAAGCAGAAAATAGCTAATTACGATAGATTATTACTCGAAACAAAACATCTTAAAGAAGAGCACAGTAAAGCCATTGAAGATGCTGAAAAATACAGGGAAATGATGAATTATCTTGAACAAAACAGAGCTAAATTAGGTGATACTTCTGGGCTGGGGTTCTTGGATGTGCATCCTGCTGCCAAAAGTTTGTTTAATGAAGCTTTTAACATGTTTCTTTATGGATTTAATCGTGCAGCATGTGTTTTTGCCATAGCAACCATTGAAAACATTTTGTCATTGAAATATGGGGATAAAATGACATTTTATGATATGGTAGAAAAAGCAAAAAAAGATGGTTTTATCAGTGAATCAAATAAACATTATTTGCATGGACTAAGATCAGATCGAAATTCATTGATCCACGATTGTAGGCATGAAATTAGCGAGGATGAATCTTTGATCTTAATGAAATTGACAATTAGGGTAATTGGTAGTCTCTCCTAATTATAAAAATAGACAAAACAGAGCAGATATTTTTCAGATTTGTAGGGGATTTTTAAACTTGTCTCAAGAAAGTCTATCCGATGAAGAACTCGAAGAGTTGCTTGTCAAAAGCAGCCGAAAACAAATTCGTAGCGACTACCGGAGGAGCCTTGGCTCAGAAGCCAGCAGGCGTTATCGGGACGAGGATATGAATAAAGAATGAAGTTATTTGTGCCCTTCCATTCTTACCGCAACGCCCCAGGGTATTACCATTATCAGCACATAAGCCAGCCAGACGGAAAGATAGGAAAAGAACTCTCTTGTTCCGAAAACTAGTGCATATATCAGGCCATCAAGTACGATGTTCACGAGAAAGAGGGTAAATCCCAGTTTGTATCCTGCGTAAACCCGGGATTGCATGGGTTTCAGGTAGTTTCTTGAGAAGTATATTGTCAGGATGGCATACACAATGATTAACGGGAAACTGATGGCAGGAAATTGTGAAATATATGTTATTTCTTCAAAAGCCATCAATTGCGGTGTCATGAAAACAACTGTTCCCCAGACAAACCCTAAAATCCAGAGGAATAAAGCAAAACCCACTGCTTTTACCGGATTATATGTTTTGTAATCCATAAGATCCACTTCCGCATGATCATTAGTTCACAAACAGATAATTCTTTCTTCAGGATCAAGAGGAAACCGGATTACCATTATATTCCATCAACCATTAAATTGGAGTTATGAAATCCATTTCCTCAATCAATCCCGCTACCGGCCAGATAAACAGGGAATTTGCTCCCCATTCGCAGGAAGAAATTGCGGAGAAAGTTCAGAAATCAGGCTCAGCATTTGAACAGTGGAGCAGTTTTGATATTTCTGAAAGGACCGATTACCTGAGGAATATATCTTCTCTGTTGCGTGGGAACAAAGAGGAACTTGGCCACCTTATTACCATGGAGATGGGGAAACCCATTAAGCAGGCAAGGGCGGAAATTTCCAAATGTGCGGTGATTTTTGACTATTACGCTGACCATGCAGAGCGTTTGCTTGCATCCCGTGAAGAGGAAACGGATGCTGAAAAATCCACAATTTTCTTTGAACCCATGGGAACTGTACTCTGCATTAAACCATGGAATTTCCCATTCTGGCAGGTGCTAAGTGCTGCATCCCATATCCTTGTTGGAGGCAATGTGATACTGCTCAAACATTCCAGCTATGTGCCGGAATGTGCCCTGAAAATGGAGGAACTTTTCATTGAGGCAGGAGTTCCTGAGGGTGTATTCCAGACCTTGCTGACCGATTCCTCAACAGCTTCTTCATTAATCGGCTCCGACAAGATTTCAGCAGTTTCATTTACAGGAGGCACAAATTCCGGTCGTAAAATTGCTGTTGAAGCGGCATCCCACATGAAAAAATTCGTATTGGAACTAGGTGGAAGCGATCCTTTTGTCGTACTGGAGGATGCCGATGTTAGGGAGGCAGTGAAAGTGGCTGCACCAAGTCGTTTCATCAATACGGGACAGACATGTATTGCCTCGAAGCGTTTCATTGTGCATGAATCCATAGCTGATGAATTCACAGCCGGGTTTGTTGAAGAGACAATGAAAATGAAAGTCGGGAATCCCTTTGATGAGGATACTGACATTGGTCCTATGGTGAGGCCTTCACAGGTTAAAGAGCTGGATATGCAGGTTCGCAAATCACTTGCTATGGGGGCAAAACTTGAGCTGGAAGGCGGTCCGGTTGAAGGGAAGGGCTTCTTTTATTCCCCTGTAATTTTGTCCAATGCTAATACCGACATGCCTGTTATGCAGGAGGAGACATTTGGTCCTGTGGCGCCGATAGTAACTTTCAAAGATAGAGGTGAAGCAATCCGGCTTGCCAACGCAACACCCTACGGTCTGGGTGGCAGCGTCTGGTCAGGAGATAAGGAAGAAGGCATGTCCTTCGCAAAGAAGGTACATGCTGGAATTGTGGGAGTTAACGGTTTTTTTAGGCCCGATGCCTGCCTGCCGTTTGGTGGGATGAAGCATAGCGGGATGGGGCGTGAGCTCTCAGATTTCGGATTATACGAGTTCATGCATGTAAGATCCATGAAATTGTATTGAACTCTCTCACAATTTGTTTTATATTGCATCGTTAACATCATTATTACTGGTGAATCAGGAGGATTTGAAAAACCCTGTGAATCAGGGTATGGGCTTGTATTCCTCCGCTTATTTGGGAGTGATTACATGAAGAAAATGGTTTCCAGGAATCCGGCAACAGGGGAAATTAATGAGGAATTTGAACTTTATTCGGGGGAAAGGATTGACCAGACATTAACAAGGGCAAGGTCCACTTTTCTTGAATGGAAAGATCTCGATATTTCAGAAAGGGCTCACCATCTCAAAATGGCAGCAGCACAGCTGAGAAAAGAGAAGGATGAACTGGGTCGCATCATAACAATTGAGATGGGAAAACCCATCAAGGAATCTGTTCCCGAAGTGGAAAAATGTGCCTGGGCTCTCGAATATTTTGCAGAAAATGCAGAAGAGTTTCTTGCTCCTGAGGCTGTGGAAACGGATGCCATGGAATCCGGGGTTTCATTTGAGCCAAAGGGAGTAATTCTCAGTATAATGCCTTGGAATTTCCCATTCTGGCAGGCTTTACGTTTTGGTGCACCGGCACTTGTCGGTGGTAACACGGTCATCCTAAAGCACGCAAGCTCAGTTCCAATGTGTGCTCTTGCAATTGAAAAAGTACTTCTGGATGCCGGGTTGCTGGAGGGTGTTTTCCAGACATTGCTCATTGACGGCAAAACCGCTTCGGAATTAATTGATAGGGATGAAATTGCAGCAGTTACTTTTACGGGGAGTCTCAACGCGGGAAGCAAGGTAGCAGAGGCTGCAGGGCGGAATATGAAAAAAGCTGTTCTTGAGTTGGGGGGCAGTGATCCATTCATAGTTCTTGATGATGCAAACGTTGAGATGGCAGCAGAGGTTGGAGTAAACAGCCGATTTTTGAATGGAGGTCAGAGTTGTATTGCAGCCAAACGGTTCATAGTCACCGAAGCAGTGGCAGATGAATTCCTGCGTGTTTTTGTAGAGTCTGCAAAGCAACTAAAAGTTGGGGATCCGATGGACCCGCAAACAGATATTGGTCCTCTGGTAAATCCGGAACAGGTTGATCTCATTGACGCTCAGGTAAAGGATGCGGTTGACAAAGGTGCCGGAACTTTGCTTGAAGGAGGCAGAATTGACAGTCCTGGTTCTTTTTACAAACCTGTTGTTCTCAGTAACGTTAACGAGAACATGCGTGTGCTGAAAGAAGAGACCTTTGGACCTGTTGCACCTATTGTAATTGTAAAGGATGAGAATGAAGCCATTCGGGTTGCCGGCAGCACTGATTTCGGCTTGGGTGCAAGCATCTGGACAGAGGATCGGGAACATGCAATGGAACTCGAAAAACACATTGAATCGGGTGTAGTGTCTGTTAATTCAATGGTTGCCTCGGATCCACGCCTGCCGTTTGGCGGAACCAAAAAGAGCGGCATCGGGCGTGAATTGTATAAATACGGACTTTATGAGTTCATGAATATTAAATCGATTAAGGTGTATTGATATGAAAGGAAGCGACCTGTTTATCAGGTGCCTGGAAAACGAAGGCGTAGAATATATTTTCGGAATTCCGGGAGAGGAAACCCTTGATTTTATGGATTCCCTATCCAGATCGGATATCGAATTTGTTGTGGTAAGGCACGAACAGTCTGCAGCATTCATGGCGGATGCATACGGGCGTTTGACAGGGAGGCCCGGTGTATGTCTTTCAACTCTGGGTCCGGGTGCTACCAATCTGATGACAGGTGTAGCGGATGCCCATCTTGACAGGGCACCTCTTGTAGCAATAACCGGACAGGGTTCCCTTGACAGGGCGTACAAGGAATCGCACCAGTTTCTGAATGTTGCAGGAATGTTCAGCAAGATAACCTCATGGAATGCAACTGTCACCGCTGCTCATCAGATTCCCGAGTTGGTGGGGAAGGCTTTTGATATAGCAACAGATATGCCAGGGGCCACGCATATTGAATTGCCTGAAGATGTTGGTGAGCAGGAAACCAATGCAATCCCTCTTGAGAAAAAATCGTATTCACATACCTGTAATTTTGAAGAAAGGGAACTGCATAAGGCGCTTGAATTGATCTCAGAAGCTTCAAAACCCTTAATCGTAGCCGGAAACGGTGTAATTCGTGAAAATGCTTCGGCTGAACTGGAAAAATTCGTAGAAGCATCAAACATGGGCGTTGTGACCACTTTCATGGGAAAGGGTGCAATCAGTGCAGACAATGAACACTTCATTGGTACCATGGGAATGTCCGAGAAAGACTACATTATGTGCGGACTGGACGCAGCAGATGTGGTTATTACCATAGGTTTTGATTCTGTTGAATACAGTCCGGATCACTGGAACATGGGTGGTGCCAAAAAAATAATTCATGTTCACAATCGTCACCCTGCGATGGAGTCAAGTTATGTCCCGGATTGCGCGCTTATCGGTTCTCTCAAAACAACTCTTGAAGCGCTGTTTCATGCAATTCCTGCTCAGGAATTCCCCAAACATTACCACAACATCAAGATTTCCATGGAAAATGGATTACTCAATTACAAGGATGATCCGTCCTTTCCGGTGAAGCCACAGCGTATTCTCTGGGAGGTTCGACAAATCCTGGACAGGGATGATATTCTCGTTAGTGATGTAGGTGCTCACAAATTATGGGTTGGGAGATTATATCCTGCCCTCGCACCCAAGACGGTATTGATGTCAAACGGACTGGCTTCCATGGGATTTGCCCTTCCCGCAGCAATAGCTTCCTGTCTTGTGCATCCGGAAAAGAAAGTCATGGCAGTTGCAGGGGATGCAGGGTTCCTTATGAACCTTCAGGATCTGGAAACCGCTGTCCGGCTGGATTGCAATCTTGTTATTGTTATCTTTGATGATTCATCCTACGGGCTTATCGAGTGGGATAGTAACCGAGAATTTGGCTCCTCTTTCGGAACGTCTTTTAAAAATCCTGATTTTGTAGGTCTTGCAAACAGTTTTGGTGCAAAAGGCATACGTGTGAGCAATGCTAACGAATTGGGCGATATACTTCAAAACGCATTTGAAGAGGGTGGTGTCTGGATAGTAGACGTTCCTGTGGATTATTCCGAAAACTTAAAACTCACAGAAATACTGGAAGGGAAGTACTGCGATATTTAATCTGTTACTTCCACACCTTTCCAGAACGCCACATGATCTTTAATTTCTGCAGCTGCAGGACTTGGTTCCGGATAATACCATCCCCCATCTTTCAGGGTTTCGCCGTTCACCGTTATGTCGTAGTAGTGTGCAAGTCCTTTCCATGGGCAACGGCTGGTAGTTTCGCTTTTTGAAAAGTATTCCATTTTAACTGAATCGGGAGGAAAATAGTGGTTACCTTCAACCATAATAGTCTCATCACTCTCTGCAATTACAACTCCATTCCACTTTGCTACGGCCATTCAAATACACTCCTGTACAATATTTGGAAGGATTGAATTAAATACTTAGCTGTTCTGACATATCTTGCATCCTAACAGGTGGCAATATGCGTGACAGAGGTTTAAGAAGTACGCTGGAGAATGCTATTCCACCCCATTTGCTTCAGGATGTTCCGAACCGTTTTGATTTTGTGGGGGATATTGCAATTGCTTCCATTCCTCAATCACTTAATGACTATCGCTTCCTGATTGCAAAGGCCATTGCAGGAAGAAGGGGTAACATCAGGACAGTTCTCAACAAAACAAGTCTGGTACAGGGTGATCATCGGGTTTCGGATTTTGAAATTATTTTAGGCGAAAGTACGGTAACAACTCACGGGGAATACAAACATCGCTACAAAATGGATGTTTCCGAAGTTTTTTTCAATAGCAGGCTAGGGTTTGAAAGACAAAGGGTGATATCACAGGTAAAGGAAGGGGAAACCATTCTTGTCCCTTTTTGCGGGGTTGGGCCCTTTGTAATTCCCGCAGCATCAAAGGGTGCGAATGTTCTTGGGATTGAAAAAAACCCTGCTGCATGTAAATGGCTTTCCGAGAATATCCGGCTAAACAATGTGCTTTCAAATGCGGATGCTGTTTGCGCTGATGTCTCAGATATACCAAATATAGTGAACACTAAATTTGACAGGATTATTGTCCCTACTCCTTATGGGATGGATTTTTTCTTTGAAATCCTTTCTCCCCTGCTTAAGAAAGAAGGCTATCTTCATTTTTATACTTTCAAGGTTGCTGAGGAAATAGACTCCACTAAAATGGATTTTATCGGGCAGGGATATGAAGTACTGTGTGTCAGAAGGTGCGGGAATGTGGCTGCAGGTGTCAGTCGATGGGCTTTTGATCTCCAAAAACACATATAATGTAAGACCTTAAGTCTAAGCTGAAAAACCGAACAAAAATACGTGGTTTGTTTCCCATGGGTAGTAATTTTGAAAATGCAGCTCCTAAAAGCACAATTGTTTGTTCGCAAGTGGATGCTGCGAGCCAGAACATCAAAAACCACTTGTTGAAACTTGATTCCTGGTCTAAATTGGAGATTGAATGTCCTGGATTTGAAGATCTGGCAGATGTTTATGAATCTGGTAAGTTCAGGCTTGTGGAAGTAGCAAAACATCACGTTTTTCAGGATGGGATTGATAGGAATCTGGAAGCCTGCGGTCTTCCTGCTAAAAATATCCTGTTTGCTTCCAAGCATAAAAGTGATGATGGAAGGCGATTACTGACTGCACATTTCACAGGAAATCCATCTGATGCAAAATATGGTGGAAAGGATGGAGAATTGGCTGTTGCATATACATCCGCTATCAAACCTATTATATCTGAATTGGCAAAATATTCGGAAAACCTTGGTTATCAGGTCTCGATGGAATCCACTCACCACGGGCCGACGGATCTGAACGTTCCCTCAATTTATGTCGAAATTGGGAGCGGTCCTGAGCAATGGGATGATCCGGATGCCGGTGAGGCAGTTGCTAAAGCTATTTTATCATTTACTCCTCAAGACATGCCTGTAGCATTGGGATTTGGAGGAGGACACTATGCTGTCAGGCAATCAGAAATCCTTATGAACAACAGTGTGGCATTCGGGCATAACTTCCCGTCATACCATCTTGAAAACCTGAGTGAATCCCTGTTTCTTCAGGCAATAGAAAAGTCCGGTGCTGATTTTGTTTATATGGATCGCAAATCCATGTCAGTTGCTGAAAAATCGAAAATAGAAGAGTTGTCGAAGAAAAACGGATTCCTGATGTTGCGTGAAAGTGATATTAATGGACTGGAGGGTGTTTCATGGGACTTTTTCAGAGAAGTTTTTGAAGGAGTTGAGAAGGTTGAATCTGGTTCATCTCCACATATTTCTACACATCTGAGGAATATGCTTGATAAGAATTTAATTTCCGATTTTGGAAGTTTTGATACGATAATGATTGACCCTCGACTCATACACCTTACCTGGAAAAATGATTCTGACACCTTCATTGAATGGCTTGACAATCTTCCTCTGGTATGGCTTGAAAAGGATAATGGAACTCTTTCAGGTTTCTTTTTTGTCTGGAAATCTGATGCAGGAGTTTTATTGGACGAAATAGTAAATGAATGCATTAAAATACTAAAAGAACATTATGAAATTGAGTATATTCCAGGCAAATCCATGCTCTATCTATCCGAAAAAAGGTTTAATCCTTACCTTGCAGAGGAGCTTGGAATTCCCAAAGGTCCTTTATATGGGAAACTTTCAAAGGGAATTCCAGTTGAGGTGGATGGGAATATTGTCGGCCCGGAAATGGTTCATGAAAAAGTAACAAAAGAACTCTTGCTTGACAGCAGAGTCATCTAATCTCATGATTATCTTTTGGTCGTGGAGGAAAATACATTATGAAATCCATAGTTGAAGAGGCTTTAGCGCGATCGGCAGAAGAGAGGCGTGTCCATACAGCAACACCTGAGCAGGTGGATGTGAATGCAGAGATTGAGGCTGTGTTGCGGGAAATGCACACGAACATAAAGGTAATTGGATGCGGTGGCGGCGGCTCTAACAGCGTTCAGCGTATGGCTGATGAAGGTATCAAGGGCGCAGAGCTGGTTGCCATAAACACCGATGCGCAACATCTTCTCAATGTAAACTCCGATAAGAAAGTCCTTATCGGTAAGAAGAAGACACGTGGATTGGGTGCGGGCAGTCTCCCTCAGATTGGCGAAGATGCAGCTCTGGAGAACATTGATGAACTCAGTGCAATAGTAGAAGGCACTGATATGATTTTTATTACGGCAGGTCTTGGTGGAGGGACCGGTACAGGCTCCGCTCCGGTTGTTGCAGAAGCTTCCCGTGATGCAGGCGCTTTGACCATTGCTGTTGTAACTCTTCCTTTTGCAGTGGAAGGTGAAGTAAGAAGAACAAATGCAGAAGCAGGATTGGAAAGACTCAGGGACGTAGCAGACACTGTTATTGTTGTTCCAAACGACAAACTCCTTGAAGTTGTACCACGTCTTCCTCTTCAGGCAGCATTCAAGGTTTCCGACGAAGTTCTTATGCGCGCCGTTAAAGGCATCACTGAACTGATTACCAAGCCGGGTCTTGTTAACCTTGACTTTGCCGATGTTCGCACTGTAATGCAGAACGGTGGCGTTGCAATGATCGGTCTGGGTGAAGCAGACGGCGAAAGCAAGGCAGTTGAATCTGTGCAGAAAGCACTTCGCAGCCCTCTTCTCGATGTGGACATCTCCGGTGCAACATCTGCCCTGGTAAATGTAGTGGGTGGACAGGACATGACCATTGCGGAAGCGGAAAGTGTTGTACAGGAAGTCTACAGTCGCATTGATCCAGGTGCAAGACTCATTTGGGGTGCTCAGGTAGATCCTGATCTGGAACACAGTGTACGCACCATGATTGTTGTAACAGGTGTGAAATCACCTCAGATTTACGGTCACGGAAGTGCCAAAAACGTAACTCGAAGATATGGAATTGATTTTGTAAGATGAGAAGAGCCCACGACCCTCTTCTCTTCTTCTAAGCTATTTCGTGTGGGTGGAAAAGTTTTTTAATCTTTAAGTTGTTTGAAGGGCGCTATAGTTTTATATCATAATTGAACTGTAAGTATCCCCGTATCACAATATACCGGTTGTGAATATTTTGGCAGGAAATATACTTGAATCAGCAAAAGGAAATGGCAGCATCAGCCAGACTCTCAAATCCTACTTCAGGGTTCTCAAGCTGTCCCGGAAACCTACCCGGGAAGAGTTCTTGATGATCTCAAAAGTAGCAGGTGCAGGAATCCTCATTATCGGGTTCGTTGGGTTTGTAGTGTACGTGCTGTTAACTGAATTACCTAAATGGGTGTAAGTCATGAGTGACGATGCCGCTATATTTGTAGTAAAGACTACTGCAAATCAGGAACGTTCAGTTGCAGGCATGCTGGCACAGACCGCACGCAAGGAAAACCTTGATCTCCGTGCAATTCTGGCCCCGGATGAGCTGAAAGGCTATGTGCTTGTAGAAGCTCCTGATTCCGGAGTTGTGGAATTGGCAATTCAGACCGTTCCACATGCAAGAGCAGTTGTAAAGGGACAATCCAGTCTGGCGGAAATCATGCATTTCCTGACTCCAAAACCAACTGTCACCGGTATAACGGAAGGTGCAATTATCGAAGTTACTTCCGGTCCGTTCAAGGGAGAAAAAGCCCGTGTTAAGCGTGTGGATGAAGGGCATGAGGAAATCACAGTCGAGCTGTTTGATGCAGTGGTTCCAATTCCCATTACAATTCGCGGAGATACGGTAAGAATTCTCAGGAAAGAGGAAGAAGATTCCTGATTTTAAATTTATCAAACTAAAAAGGTGATTATTCAATGTCAAGCGTTGTTGAAGCCCTGGTTCCAGGCGGAAAAGCAAATCCAGGACCACCACTTGGTCCAGCTTTAGGTCCGCTAGGTGTTAACATCAAAGATGTTGTTGATGCTATCAATGAGAAGACAAAAGATTACAATGGAATGCAGGTTCCTGTAAAAGTAATCGTAGATGACGATAAGAATGTAGAGATCGAGGTTGGTACTCCACCAACAGCTGCATTGATCAAGCAGGAAATTGGTATTGAAAAAGGCTCAGGTGAGCCACATGTCAACATTGTTGGTGACATCACAATTCCACAAGTTGCAAAGATCGCCCGCATGAAAAAGGACGACCTGTTGTCCTACGATCTTAAGGCCGCAGTCAAGGAAGTAATTGGTACCTGTGTACCAATGGGTGTTACCGCTGAAGGTATGAAACCTCAGGAATGCCAGAAAGCCATTGATGAAGGCAAATTTGATGATGCATTGGCAGCTGAATCCTGGTGATTCACTGCCCCTTAACCGATAGCTTTAAAATAAATAGCTCTCTATTTGAGAGCCCTTACAGTATGATCCGTAGGAGACCTTTGAGGTCTATCGAACTACGGGAGGTACAGAATGGTAGAAGAAACTATACTGGACGCCGTAAATAAGTTATTTGAGGAGTCCCCGCAGCGCAAGTTCCCTGAAAGTGTTGACCTTGCAATTAACTTAAAAAATATCGATCTGAGCCAGCCTAAAAACCGTGTGGATGAAGAAATTATGCTTCCCAACGGTCGTGGCAGGGATATCAAGATCGGTGTTTTCGCAAAAGGTGAGGTTGGGCTTCAGGCCAAAGAGGCTGGCTGTGAATACGTTTTCTCCGAAGAAGATCTTGAAGAGCTTGGAGAAGACAAAGCCAAGGCAAGAGCAATTGCCAATGAATGCGACTTCTTTATTGCAGAAGTGCAGTACATGCCTTTGATTGGTAAGAGCCTGGGTGTTGTGTTGGGTCCAAGAGGAAAAATGCCAATTCCTCTCCCCCCTGGTAAGGACGTAGTAGAACTTATCAATTCCTCAAGAAACTCAATTCGTATCCGTTCCAAGGATAAGATGACCTTCCACGTGGCAGTTGGAAGGAGGGACATGGATGCGGAAAAAGTCGCAGAGAACATTGAAACAGTTGTAAGTAGGGTTGAACATTCTCTTGAAAAGGGTATACATAACCTCAAGTCAGTTTATGTTACAACCACTATGGGCAAATCCGTGAGGGTGGCATGATGGAAGCAGTTCATCACAGTGAACACATCCCACAATGGAAGAAGAAGGAAATTGAGGATATTAAGGAACTTATTAATTCCTATCCACTGTTCGGCATTGTTGGTGTCGGCGGGATTCCTGCAAAACAGCTTCAGTCCATGAGGAGAGTTCTAAAAGACCTCGCGGTAGTCAAAGTTTCAAGGAACACTCTCATAAAGAGAGCACTTGAAGAATCTGCTCAGGAATGTGCAGATATGGTTGATTTCCTTGAGGAACAATCAGCTCTCGTTTTCACAAATGAGAATCCTTTCAAGCTTTACAAATTACTTGAAGGCAGCAAGACTCCTTCTCCAATAAAGGCAGGTGCAGTGGCACCAAATGACATTGAAGTTGAGAAGGGACCAACAAGCTTCCCGCCAGGACCAATTCTCGGTGATCTGCAAAGTGCAGGCATCCCCGCAGCTATTGATGGTGGAAGTGTGGTCATCAGTCAGGACAAAGTCGTGGCAGCAAAAGGAGATGTAGTTTCCCAGAAACTCGCATCCATGCTTACAAGACTGGAGATTTATCCTGTAGAAGTAGGTCTTGACCTCAGGGCAGTGTTTGAGGAAGGCTCAATTTTTGGTCCGGATGTACTTGCCATTGATGAAGATAAATACTTCTCTGATATTGCAATGGCAGCTCAGCAGGCATTCAACCTCGCTGTTAACATGGCATATCCGACAGATGCTACAATCAGCACTCTCATTTCAAAAGCCGCTTCAGAGGCAAAGAACCTCGGTATCAACGCCGCAGTCATGGAACCAGAACTTATGGATTCCCTCCTTTCCAAGGCACAGTCACAAATGCTTTCCCTTGCATCTGCTGTAGCAGGCAAGGATGCAAACGCTGTGGACGAGGAATTAAGTTCCGCACTTGGTGCAGCAGCACAGAGTGCAGCAGCAGCACCTGCAGCAGTTGAAGAAGCTCCTGCAGAAGAGGCTGAGGAAGAAAAGGAAGAAGAATCCGAAGAGGAAGGAATGGCCGGTCTCGGTGCACTCTTTGGTTAAAATTTGATATTAATTAATTAGGTGATTTAAATGGAATACATATATGCAGCACTTTTACTCCACAACGCAGAAAAGGAGATTACAGAAGAAACAGTAACTGCTGTTCTCACAGCAGCAGGTATCGATGTAGATGACGCACGTGCAAAAGCACTCGTTGCAGCTCTTGATGGCGTAGACATCGAAGAAGCAATGGCAACCGCAGCAGTCGCAGCAGCTCCAGCAGCCGCAGCAGCACCTGCAGCAGAAGAAGCTCCAGCAGCAGAAGAAGCTGCTGAAGAAGAAGCTGCTGAAGAAGAAGAGAGCGGCATGGCCGGTCTCGGTGCACTCTTTGGCTAAATTTGATACCTGTGTCCGCAAATGCGGACACCACTCTTTCTTTTTTTGTTTCTTAAGGGCTTAACTTATCTGTTTTCAAAACCAAATGGCAACCAATGTCTAATTTCAATACTGCGGTTCGTGCTTTATGGCAGATGCGAATACGCAAGCGTCCGTTTGTCCTGTCACATGGAATCAATTCAACCTGCAACATGCAATGCAGTTTTTGTGATTACTGGCGCGAAGAAAAGCAGGAAATGACGGTTGAAGAAATCTTTTCCATGCTGGATGATGCAAAAGACTTTGGAATTGGAGTTTACAATGCATGGACTGTCGAACCTTTAATGAGATCCGAGTTGCCTGAAATTCTTGAATATGCTCACTCCCTGGAACTGAAAACTTCTCTTGTGACTAACGGCCTTTTGCTGAAAAAGCGAATTTCGGAACTTACTGATCTTGATTATCTCTCAGTTTCTGTCGACGGGATTGAAACTTACCGTGACTCCAGGGGTGTGGATTTTTCCCGGATTCTCCCCGGAATTGAAGAAGCTGTATCCACTTTTGAAAAACATGTTCTCTTAAACTGTGTCATAAGCAACAGGAATATTCATGAACTTCGTGATCTTGTGCTCCTAGCAGATGATCTTGGGGCCATGATTTCCTTTGAACCTATGTATGAATTTTCCAGCATTGAGGATAATGTGTGGGATAAAATCGGAGTTCGGGACAAAAACCAGCATAGGATGGCAGTTGACGATCTAATTCATATGAAAGAGGCCGGCTATCCTATCATAAATTCAAAGACATATCTTCAGATGGTCAGAGATATGAGGCCTAAATGGAAATGCCATGCTCCGAACATTCTCATCGGGGTATCACAGGAGGGTATGGTCTATACTTGCAGGGTCCACCGAGAACCTCTGGCCGATATTCGTGACGGGCTCGAAAATGTCTGGAAGCAATGGGGTAAACAGATGCAAGAGAAAGCATCTTCATGCGAAGGATGCCTCTTTTTCGGATATGCAGAAAACAGTATGATGTACCGTTTTAACCCGGAAGTCATTCGTCATTACGAGTGGATGTAACCTTTCGAAGACAGATTTCCGGATGACCTGAGATCGAAAGCCTTTCTGCAGCATTTCCCATGCTGACTGCGATTTCAAGAAACCCATGACTTCCAACTAAAGCAACTGTTTCTTCGGGGGTCGCATTCGCATAGGTTTCTACAAACCTGATTTCATTTCCTTCAAGTTCAAGGATATCTCCGGATTCTACAATATTATGCAATAATCGGGCAGGAATGCTTGTTACGATATTTCCGAAGTCATCCACATAATTGACTTTGCCCCTCATAGATTCGACTTTAACCCTGGCTTCTTCAATGTGGAGGCAAACATAACAGTCACTTGGTTTGGCCAGTTCTTCCGGTTTTTTGCCGGAGGCCAGGTATGCACCAACCGGTGCAAACACATCCCTGCCATGGAACGTGGGTGATATTTCCGGAAAGAGCTTATCAACCTGAATTATCCATACTTTCATTTTTCCACATCTGTGGGCTGCAGGAATCATTAAACCATTGTCCGGTCCAACAAAATAATGCCCTCCTGCTTCCAGTATGAGCGCCTTTCGGAGAGTCCCGACTCCGGGATCCACCACTGCCACATGGACTGTCCTTTTCGGAAAAAGGTGGGCTGTATTGTACAGTGCAAATGCCCCTGACAGAATATCTCCCTGCGGGATAGTGTGTGAAATATCGACGATTGTAGCCTCTTCACAAATATCCAGTATTACGGCTTTCATGGATGCCGGATACAAAGTCCCAAAATCTGTTGTCAGGGTAATGGTAGCCATTAGTAAACAATTGATTTTTAAGATTATTACCGTTTTTGCTATCTTCCATTTAGTGAAATTAGGGCCTCTTCTTGAAAGCATTAGAAATTATTTATTGATTTCACAATAATATTAGAAGAATACAGTTTTATACTAACATGCAGGTTTTAGGGGCGGGGAGTACTAGTGAATTCTACATATGTATTTATAATTGCATTAATTTGCGTTGAACTGACGTTTCTTGCATGTCTGGATTGTGTTTCAAACGGGAACTATGGCATAGGATTCCTTTTTCTGATTGGAGCCATGGTGTTTGCATTCATGTTCCCGGCAATTGCTGATTAAACTCCTTTGAATCCTCACACAATTGAATGCCCTAAGCCTTCATTTTTGGAGTAAGTATATATAGTGCATTTCCTTTAGTAGCAGCATTCACTCAATTGAGGGATTTACTAATGGATGCATATCAATTATTTCTCATATTGCTTGCACTCTATCTGGGTGTACTGGTCGCCATTGGTTGGTACTTTACAAAACGGCAGAAGACCGTTACTGACTTCTGGCTCGCAGGAAGAAGGATTGGCACAATAGGTGTCGGATTTTCTTCCGCTGCATCGTGGTTGACCGCAGGAGGTATTCTTGCGGTAATTGGTTTCTTCATGCTTTTGGGCATGGGTTCCATCTGGGGATTTGTTGCCCCGAACATTTTAGCCCTTTTGATTATCGCCATCTTTGTCAAGAGATTCAAGAATCTCCCGGCTATCACTCAACCGGAATTGCTTGAACAGCGTTACAGTTCAGCAATTAGGGCACCTGTGGGAATTATTATCGCTATTGTCATGATCCTTTTTGCAGTAGCCGATATCAAAGGTTTTGCACTGGTTCTCCAGATATTCTACGGCCTGGATCCAATCTATGCAGCATTAATTGTCGCCCTGGCAGTCTCTGTTTATGTGACTCTTGGCGGACTACATGCTGTTGTCTGGACTGACGTAATGCAGTTCGTATTCCTTGTACTCTTAACAATTGCAATAGCTATTGTTTCAGTAGGTGCTGCAACAGGTGGTGTCGGAGCTCCGGCAGATGCAGCAGAACTCTTCTCTTCAGTACCCTCGAATTGGTGGAATCCGATAAGTATCGGTATCCCGATGGTGCTAATTTTCATCTTCGCAATCATTCCGGGATGGATTACTGAACAGGATCCATGGCAGAAAGTCTGGGCGGCCAAAGATGTGAAATCTGCTCGCAATGGTTTGTTAATTGGTTCCCTTCTGGTAACCATTGTCTTCGCAGCATGTGCGGTAATAGCCATTGCTTTGAGTTCGATTTATCCTGAAATTCCGGCGTCCTTTGGGGAAATCGGAATGGGCGCCATGGCACAGGCAGAGCCGGCGATGCTTGTATTCATAATTTCGTATTTCTCCCCGGCAATAGTTGCATTATGTTCTATTGGTCTTGTAGCAGCTGCGATGTCTTCAGCTGATACCTTTGCAACTTCCGGTGCGTCATCCCTTTCAAGGGATATTTACCAGCGTTTCATCAAACCGGATGCCACAATGAAGGAAATGCTTGTCATAAACCGTGTCTGTGTCCTGATTATTATCGCCGCAGCTACAATAGGATCATTCCTTATTGACGGTATTATTGAAGCAATCCACATTGCGACTTTCATCGCCAGCGCATCATATTTCTTCCCTCTCATGGGAGGTCTCTACTGGAAGCGTGCAACAAAGCAGGGTGCTATGGCAGGATTGATTGTGGGTGCAGTGGTTCAGATTTCCCTTGTGGCCTATGATCTTTACATGACACCACCATTCGCCACAGCACACCTTGAAACCATCCATCCTATCCTGATGAGTCACGGTGTTATCGTGGGAATGGCTCTCAGCGGTATTGCTTTCTTTGGCGTATCCCTCGCAACAAAACGCTCAAGCAGTGTTAACCTTGCTCCGTTCTTCAAGGATGAGGCAGAAAACCTTGCTGCAGAAGAAGCAAAAGCTGTGGATGCAGATAGCCCTGATTTCCAGACATTCGTTACAACAATCGATGAACAGGCTGTCGGGGAACGTGCTCATTTGCATGTAAGAATGGAAAGTTCTGCATCACTTAACTGGAAGAGATTTGTTGAAGCACTTCACACCACTTATCCTGCATGGGTTACATCCACTGGTATTGATTCCATTTACAGGCTTGTCCAGGCTGACATGCTTGCCTGTGTTTCAATTACCCGGGGTAACAACGACAAGGAAATCTGGTTTGCATCAGAACCAAATGTAAACGACATCGAACTCCAGAAGAAGGAACTATTTGTTGCCTACAATGAAGTATCCCAGGCTCTTGAGAGCATCGGGATATTCATCAGCATTCCTGAAAACAAGTAATGTTACAATGCCTCCTTAATTAAGGGGGCGTTATCTTTTTTACATAGGTTAACTGTGATGAATACAATGGATAGCAAAGCTTTTTGCATTATTCTTGTGGTACTTTTTTCCGTTCTTTTTGCAAGTGGATGCATTGATGAACTTGTGGCCGTTCAGGAGGATGGACCTGTAAATGTTTCCGTTTACGAAATCGTATACAACGGGAAAGAAGCGAATGCAACCACATTTAATGAAACAACCTTTTTCCTGACAAAGGATGGCTTTGCAACAGGTGTTTATGCTCTGGATAACGCTTCTTCTATTGAAATTATCCCGATGGAGGATCTCACCAATCCCGGGGAAGATCCCATTTCCGAGATAGTAATAATTGCTGAAGACTCCGGCAATGTGACTGATGTTGAGGAGACTTTGAGACAGTTGTCTCTACGAGAAGAAGCTACAGATCTCAATTTCACAATTGAAGAGGTTGTGGAAAGAGGACAAAAGTCGCAGGTAATCGATTTTAATAAATCAATTACGGGATTTGTTGCATTTAAGGTGAACGTGCCGCTAGGGCAGGATTTCATTTACATGCCAACACATGATTCAGTGGTGAGAATAGTTCTTCCTGCAGGTTATACCACAGGCAATCCTTTCATAGGCAAAGTCCAACCCGAGGTCAATTTCACGTATCATGATGAAAACGACAGGCAGGTTCTTGGATGGATAGATCTTCACAGGGAACCGTCCTCATTGCTGCCTGCGGATCTCTTTAACCGAAGCGGCGTAGATTCCGATGAAAGTCCGGTGGAATACCATCCGGTAATTCTCAAATTCTATACCACTTCCGCACCTCTGGGGTTGTTAGTGGGAACTACTATTCTCAGCATAGCAACTTTGATTGTAGCCTTAAATTATGCTTCAACCAGGCGCAAGCTCGAAGAGAAACGTATGGAAATAGAGAACATGGATGCCCGGAAAAAGGATTGAAGTTATTCAAACTTCAAACTGCATTCCGTCATATCCCAAAGGAAAATCCTTGCTTGCTTCCTCATGAGGCTTGAAATAGTGGCTCAGGTGCGTTAAAACAATATTTTTCGCCTGGATGCGTTCCCCGAGTTCCATGGCCTGTATGGCATCCATGTGTTTTTTGATATGAAATTTGGTTAGATCCGGTACAATTGCGTCGGCGATGAGAAGATCCGGTCTGTCCATTACTTCAAGGCTCTTTTCCGGGAACAAGCTTTCGCAATCACCGGTGAAAACGACTTTCCTCTCCCCTTCCTGTATTACCACACCGATAGGGTTTTTGGAAGGTCTGTGCCTTACCCCGAAAAGTGTGAACTTGAGGCCAATGAGTTCAAATGGTTCATACAAAGCGATGTCGTGTCTGCTGGGTCCCAGGAATGAAAGGTAATCGATGATATAGTCAAGGGTTTCCGTAACTCCGTAGACATCAACTTTACGTTGTACCCGATGGAATTCTGCAAATCCTGTAAAATGATCATAGTGACCATGTGTCCAGATTACCCCGTCAACATGCTCCACTCCGATTTTCAGTAGCTGTGCACGGAGATCCGGGCCTGTGTCGACTAATACCTTGCCAGTTTCACTTTCTACAAGCAGGGAACTCCTGAGTCTCTGACTCTTTGTTCCCTTCCGGGCGTCATTGCATGTGGGGCAATGGCATCCAATAATCGGGGTTCCGGGAGCATCACCGGTTCCCAGTAAAGTAATTTTCATAAACTTTCCCCGGTTTTCAGGTAAAATTGCGGCTTATGTATTCATCAGATTTGATGATTGCCCGTGCATTGAAGATTTCAATCGCGTCAAGGAGGTCTTCCTGTGTTAGTTCGGTTCTCTCCTCAAGAAGTGCAGACAGGACACTTTCCCGAATAATCATCCTGAGGTCGGAGCCTGTATACCCTTCGGTGAGTTCTGCAATTTCTTCAGTATCCATTTTACCCTTAATCTTACGGGTGACAATGTCAAGGATTTCCTTCCTCATTTCAAGGTCTGGCAACGGGAATTCCATGATTTCATCGAAACGCCTCCACGCAGCCGAATCAAGCATGTGCGGGTGATTGGTGGCGGCTATCAGCAGAACGCCGTCGTTTGTGAGACTAATACTGTCAATGGCCTTCAGGAGAGTGTTAACCGCTCTTTTGAGTGCGGCATGTTCGTCGGAGGTACGGGTTTTTGCGATGAAGTCAAATTCATCAATGAACAGGATACAGGGATTGAGTCTTCTCGCCAGTTCGAAAACCCTGTCTATGTTCTTGGCCGTTTCCCCGAGATACTGGTCGGTTATCATTGAAAGCTTGACTTCAACAAAGGGGACTGCCAGTTTTTCGGAAAGTGCTCTTGCAACCGATGTTTTCCCGGTACCTGGAGCTCCGACCAGAAGTACCTTCCCGACGTCATATAGGCCTATTTCCCTCAGGTAATCCCTGTATGTTATGGCCTTGACAATCTTTTCCACTTTTTCTTCCTGCTTGGAAGTCAGGACAAGCTCACTAAGCGGCTGTATGATGTCCTCGGGAGCGATGAGGTGGGCGAGTTTGAGCATATCTTCCCCGCCTTCTTCCTGACTGATCCTTTCCTGCAGGGATTCCAGCCATTCCCTGTCCACTTCCTTGGGTCGGGTGAATTCAAGGGCTGCATTATAATCTGCGTGCTCATGTTCACGTTTTTCAAAATAATATGCGAGAATGGGGTTGTTGTTGATTCGTTCTATTGAATCTTCCTGTTTTTCAAACCAGTCTGCAGCTACGTCAAAAGACGTGAGTTTTAATTTGTATCCTACGTCATCGATTTCAAGGAACGGAATACCCTGTACCGCAGCTTTTTGGTTTTCTATCCCGTAGAGTTTTTCCAGATCCGAGAGCGATACTTTCACGGGTTTTGGAACGCCTTTGTATTGCTTGTTCCAGTAGTTTTTCCTGATATCGCGAGGCAGACTGTTTTCATCCAATTCCTTGTGATCGTTATAGACGCTGGTCGTGAGCAGTAGTTCAACGATGTCGAGACGACTTTCTGACATATTCAAATTATCTCCGGTTTTGTGACAAGTATTTCGATCCATACTGGTACGCTTTTTTTTTAGATATATTTTGTGCACCAAATCAGGCCCGGCGGAAAAATCCGTTTTTAGGTTCGTAGATATGACCGGATTCAAGCAATTTGCGTAATGTTGTCTCGAATTTTTCCTCACCAAGCCCCAGTTTACCGGCGCTGCTTTTCAGCTCTTCGTGGGATATGTTTCCCTTTTCGGGGATATTTGAGAGAACAATTTCCAGAGGTTTTCTCGGTCGGGTGACGTCATCTGCTTTCTCTTTGATTTTTGATTCGTCAACTTCAACCGTCGAGATAATGCTGGCAGTGCCCTTACCGACAAGCGATGCCTGCAACTTTGTTCTTGCGAGAATTGCTTCCTCAAGATCGGTTGAATTGTGGAATTGTCTCAGTTTTCTAAACTTAAGATTTGCACCACAGTTCTGGCAGCGTATGGTTTTTTGTCCTGTATCTTCTACTATCTGGGACTGTATCCGGCATTTCGGGCAGACTACGACCACGTAATGCTTTTCCCAGTCGCTCATTTCCCGTATCTCCTCTGCCGGTTCTGGAAGTCACGCATTATTCTGAGGAGGTCAATTTTCCTCAGGCTTTCCCAGTTGACATCGGTAAAAAATAACTCTGCGTATACGGATTGCCAGATAAGGAAATCGGAAAGATGTTTTCCCCCTGCACGTATGATTAGATCAGGCTCTGTCCGGATCGTGAGATTATCCTCTATGGATTTTTCGGTGATTTCGTCCGGCTGTAGCTCGCCGACCTCGACTTTTTTAAGGATGGCCCTGACAGCATGTGTCAGTTCCCTTTTCCCGCCGAATCCCACAAGGATGTTGATTAAAGGCTTCTCATTCCCGTTCTTTGCCACAAGAGTGCCTTTGTCGTTGTAAATCGCATATTCCGTTTTCAGGGACATGCCGGCAAACATCTGTCGCAGGGTTTCTGCGAGCTTGCCTGCCATTTCTTCCTGCAGTTGGGGTTCGATGTCCAGAACATCGATGTAAGTGCTTATCTCGGTAACTCCGAGTTTTGAACTCCAGTTGACGAAATCCCTTAGTTTGGATACTCCGTTTCTGCTCAGGATGTCGGTTTCCGCCAGTACAAGGGCAACATGTTCGGGAATTGCCCTTCCCGGTTTCATGACCGTGTTTTGCAGACGTTTTTCATAGATTTTCCTGAGCATGGCGGATTACTCCGGGACGCTTAACGGGCAGTTGATACGATTTTAATTACGTCCCCGTCCTGCAATTCGTGTTTTTCCCCGAGTCTCATTTTCGTACGGCCATCGACGGCGTAGAGGAATGCCTTCCCGATGTCGGTGTGGACGCGGTAGGCAAGATCATGGGCGGTTGATCCGCGTTTCATGAGATAGGCGTCAGGAAGCATGTTCTCGTTCTTGTCCGTCCAGTGGCTCTCATCCTCCACAGGGTAGACGACAATCAGGTCGAGTAATTCAAAAACGGCTTTGTTGATGCATTCCTGAACTCCGCAACCGGCCGGTTTGTGGGATTGCATGAATGCCTTGAGGCTTTCAAGTCCTTTCTTCTGCTTGTCATCGAGGTCTTCGGAGATGATGTTGAAATCCTCGTTTCCGGGGATGTAATCGATAATTTCATGTTTTGCGGCATTACGCAGGGCAAGTTCGGCTGCAGCACTTGTGGGAACCACTATTAAGTCGAGCTCGCGGAGCTTTTTCACGTTTTCAGGAGGTGCGACATCCATCTTGTTGGCTGCGATCATGAGGGGTTTGCTTAGTATCCGTATTATTTCGCAGAGTTCGCAGAGCTGGTTTTCTTCCCATTTCTCATAGTTGTCATCCTTGTACTGGCAGAGGGCTTCGTGCACATCAGCCTCGCAGACGCCGGCTCCCATGAGCTGCTCGGCGATTGCCTGCTCGGGTTTGAGTCCTTCGGCTTTGATTTTACGGGCGAGCCTGAGCCAGTTGCGGTTCAGGATGCCTGCCATCCACATGGTGATTTCCCGGTTGAGGAAGTCAATGTCACCAAGGGGGTCGTGGCTGCCGATGTCTCCGGGGTTGCCTTCGATATCCGTGCCCCCGGAGGCGTCGATTACGTGGATGATTGCCTGTGCCTGGCGCAGTTCATCAAGGAAAGCATTGCCCAATCCCCGGCCCTTGTGGGCGTCAGGGACAAGTCCTGCAACATCGATAATTTCGATAGGTACGTAGCGCACGCCATCATTGCATTTCCCGCAGGGTTTGCCTTTTTCGGTGCATGGGCAGTCCGTGCGCACATAGGTTACACCACGGTTGGCGTTGATGGTTGTGAATGGATAATTTGCGATTTCCACATCGGCCAGTGTGGCGGCTTTAAAAAACGTTGATTTTCCGGCGTTAGGCTTGCCGGCAAGGCCTATGGTCATTGTCATGCTAATCCCTCATACTCTACAGGCATTTAATTTTTATCTTGTGGCTCTGCAGAAACTCCCCGATTATTCAAACACGACAAGTTTAACCACAGAGAACACAGAGCTCTCAGAGGATTTTGCAGTCTCCCTCCGTGCTCTCTGTGACCTGCACGCCTCACAGGCGTAGAAGGCACTCAACTCCACAGGAGGTGAGTGTGCTCTGTGTTTTTTAGCTATGTTTCTTCTGCAATTACCAATCCCTATAATTTGATTATAAGTAGTTATGAATTACTAATAAAAACTTATAAGAACTAATAATATAATAGTTTCATATTCATCTGATTTCGATGAAACAGATGTATCCCGAAAGGTGATTTCCATGTCTGATGCAACTACAATACCAACAACAAAAGATATCAGGGACCGGCTGAAAACCTACGGCCAAAAAGGAGATACTTACAGCGATATCCTGAACCGTCTCATGGATTGTGCTGACAGGGATGAATTCATGGATCGGATGTACCGCCGGCTGGAAGACAAGGATCAGTTTGTTTCGCTCGATAACATTTGAGCGTGATCCGGCATGCACTATAATATAAGCATTCACAGGGACGTGCAGAAGTATCTGAACGCACTTGATTCCGGCACAAAGAGCCGGCTTGTGGAAGGCTTAAGGCAACTAAAAAACGATCCGCTTTCCCGTGATGTCAAAAAATTGAAGGGGACAAAGGGCAGGCAAGACTTGTATCGTCTCCGAATAGGCGATTATCGTGCTATCTTCTCCATTGAGGATGACAACGTTTACATCCTTGAAATCATGCTACGTAAGGGTATGGCTGGATTGAGCGCCTCTTTGTCCTCTAATGAATGAAGCCTTCACCAGCAAGCTTTATATCTGAAAAACATGTACAACATCAAAGCGTGTCCCGGTAGGGTAGCGGATATCCTTGAAGCCTGCGGAGCTTTAGACCCGAGTTCAAGTCTCGGTCGGGACGCTTTATTCTCTTCTTTTGTTTAATCGTTTTCAGTTAGTTTTGCTGCAATTGTTAGTACATACTATTTTATTTTCGTCTATCCAATTCTTTATTTACAGAATTATGCTGTCAAAATAGATTTGATGCTCAAAGTTAGGTTGCAAGTCTGGGAAAATTTATAAAGCGTTCAAAGAAAATACTATTAGTTCTCTAGGGGTTAATTATGAATTCAAAAGCTTTGACATTGGAAGAGCGCGTTAAACATATAGAATGGACATTGGTATCTTTTATCCTCTTCATCGTGTCCTATAATGCATTGGTCAATCCTGAAATAATACCCTCGTATTATGGGAACTATGGAATAACTATCTATCTTGCAATTTTTTTGGTTTCATTGACTATACTAATATGGCATATTGTTTTTGTAACTTCTTCAGTGGTCTTCGACACAAGTGAGAGAACAGCTAATTTTGTTGAAAACAATCGAAAACCTGTTTTCATTGCGTTAATTTTTCTCATTGCTGTCCTTGGCATCTATGCTTTTAAATTGACTATGGATCAGTTTGATTTGTCTTCAAAAGAGATTGCTCAAGCCGTCCTAGCGGGTTTGCCTCTATTAGCAGTAGCAAATGCTAAAAAAGTAGCTGTTTGGATGAGGAAGCATCTTTCAGAAACTAAGACTTAAGAGAGCTTTCACCGGCATTTTGGGCAATGAATGATTAGGCTTCATTTTGCTTTCTATTCCGTATCTGAATCTCACACCCCATCACCTATAAATCCCTCCCAACACAAACAAAATATCATGGAACATTGGCTATACCCTGCAAACACAAAATACTACGACGTCCTGGGTGCGTTTGGTGAGAAAGAGACCTACTGGCCTGTAAATTCCAAGGTGTCCGTTGGGGATGTGCTCTACATTTACCTGGCTGCTCCTTACAAGCAAATCGGTTTTGTTTGTGAGGTGCTGGAGATTGGATATGATGCCGAGGACATCATGGACGAGGTTAGTGCTTTCATCAAAAAATCGGATTCGGGGAAGAAGCACACAAAACCATTCATGAAAGTGAAAGTGTCTTCTGCCGTTGAGATTAAGGAAGACTCTCCGGTGAACTATTATTATCTCAAGGAGAACGGGCTCAATGGCATGCTCATGGGTCCCCGCAAACTCGAGAACAATCCACCCCTTCTAAAATACATACAGGAGAATTTGGCATGACATACGATGAAGCAGTTTACAAGCTCCTGCTTGAAGACGGGGTTGAAGAATCCACGATGATGAAAAACGCCTGTCTGCGATACAAAGGCGACTTCATGGGAATGATGTGGGAAAAGGAAGATGTTCTTGTCATCAAGGTTTCTCCTGAAAGGGTTAATGAATTGATTGCCGAAGGCAAGGGTCAGGAATTCAATCTCACGAAGAAGCGCTTTAAGGAATGGGTGATGATTCCTATAGAATTCGAAGATGAGTACGAATCACTCATTTACGAAGCACTGGAGTATGCAAAAAGCAAGAACTAAGCTTAGAGCCTGCTAATCATGTAAGCCGAAAGCGCTACAATCACGATAGCTATAATCACTGCACTGATCAAAAACCGCCCTACCAGTGACTTCCCGGTTTTCAGCACAAGTCCCCGCAGGATGAGTGCAAGGACGACAATGATTATAATGCCTCCGAGTTCGGGGCGGAATCCGAACATTTCGTACATTATTTCGGAAGGGCTGACGGGATTCATAGGTAAAAGATATTAGGATTATTATATATATTTATACATTTTTGAATTGTATTCATTTTTGGCTGGATTTAGATCCATGTTTGGAACATTTTTGCTCGTTTAAAGGACGTCTGGTACGTCTTTTAGGTGAGGTTATAATACTCATACTAATTATCTATAGTAAAATATATATTATAAGTTTTTAATATTATATTATGGTGGTACTTTAGTGAAGTGAACGTGTGGAGGTATGACGGTATGAGGTATGGAATATCAGTATCGGATCTAAGGAACGCAACGGCCACCGCTACGGCGCTTGCCATGCTTTATTATGCATTGTGGTATTTTGTTCCGATACTATAAGGGATAATGTAAAAGCTGCGGATACGCTGTTATCCGTACACTTATCTCCCTTTTGAAAACGTCTTACTAATCCTGTTTTTCCGGATTTGTCAGAAAAAATCGTCGCCCTTTTTCGCAATGACTTCTTTCTTCCTCTCCCCGCAACGTTTGCAAATGTAATGTTGCTCCCGGACGTTTGAGGAATATTGCGAAAATCCTCCAGCCTTCTCCCACTTATGCAGTCCCAGTTTACACAGCAATTTCATGGTATTTTACTCCTTCAGGCCCTTTTTTGAATCTCACATCCATTTTATTGCGGGGGGCTTCCTCTCGATCCAGTACCTGTATTCAAGCTCCGGGTAACCCACTGCAAGTCCTGTATAAATCCTATGGTTGCTAGGCAGTGACAACAGTTCCGGTATCCTTTTGTCCCGCTTGCAGGCTCCCATCACATATCCGGTGAAAAAGCTGCCAAGTCCTAAACTGTGTGCCATAAGCATCGCATTCTGTGTCGCAACAAGCGCATTTGCTTCTGCTGAAATGGCATCTCTTTTCCCGTGGAATAATATCAGGGCAGGAGCCTCATGCAATATCGAATCTTCTCCCTTGTTTGCTTCACTCACGATTCTTACAAAATTAGGAAGAAGCTCCAATGCCCCTGCAATTTCATCATGGGATAATTTGAGCAACAGATTTTTTGTAATCGGATTGTTGAGCTGGCCCACAATCTTTGACAGGTAGCTTATTGTTATTTCCACAATAGCTTCCAGTTTTTCCCGATCCCAAATGACAATAAATTCTGTACTCTGTGAATTATGCGCGCTTGGAGCATACCGGGCACCTTCGATTATCTTCTCCAGCATCTCTTTTTCAACAGATTTATTCTGGAAAGCTCTCACAGAGCGCCGGGTTTTAAGCAACTTAAGCACTTCTTCTGCAGGTAGCCGTTCCTTTTCAAAAAGATGCAAACTATCTTCCGGAAAAGCAGAATGACTTATGGCTTCAGTGGGGCAGATGCTGACACAATGTCCACAACTAATGCACAGCCTTTCAAAGAAAACCTTAGGTGTTTCATCGGAATCCTCGCTAAAATAAACGTTTTCCGGACAGCATTTCACACAGGAATTGCAATGTATGCATAAGTCGGGATTAATTGTTATTGTTGGAATCTGATGTCCTCCCCAAATCTTTTATACTTATTATGTATCGTATCAATCCTAAATGTTTTACGTGTCAGGGCTTTTCAAGCACCGGGCTTAATTGAGTCGGTTTGATGTTCCGATGGGGATTCAAACCCCGATAGCACTATTTTCTTTGCATGCATGAAAGGTTTGGGCACGAGCAATACTTATATAGAAGTTCATTCATCTACAACGAACAGACCATGCTCCCGAAGGGTGTCAGGTCAGTACGATAACAATCACTATATTACGCGATTCAGGAGGTCAGAATTTGGCAGGATATATGGCTGGACAGCCAATTTACATTTTAGCAGACGGAAGCAGAGTAACACGTGGCAGGGATGCACAGAGCAACAACATCCTCGCAGGAAAAGCCGTGGCAAATGCTGTACGCACAACCCTCGGTCCAAAAGGCATGGACAAGATGCTTGTGGACGGCATGGGTGACGTTGTAATTACCAACGACGGTGCAACCATTCTCAAGGAAATGGATATCGAGCACCCTGCAGCAAAAATGATCGTGGAAGTTTCCAAGACCCAGGACGCACAGGTCGGCGACGGAACCACATCCGCTTCAATTATTGCGGGCGCACTTCTCGAAAAGGCTGAAGAGCTCACCAACAAAGGTGTTCACCCAACAATCATCTCAAACGGTTACAGGGAAGCATCCAAGAAAGCTATCAAGATTCTCAACGACATCGCAATTTCAGTTTCCCCTGATGACATCGCAGCACTGAAAAAGATTGCAGCAACTGCAATTACCGGTAAAGGTGCTGAGAGCTACAAGGACAAACTTTCCGAGCTCACCGTCGATGCAGTAAAACTCATTGTCGAGGAAACCGATGACGGAATCGTGGCTGATGTAACAAACATCAAAGTGGAAAAGCAGGCAGGAGCCAGCATCAAGGAATCCCATATTGTAGAAGGCCTTGTTATTGACAAGGTGCGCAGCCACCCCAACATGCCTGAGAAAATCGAAGATGCAAAGATCCTCGCGCTCAGCATTCCAATCGAATTCCGCAAGACTGAAATGGATGCGGAAATCAAGATTACTTCTCCAGAACAGATGCAGATGTTCCTTGATCAGGAAGAGAAAATGGTCAAGGAAATGGCTGACAAGATTATTGCAAGCGGTGCAAATGTTGTTTTCACCCAGAAAGGCATTGATGACCTTGCACAGTACTACCTTGAAAAGGCAGGCGTCTATGCTGTCAGAAGGATAAAGAAGAGCGACATCAAGAGAATCTGTGAATCAACCGGTGCTACCGACATTCAGGATCTCGATGAAATCACTCCTGCAGATCTTGGTGAAGCTGCACTTGTAGAAGAGCGCGACATCAAGGGCATCAAGATGACCTATGTCACAGGCTGCAAGGAAAAGAAGGCAGTTACTGTGATTCTCCACGGTGGTACCGAGCACGTCGTGGCCACTCTCCAGCACGCAATGGATGATGCACTTCATGTTGTAAGTGTAGCACTGGAAGACGGCAATGTTGTTGCCGGTGGGGGATCTCCTGAAGTCGAGTTATCCCTGCGTCTCAATGAATACGCAGCAAGTCTCAAGGGAAGGCAGCAGCTTGCAGTAAGCAAGTTTGCCGAAGCACTTGAAACCATTCCTGAAACCCTTGCTGAGAACTCAGGATTTGATCCAATAGACAAACTTGTTGAACTTCGCTCACAGCACGAGGAAGGCAACAAGAACGCAGGTCTTAATGTTTATACAGGTAAAATAATTGACATGTGGGAGGCAGATGTTATTGAACCACTCCGTGTCAAGACACAGGCAATCCAGTCTGCAACCGAAGCAGCTGTCATGATCATGAGGATTGATGACGTTGTTGCAGCTTCTCCAAATCCTGCAGGCCCTACCCCTGAAATGCCTGACATGGGCGATATGGAAATGTGATGTGGCTTATTTAAGCCCATCAACCTCTTTCTTTTTTTTAATGCTTTCAGATCCGTAAAGCAAAAATATATATCACTAGTTAACCATTAAACTGAACATGGTTAACAACACTGTCAGTTCATCGGAACGTATAAGGAAAATGGTCTACGCTTCCCTCTTCGCATCAATGACCGCAGTGGGGGCGTATATGGTAATTCCAGTCGGTCCTGTTCCGATAACTCTTCAGGTACTATTCGTATTCCTTGCAGGGGCGTTCCTTGGTGCCCGCTGGGGTGCGGCCAGCATGGTTGTCTATCTTCTGCTCGGGATAGCAGGTCTGCCTGTTTTCGCCGGGGGTGCAGCAGGTCTGGGTGTGCTTCTTGGTCCCACAGGTGGTTACCTGATAGGATTTATCGCATCCGCAGCGGTTATTGGTTACCTGGTAGAACGCTTTCCCGGAAAATCAATTTCATATGCTTCAGTTTATTTCCTTGCCGGAATGATTGTAATTTATATTTTTGGCTATTTGCAGCTAATGTATGTGGCCTCCCTGAGTCCTGTTCAGGCTTTTACATTGGGGGTGGCTCCGTTCATTCTTTTTGATGCCATCAAGGCAATCGCTGCAGCAGTATTGTTTACACGTGTGGATATTGAACTATGATTGAAATCAAAAACCTGTCATTTAGGTATCCTCGAAGTGAATATATTCTCAGAGATGTCAACATCCGGATATCAGCAGGAGAGTACGTTGCAATTGTAGGGGAAAACGGCAGTGGAAAATCCACTCTTGTACGGCACCTCAACGGCCTGCTGCTTCCTGCGGAAGGTTCGGTGACAGTTTCCGGAATGCCTACCACTGATGAATCATGCCTGGATCAAATACGGCAGAAAGTGGGCATGGTTTTCCAGGATCCCATGACACAATTTGTAGGGGCTACTGTCTGGGAAGATGTTGCTTTTGGTCCCTCAAACCTTTGTTTCTCCCGTGAGAAAATGCTTGAAGCTGTTGAGGCTTCACTCAGGGCTGTTGGTCTGGAAGAATTCAGGGACGCCTCACCTTCACTGCTCAGTGGTGGGCAGATGCAACTGGCTGCGATTGCAGGGGTGCTGGCTATGGAACCCGAATGTCTGGTTTTTGATGAATCTGTTTCAATGCTTGATTCCATTACAAGGAATAAAATCATCTCTTTGATCCAAAAATTGCATTCCGATGGGAAAACCATAGTTCACATTGCTCACAATCTGGATGAAATACGGCATGCTGAACGGATTATTGCCCTGAAAAACGGAAGGGTTTTGTACGACGGGAAAATGGCGACTTTTCTTGAAAGGGAAGTGTTCCGGGATGCAGGTATGGCAATCCCCCAAATCATGGATCTGTCCTTGCGACTCAAACAGGCAGGCATCTTGGAAGATATTGCATGTGACATGGGCACCGTTGTGGAGGGAATATGTCGGTTCAAGTCAAAAACATAAGTTTTGCATATGCAAAAAACAAGCCTGTACTATCCGATATATCTTTTACTCTGGAATCCGGTGAAATCATTGGCCTCATGGGTGAAATAGGATCTGGAAAATCCACACTCATCAGGCATCTCAATGGACTGCTTTCCCCGGATAGTGGCTTTGTTCTGGTGGATGATTTTCCGTCATCTGACAAAAAGGCCCGGAAGCTGGTTGGTATCCTTTTCCAGCATGCTTCAAGGCAGTTGTTTGAGCAGACTGTTTTTGATGACATTGCGTTCGGTCCGAAAAATTATGGTGAGAAGGGACACACTCTCAAAAAGACCGTCTATGAGGCCGCAGATCTTGTAGGTCTTGGACAGGAATTACTTGAACTTTCACCACACAGGTTGAGTGGGGGTGAGAAAAAACTTGCCTGTTTTGCAGGTGTTGTTGCATGCTCTCCAGATGACATGATTCTCGATGAGCCTTTTAGCGGGCTGGATAGTATTTCCCGGAACAAGATGGTGAATGCCCTTGAAACACTGAAGAGAAAGGGTTGTGGGATTCTCATTGCTTCCCATCATTCCGATACGTTTGTAAATCTTGTTGACAGAATGCTATTCCTTGAAAATGGGAGCATCGCTTATGATGGTTCCCCGGATTCCTTTGTTGAAAAATATCCTTTGCAATCTCCCTCAATTTCCGCATTGATGTCTTTATTGCAGAATCGTGGTGTAGACTTGCCTTCGGACATTTCTGAAGTTGAAGAGGCATTCAATGCAATTCTCTCGGTATGCGGAAAAGGGGGAACCAGATGAGAAAATATATTTCCTTCGGTTTTATCAATGGCGATTCTGCAATCCACAATCTTGACCCACGGACCAAACTATTTTCGCTTATTGTGCTGAGTATTCTGATATTCCGAATTTCATCTCTCCAGAACTTGTTTTATCCTTTGCTTCTTTTCATTGGGGCAGCGCATTTTTCGGGGACTTCTCTTAAACAGCACGTTCTTTCCGTACGCCCCTTACTTCCATTCCTGATTGCCATATTTTTGTTTCATTTCCTGATGTTTCCGGGCACAGCTTCATCTGAGTTTCACTGGTCCAGTTTTTCACAGGAAGGACTACTCAGCGGTTCTCTTGTGGTGGGTCGCTTTGTCCTGTTAATATTATTTGCTTCCCTGTTTTCAGCAACCACTTCCGCTGCAATGCTGGCGCTGGGGATTGAATCAATCCTGAAACCAATTCCGGTTCATCGTGCAGGAATAACAACATCGGAAATTGCCACAATGATGGCATTATCCGTAAATCTCGTTCCTCTCCTTTTGAGGTATATGGAAGAAGTAAGGGATGCACAGCTTTCAAGAGGATTGGGGAACAGGTTTATGATCTCCGGGATTTTTTCTCTTGTAATTCCGTTCTTTTCGGGAAGCCTTCGGCTTGCAGATGACATCTCCGTGGGAATGGAAAGCCGCTGTTATCATGGTGGGCCACGAACACAGCTATATGAAATGAAATTTAAAAATAGGGATCGCATTCTAACTGCCATCGCAGCCGTGTTCCTGCTTGGAATTGTCCTTTACCTATAATGATAGACTTTATTAGTCCAGCATTGCTCTCTTTTCAGATAATGTCCTGGAAATCTTGTTTTTGAAGTCGTCAACTACCATGTTGGCTTTTATTTCATTGAGCGCATATTGGTGGGGGTCTCTGCTTTCAACTAAAAGCGGGATTCCCACAATTCCGTCATGTTTGTCTAAAGCCAGATCTTTACAGTCTTTCCAAGAAAAATCACATATTTCTCTCATTTGAATCCCCTCTGATCAAATTCAAACATTTTATGTTGATTCTCCATCATAAAAACATCCATAGATATTAATATATACCTTTTGGTAAGGAGCTTCTATTCGAAGCTATGTTTTTATCTGGCTGCAATTCCTGCTTTTATATTCGATAACAAGTGACTGTTTTTGAAAGTTCACAGCGTTGGATGAATACGGTATCCTTATATATGCAGCACTTGAACGTATTTCTCTGTTTCATTTGTATGTCATATTTTCAAAAAAAAAGGGAGTTGTATTTACATGGTTTATAGTCTTGGGATTGACGCTGGTGGCACATACACTGATGCCGTATTGTTAAACGATGATGACGATAGCATTCTTGATGCAAACAAGGCTTTGACAAGTTACCCTGATCCTCTTCAGGGTATTAAAAACGCAATTGATGGGATTGATCAGGACCTGTTGAAAAAAGTGAGGATAGTCTCGGTATCAACAACCCTTTCAACCAATACGATTCTTGAAGGGACCGGTTTCCCGGTGGCTCTTATCCTTATTGGGGATTACGAGCTTAAGCAGGAGTTGCCAACACCATACTATGTGAAAGTCACAGGCGGGCATAACCACAATGGTGTGGAAAAAGAAACTCTTGATGAAGCCGAAATACGCAAATTTGCCGCTGAAGTCAAGGATAAAGTTTCGGCATTTGCTATATCCTCGTTTTTCAGTATACGTAATCCCGAACACGAGGAAAAAGCAAAGGAAATTGTTCGGGAAATCACTGGACATCCTGTTGTTTGTGCACACGAATTATCTCTTGATCTGGGTGCTTTTGAAAGGGCAACAACGGCATTTTTCAATGCCCAACTGCTTCCAATAACGGAAAAATTCATGGAAACCGTTGAACAGGATATAAAGAGCCGTGGAATAAACCCGAAAGTGTTCATGCTCAAATGTGACGGTTCGGTTATCGGCATCAAGAGTGCCCTTGAAAAACCAATCGAATCCATTTTTTCCGGTCCTGCCGGAAGTCTTGTTGGTGCGTCTTTCCTCACCGGAAGGGACAGTTGTGCTGTCATTGATGTTGGTGGAACCAGCACTGATATTTCAGTTATTCAAAACGGCGTTCCTGAGATTAGTGATGAAGGGGCGGTTGTAGGAGGCTGGAAAACACGTGTAAAAGCCATTAAGATGGAAACGTCTGCAATGGGTGGGGACAGCCACGTATGGGTGAAAGACGGGAAATCAAATATTGGTCCGCGAAGGGTAGTTCCATTAAGTCGTGCAGCGGAATTATTCCCGGGTTTCCTGGATATGCTTAAAGTAAACCCTATGCCTTCCAACACTTTGATCAGTAACAACATCCAGCCCACCACATTCTACATGAAGTCCGGATATGGGCCAATAGGGCTTACGGAACTCGAAAAAGCGGTCTTTGATGCGGTGTCCGATGAACCGACTTCACTTCGCGAACTGAGAACCCGGCTTGATAACAGATATCCGTCTTCCAAAATTCTGGATAAACTTCTCCAGAAACGCCTGATACAACCTATTGGTTTTACTCCTACTGATGCTCTTCACGTACTGGGCGATTACACTGAGCACAATACCGAGGCTGCAGAAATCGGTGCTGCATTACTAGGGAAAATGTGCAAAATGGATGCAGAAGGATTTGCATTGTCCATCAAACAAAAGTTTGTCCGCAACATGGCTTCTCACCTCATATCTTTCTTCCTCGAAGGAATTCCAAAGGAAGAGGTTCGCAAAGTGTTCGATCTTGATGTTCCTGTTAAGTTCAAAATCGATGTTCCGGTAGTTCTCATCGGTGGCCCCGTGGTTGCCTACAAGAAAGAGCTTGAGGAAATCCTTGATGCGGAAATAATTCTTCCGGATTATTCAAATGTCGGCAATGCTGCAGGAGCTCTTGCTGCCAAGGGTGTCAGGAGGGTTGATTTCCTGGTGAAACCCGCTTCAATGGCAGCTCCGGATTGGGAATACTATGTATTCTCAGAACTAGGAAGGGTAAGTTTCCATGAGTATCGTGATGCTATGCATTACGCAAAGGAAACCGGTCACTCCCTGATAATGCAATACATGGAAGATGCGGGACTTGATCCGGATCACGTGGATATTGATGTTATTAAGGAAGAAATTGTGCCGGATGGATGGGATTTCCCGCTCCAGACCCACATGAGGGTGATAGGGGTAGGAACTCGTTTAATCGATGAGGAAGTTGCCTGATTTTTCGGTTCTGTCGAAACCCTTGTTCGAATGCAACCACGGAGAACACAGAGTACCCAGATAATTTTGCAGTCTTTGTGCTCTCTGAGAACTCTGTGGTTAAGATAAAATGCAGAAATAATTGATGGCTCGAATCCTGATGATGTTCTCAGGATTCACTTTCTTCCCGGTTTAACCTTTCTCTTTCAAGATTGAGCAGCTTACGAATAACAAGTTTGGGTTTTCCAAGACCCACATTTGGAATATCTGGATGTTTCTCAATAGCATATTTGTGAAGCTCTTCTGCACTCATGGCACGGAGCTTGTTCTCAAGTTCAAGGATCTCTTTCATGGTTTTTCTCCATTAATCTGTTCAATTTGATGCGCTTTTGTGTATTTAGGACTTATGGTTTGTGTGACAGAAATCGTTATGAATTGAAAGGTATATCTAGGTACCAGATAAACGCTTTTGAGGTCATAATACATGAGCGAAAACTACGAACCAGTCCCAAGTTCATATTTCTTTAAAGCCCTGCTTGACAGGGACACAATCATCCTTGCAACCAACACCCGCATAGCCCTGGTAACGAAGGGTATCCTCAGGGCAGCAAAAGAAATGGATGCTCCGGTAATTTTGGAGCTTGCAAGATCTGAGTCTGATCTGAGTGGTGGTTATTCCGGACTTACCCCTGCAGAATTCTCCAGAAGATCAAGGGAAGCTGCTGCGGAGGTGGGCTATGATATGTGGGCATTGCATGCTGATCATATTGGCATCAAGAAAGGGACCCCTGAAGACATCGAAGCAACAAAAGATCTTGTAAGCGGACAGGTTGAAGCAGGTTTCACTTCTTTTGCCATTGATGCATCCCATCTCTTCAATTTCAAGGGAGGTAATCTTAGGGAAGAGCTTGCTGACAACATTAATGCCACTACGCAAATCGCTCACCACATTGAAGAGAAGATGGGCGGCAAAGAATACGGCCTTGAAGTTGAGGTCGGTGAAATCGGGCGAGAGGATGAGCATGGCCGTGTTCTCACAAAACCTGAAGAAGCCGTTACTTTTATTCAGGCGCTCAACGAAAATGATGTTTATCCCCATGTTCTTGCTATTGCAAATGGGAGTGCTCATGGCAACACCTATGACAGTGCAGGACATCTGATTGAAGAGATTTCAATTGATGTCGAGCAAACAATTGCGATTGCCGACGCACTCAGGCAAAATGGTTCTGATGTGCGTGTTGCCCAGCACGGGATTACCGGCACTCCGCGAGAGCTGATTTATGAGCGCTTCCCTCATGGGACTATTCTCAAAGGGAATGTTGCAACGTATTTCCAGAACATTGTATGGGAGATCTTCAGGATTTTCGAACCTGAGCTGTTCAACGATATCTGGAAATGGACCATTGAAAACCACCGTGAGAAAGCTCCGGGTAAATCCGACAACGAAATCTTCGGCAAGTTCAGCAAATTCGCAGTCGGACAATTCTTTGAGAGGATTTATGCTGTAAACGAGGACACAAAAGTTGCCATTGAAGCCCGTGTATATGCCGAGACAATGGTCTTCCTGAAAGCTTTCAAGGCAGACGGTACTGCTAAAATAGTGAGGGAATACATTTCTTCCCTCTGATTCTTTACTTTTTCTTTTCCAAATATTCGACTGCCTTTATTTTGCTGATTCCTTCCACATTAACGGTTTTCTGACTGTTTTTCATTCCGGCAGCGATTGATATCGATGACGTAGGAATCCCTAAAATTTCCGAAAGGCTCTGGATCAGCTGCAAATTGGCTTTTCCCTTTTGTGCTTTTTCAGTGAGTTTAACTTCAATGCGTTTTCGCCACTCATTGTATTCTCCTGGTATACAGAGTGTTTTAGACCCCGGAGTAACTTCAAAATCGATGGTAATTCCAGTATCGTTTTCACGAATGGCATCACTAAAAGGCATGGGTAAAAATCCATTTTGTTGCAGGGGACAATGCTGTCGCCCGACGCACTAACTCCGGGAGATCATCCTCTGGACATCTCCGCAGTCCTTCCCGGTTACCCTCGTGACAGGCTTGTGTCGCATCGTCTCCTTATGTGGCGCATTGAGGTTGTCTGTACACTCACTGAAAGGCTCGTGCCATATTCTTGTGCAAGGACCTTACAATGCGCACATTTCTTACTCTTTGTATTTGATAAAAAGCTGGCGTTAGTTTCCTACAATTGTCCGGTTAACTTATATATCAGAAGGAGGTAATAGGTTGCCAATACCCATGGTATTTGAGCAAACTCTCTATATGGTGCTTGGTTGGCGGGGTTCGCCTACATGGAACAATTTAGAAGTGAAATCAGGGAAATTTCGACAAAAATTGTAATCTCGCATTAAAGTTTGCTTGTTAATTAAATCCGTTTAAATATCTCATAAATTTAAGAGGTAAAACAAATGTCAACAGAAAACCCATTTGAAAACTCAAGGAAACAGTTAGCAAAGTGTGCAGCAATTCTTGAACTCGATGACGGTGTACACGAAATGCTCAGACACCCAATGCGTGAACTGCACGTATCCCTTCCAATCCGTATGGACGATGGTTCCATTAAGGTATTTGAAGGTTTCAGGGTACAGTATAATGATGCAAGGGGTCCAACAAAAGGCGGTATCAGGTTCCACCCGGAAGAGACCGTTGACACAGTCAAGGCACTCGCAGCATGGATGACCTGGAAATGCGCAGTTGTTGACATTCCACTCGGCGGCGGTAAAGGTGGCGTAATCTGCAACCCTAAGGAAATGTCCGAAGGCGAACTCGAACGTCTCAGCCGTAAATTTATCTCAAGCATTTCCCAGATTGTAGGTCCAGAAAAAGATGTTCCTGCACCTGATGTTTACACTAACCCTAAGATGATGGCATGGATGATGGATGAATTCTCCAAGATCTCCACCATGAACAAAGCAGGTGTTATCACCGGTAAGCCACTATCTGTCGGCGGTTCCCTCGGTAGGGGCGACGCAACTGCAAGAGGCGGTCTCTACACAGTCCGTGAAGCAGCAGAAGAGCTCGGAATAGACCTCAAGAACGCAAAGGTCGCTGTTCAGGGATACGGAAACGCAGGATACTTCGCTGCAAAACTCGCAGTAGAACTCTTCGGTTCCACAGTCGTTGCTGTTACAGACAGCAGAGGCGGTATCATGAACATGGACGGTATCGACCCAGAAGCCGCATTCCAGCACAAAGTTGAAACCGGATCCGTTGTTGGTCTCGCAAACACCGAACCAATCTCCAATGAAGAAATCCTTGAATTGGATGTTGAATTGCTTATTCCTGCAGCACTCGAACACGTAATCACCGAGAAGAACGCAGACAAGATTAAAGCTAAGATCGTAGCAGAACTCGCAAACGGTCCAACCACACCTCGCGCTGACGAAATTCTCCACGAGAGAGGTGTACACGTCATTCCTGACTTCCTCTGTAACGCTGGTGGAGTTACTGTATCATACTTCGAAATGGTCCAGAACTTCTACATGTACTACTGGAGTGAGGAACGTGTCCACAGCCGTTTGGACAGGAAGATGACTGACGCATACCACGCAGTCCTCGAAGCATCCAAGAACTACAACATCGACATGAGAACCGCAGCTTACGTAGTTGCTATCGACCGTGTCGTAGTTGCAATGAAAGACCGTGGCTGGATTTAAGCCCCGCAACATTTGTCATTGCTAAAATAGCCGAATGATCCTTAGTTGGTTCATCCGGCTATTTTTTTAACCAATAATTTTATTTACATTATTAATTATGGGGTTCCCATGAAGATCGCAGTAATTGGTGGCACAGGTAGCATCGGGAAGGGATTTGCGCTCAGATGGGGCCAGAAACACGAAGTAATTATTGGCTCCCGAAACCAGGAAAGAGCCGAAGCCAAAGCAGCTGAATTTACAAGCATGCTGGAAAATCGTGGTCTTGATGCCAGTATTACGGGTGCTCTCAACAAAACAGCAGCTTCAAAAGCTGAAGTTGTAGTGCTTGCAGTCAGGTATGGTCAGGTTGCTTCAATAATTGATCAAATAAAGCCCGTACTCGACGATCAAATCGTCATATCTGTTGTTGTACCCATGGCAAAGGATCGCTGCATAATTATGCCGGATTCCGATACAATTGAGGTGACAGCAGCTGATCGTGATGATTATAATGTGGATTACTTCTGTTACAGTACTCCCGCTTCAGGTAGTGCGGCAGAGGAAATTGATGCACTGCTTCCGGATGGGATTGAACTTGTATCTGCATTCCACAATGTTCCGGCAGCAAAGCTTGCAAACCTGGACATCGAATTAAACTATGATATTGGTGTATGTGGAAACAACATGCATTCCAAAAACATTGTTTTTGATCTCGTCAGGGATATTTCAAATATGAGACCAATTGACATTGGCCCGCTTGAAACATCCTCTATGGTTGAAGCCCTGACTCCGCTTGTTATCAACGTAGCCATCAGGAACAATATGAAAGATGTTGGTATAAAGTTCGTTGATGAGAACTGCTGATTACCAACTACTTCCTTTTTTAGGATATCACCACTTCGTAAGTGAAACTCCAATAAAGTGAACCAAAATCCTGTATGCTTCTTTTCTGTTTTATGTTACATTTATCACCAAAAACATGATATATCATACAGGGCGTAATCCCTCTCCATAATACAAACAATCATCAGGTGATATTATGATAATCAACACTAAAGAAGATGTATTGAAAGCAACTGAAGAACTGAATGTTAAGTTCATTCGCTTGCAGTTCACCGATATTCAGGGTGGTGTCAAGGATGTTGAGATTCCTGTGACGCAGATCCAGAAAGCCCTTGATACCGGTATATCTTTTGACGGTTCTTCAGTTGAAGGTTTTGTGAGGATCGATGAATCCGACATGGTGTTGCGACCTGATGTTCGTAGCTTCGCAATCTTGCCATTAAATTCCAAAAAGGGTATTGTTGCCCGTATGATCTGTGATGTATACATGCCGGACGGCACTCCCTTTGAAGGAGACCCCCGCTATGTCCTTAAGAAAGTAATGAAAGAAGCTCATGAAATGGGTTACACTTTCAATGTCGGGCCGGAACTCGAGTTTTTCCTTTTTGAAAAGGATGAGAATGGAAATTCAACGACCAAACCCCACGATTATGGACGCTATTTTGAGTTTGCTCCGACAGATCTGGCCGAAGACATCCGCAGGGATATTGTACTCACACTTACCGATTTGGATTTTGATATTGAAGCTTCTCATCATGAAGTTGCTTTCGGGCAGCATGAAATCGATTTCAAATATGGGGATGCTCTGACTACCGCAGACAATGTTGTTACTTTCAAGTATGTTACACGTGCCATTGCTAAAATAAACGGTCTTCATGCAACTTTCATGCCAAAACCCATTTTCGGTGAAAATGGATCAGGTATGCACGTAAATCTTTCTCTTTCAAAGGATGGCAATAATGCATTCTATGATCCCGATGGGAAGATGGAATTGAGTGATATTGCATTCCATTTTATTGGAGGTTTGCTAAAACACGTAAACGGTATTACTGCAATTTCCAATCCTTTAGTTAACTCATACAAGAGGCTTGTTCCGGGCTATGAAGCACCGGTTTACATTGCCTGGTCAGGGGCCAACCGCAGTTCACTAATACGTATTCCTTCTGCAAGAAAGAAAAGCACAAGGGTTGAATTGAGAAGTCCTGATCCTTCATGTAACCCCTACCTTACTTTTGCGGCTCTTCTCGCGGCGGGTCTTGATGGAATAAAGAACAAGATAGATCCTGCCGATTTGTACACGGAAGAAAATATCTTTGAATTAACCGCCTGTGGCAGGGATGACAGGGGAATTGAAACCCTTCCGGGAACTCTGTTGGAAGCATCCAACCACCTTGAAAAAGATGAGCTCCTGAGAAATGCCCTTGGTGAACATCTCCACAATAATCTCCTTAGATACGCAAAGGCAGAATGGGATGATTACAGGATACAGGTTCACGATTGGGAAATCAAACGTTACCTGAATGCGGTCTGAGCCCATAATAATATATTTTATTAAAAGGTTAAATTAGTACATGCCAGTGTTGCCACGCATGAAAACGCTTTCAAGCGACGAATCTGCAGTAGCAGAGGTCGTTGGAGAGATTCTTTTGAGTGCGATTGCAGTTCTGGCATTTGCTGCCATTGTCACTTTTATTTTTGCAAACCTTGGGGCAGACGAATCCGCACGAGTGGATGTAGATGCCTGGACGGATATTGACACTGATACGGTTTCCTTCAGGCATACCGGTGGAGAAACCATAGATGTCAGCGACATCGCATTTCTGGTGAATATTAACGGTACCATTGAGCGAATCGATTCTTCCCAGATTTCTTCTTTCTATGGCAGGGACATATGGGAATTTGGCGACACAATTGAACTGAATGTATCGGATATGTTCGGGTACAACATTACTGAAAACAGCTCAATTGAATCGAAACTTATTCACACTTCTGCAAACCTTGTTGTTTTTGACAGTTTCTTATCTGGAAGTTCTTCACTCTCATCAGGATCTGGTGGAGTGACGCCTGATCCCACATGTGGATTTGCAAGATGGGCATTTGACACCGGTTCCGGATCAATTGCATATGATAGCGTAGGTTCTTACGATGCTACAATCTATGGGGCTACCTGGATTTCTGCAATAGATGGCAATGGTTTGTCATTTGACGGAACCAATGATTATGTACAGAAAACCATGGATCTGCCACAGAATGAAATAACTGTTATGTTCTGGATGAAGAGTTCGGACAGCAGCAAAAGTGGAACTCCGTTCTCATATGCTGCTTCTCACAATAATGAATTCCTGATCTATAACTACCGATCGTTTGCCATATACAGGGGTAATTCCAATGTTGCCACCGGTGTATCCGCAAATGACGGGGATTGGCATCATATTGCTGTTACATGGAAAGGCTCGGACGGCTCCACTAAATTGTACAAAGACGGCTCTCTTGCATATTCCGGTACTCTTGCAAGCGGAACTTCTATTGGTACCGGTGGTTCAGTAGTGATGGGACAGGAACAGGATTCAGTTGGTGGAGGGTTTGCCTTAAACCAGGCATTCCTGGGTGATTTGGATGATGTAAGGATATGTGATTCAATTCTCAGTGAATCGGAAATTACACAAATATACAATGCAGTTACACTTCCTCAGGGCAGTGAATCATACCGTGTGAGTGCTTCCAGTGATGATGCAGAGGAGAGGGTTTCAAATGGTGCGATGTCGCTCACGAGCAGTGATCTTGAACTGATTCGTGATGGCAGTCAGGATCAGGTAACAGGAATGCGTTTCCAGAACGTTGATATCCCACAGGGAAGCACGATTAGCAGTGCTAAAATAGTGTTTATTATTGACGAAAACAATGCTCAACCAACTACTCTGAATATTTATGGTCATGACATTGATGATTCGCCGGAGTTTAGCAGTTCAGATTATAACATAAGCAGCCGTGCAGGAACTTCTGCTGTTGTCCAGTGGAACAGTCTTCCCTCTCCGGATGTAGGCGAAACTCTCGAATCCCCGGACATATCAAGTGTCGTGCAGGAAATCGTAAGCAGATCGGGCTGGAGTTCAGGAAACTCGATGACAGTAATAATTAACGGCACAGGAAAACGTGTTGTTGAATCCTATGATGGTGTTTCTTCCAGTGCCCCCCTCCTTGTTGTGGAATACAGCTAAACCATAATATTAATCTCAAATGCCATCGTAGCAGTTTCCCATGACCGATGTGATGCTTGTATGGGATTCTCCTATCCTTTTTGAAAAACTGTTCACAGAACATGGACTTGCGTGCATGAGGGTAGATGGTGCCGCTCTTGGTACTCCTTTCCTACCGACTTCCAGATGTCTTGTCCTGCCTACAGGTTTTGCGAATACCGCTTACAGCAAAATCCATCGGTCTATCGGGAATAAAGGAAAAAAGCTTGTAAATTTTGTGGAGAAAGGCGGGACTTTAGTTATATTCGGTCCACTGGTACAATTCTATTCTTTTGATTGGCTCCCGTTTGAACTGGAATATTTTGAAGAGCATGAGCAACTTCCATTGCATCAGGTGAATCAGGGTGACATTTCATGTATTATTGAAGACCTGTCAGAACCGGTGGAATGTGATGGATATTTCTCAAAAGCCGATGCTATCGTGATTCTTGAAAATGAAAGAAATCAGCCAGTGATGGTGAAGAAAGAAATAGGAAAGGGGTTGGTTGTAGCTTCCACAATTCACGAATTCCCATCCGGGGATTTCATGAAATGTGTGGTTGAAAAAGGAAGTCCTTCAAAACTCTGACTCAGTATCCGCTTTTGCGGAGTTTTTCAATTTCATCTTCGGCATTGTCCAGTTTGAGCACAAACAGCCCTGCACAGGGTTTTACATACTGGAAATAGATTGCCTTTTCGCGAATGCCAATTGGAATGGTTTCTGCTCCCCTGAGCATAACGCCTCGAATTGTGTAACCCGCTGGAACATGGTAGACTTCATCGGAATTACGTATGACGAAGTCCTCACATTCTTTTTGGGACGCCCCTTTGAGCATTATTTCGTAAGGAATATCATTGATACAGGACATTTTAGGACCCTTAGATGAAGTCTATTCCTTTTAGTTTAATACCCTTTTCCACAATCTTCCCGACAATTTTACCATTGCAGAGGTTGACAGCTTTTTCAGCTTCTTCCGGTGGGAGAATAATCAAAAAGCCCATTCCCATGTTGAAGGTGCGGTACATTTCAGCTTCATCTACTCCGCCTTCCTTCTGAAGGAACTTGAAAACTTCCGGTGGTTCAATCGGGTCGATGAATTCAAATCCAAGATCGGTAACCCTCTGGAGTTTCAGCAAACCACTGCCGGTAATGTGTGCAAGACCGTGAACGTTGCATTCCCGGATCACGTCCAGTACTTCCATGTAAATCCTTGTTGGAGTAATAAGCTCTTCACCGATGGTTTTTGAACAGTTGTAAGGAAGGGGGTCATGATAGGAATATCCGGATTCCTCAATTATCCTGCGGACAAGGGTATAGCCATTGCTGTGTATCCCGCTGCTTGGAAGGCCCACAAGAACATCGCCAATTTCCACTTTTTCGCCAGTTATTATCTCGTCTTTCTTGACCATTCCAAGACAGGTTCCTGCCAGATCAAATCCGTTGACAATTTCCGGTAAAGTAGCTGTTTCGCCACCAAGAATTGACATCTTTGAGATCTCAGCACCCTTTGCAAGTCCGACGCCAATCTGGCGTGCAAATTCCTCGGAGTGCTTTTCGACTGCCAGGTAATCCACAAATCCGATGGGTTCGGCACCGATTGCCAGCAGATCGTTGACATTCATGGCAATACAGTCAATTCCCACTGTATCCCATTTTTCGATTTCCGTTGCAATGAGGACTTTTGAACCGACACCATCTGTGGCCATTGCAAGTGCATGTTCCCCGAAGTCCATCAGGCCGGCATAATGTCCGATGTTTGTCAGGGGTGCACCAATGCCTTCCCTGCGATAGGTCATGCTTTTTGTCAGGTTTCCAATTGTTCCTTCCTCTTCATGAATGTCTACGCCGGAATCGGCGTATGTAAGTTTCTTTTCCTGCAAAAATCATTCCTCCCTGGGAGCACCGAGTTCGAATTCCCGGTTAAGTACACGGACTGCATCTTCGGCCTGATCGGAGCTGACAACAAACGAAATGTTGTGCTGGGATGAACCCTGACTGATCATAATAACATTGATCTTTTCCCGGCCCAATACGCCAAAAACCCTCCCTGCAACGCCGGGTATGCCATCCATTCCGGCTCCGACGACTGCAACCACACAGATGTTGCTGTCACAGACCACATCTGCAATAGAGTTTTTCTCAAGCTCCGGCTGGAGTGCTTTTACGGCAATATCCAGATGCGCATCATCCACTACAAATGACATGTTGGCTTCGGATGAACTCTGGCTGATCATGATAATATTCACGCCTGCATCTGCAAGAGCTGAAAAGACACGTGCTGCTGTTCCAATTGCACCAACCATTCCTGCACCGGAAATGTTGATTGCTGCAACATTGCGGATAAGTGTAACTGCTTTGACCACATCTTCACTGCGGGTCTGGTCTGCTACAATAAGCGTTCCACCAAAATCAGGTTCAAAAGTATTTTTTACCCTGACAGGAATGCCGTGCTTGATGGCAGGCACAATGGTCCTTGGATGAAGTACCTTGGCACCGAAGTAGGATAATTCCATAGCCTCAATGTAAGAAATCTGCATGATTGGGCGTGCATCCGGTACGATACGTGGATCGCTGGTCATGACGCCATGCACTTCCTTCCACAACCAGATCTCATCTGCTTTGACAGCAGCACCGATGATTGATGCGGTGTAGTCAGAGCCGCTTCGACCAAGGGTTGTGATTATTCCTTCTTCACTCTCAGCGATAAATCCTGTTACCACAGGAATATGATCTTCGATAATTTCCCCGAGTGTTTTCGCTACATTCTCGTAGGTTTTTTCCAGGGGAGATGCTTTACCATAATTACTGTTTGTAACAATACCTGCCTCTCCGCCTGTAAATGCTTTTGATTTTGTTCCAAGGCTTCGTATTGCTCCGCTTATGATTGGGGCGGCGAGCCTTTCTCCATAGGAAGAAATGTAATCAATGGAGCGAGGCGTCAGCTCCCCGAGATAGCAAATTCCGATAAGTGCCTTTTCAAGTTCATCAATGCGGGCATCAATCTGTTCGATTGCTTCATCAGCAGCAGTGCTGTCATCGATGGCCTCTTCCACAGCATCATAATGTTTCTTCGCCAGATTTGCCATGAATTCCTTGATCTGTGGAACCTTTCCTTTTCTGGAAGCTTCCATGGCATTCTCAAGCAAACCGTCAGTAACACCACCAAGCGCCGAAGTAACTGCCACTACTTCATGCCCTTCTTTCTTGTAATCATTGAGGAGGCTGGCGACATGGCGGATCTTTTTTCCGTCCGCAATGGACGTACCGCCAAATTTCATTACATATCTCATTATCAAATCACGTTTCTGTAAGCTTTAATCGTTTTTTGGCAGTATAATATGGCAGTGTAATATAAACATTATGAACCGTCATTTCATCTGCGCTTCCACATAAGGGCGGAAATCAGTGCAATCACTGAAATCATTATTCCGAATCCAGGGGTTCCCCTTGGTTCGTCTGTTGTTTCAGGTGCATCCTCTTCAGTGGTATTTTGCTCCTCGCTTTCAGTATTTCCCACACTGAAAGCAAGTTCTTCCTCGACTTCCAGTCCATCTTCAGTGATTGCCTTTACAGAAACTTCATAGATACTTGCATCAAGTTCATCGGTTATTGCAGCATAAGTCCCGGCATCAACATCCTTCCTTTCATCAATCATATCCCCATCAAGGAATACTTCCACTTTTGAGGCGGGGGCGTCAAGGGTGTAGCTGATGATTGCTGTGTCTCCTGCTTCAATGTCGCCTACTGAGATTTCAATATTTAGACCTGCATCTATTCCGGTATCTTCGCGCAGGGCTACATCTTTGAGAATGACTGTGTTTGAATCTACACCTTCGAAGAGTGTATCCACATAAGCCATAAAAATGGTATTTACCTCTCCATTACCATGAAGAGTGTAACTGAAAACATCTCCTTCCTCCAGCTCATCTTCTGTTTTTACGATATTTCCATCCTTTTTCAGTATAAGGTCTGTCATATCCGTGTCCACATCAGTGGCTGTAATTGCATACCCATTTTTAAGATCCTTTTCTTCCCCTTGAGCTACGGAAGTTCCTGAACCAAGGAGGAGGAAATCAGAATCAGATCTCTCCGGATCAAGGAACTGTTCAATCAGGATTTCGGAAATGGTATCATCCCCATCATCTTTCATGTCGATGAAAGAGACTTTTACGATGAGATATTCCTTTGTTTCATCCTCGTCGTCTTCATCCTCGATTTCAAGAATGTATTCATAGGGGTCGTTTTCCTTGGCAAATCCGCTATCCACTTCCTCTCCTTCAAGAGACACCTTTATCCAGAGATCTCCGTTGTTGCTGTTAATGTCCATGACATCTATGGAATAATCCTGCTGGATTCCGAAAACATCTCCTGCGGTGGCATCTGTTTCATAATACAGGATTGGCGGTTCGTCTTCAATGGCTGCACCTACGGCTACACTTGTAAGAATTAGTAGAATTGTTGTTACAAGAATTGTGGGTTTCACTTTACCCTCCTCCTCCTAGATTATTTAAAGTTATTAACAGAAGATATATAGCAGTTTTTCCATGGTTGTAGTATGAAATACGTAGTACTCATTGGTGACGGGATGGCAGATCACCCTATTGAAAGCCTGGGCGGGAACACCATACTGGAGGCCGCTTCAACTCCAAACATGGATAAAATGGCAATGGAGGGGGCATGTGGTCTTGCAAACAATGTTCCGGAAGGATACCCGGCAGGGAGCGATGTGGCGAACATGTCGGTTCTGGGCTATGATCCAAGAAAGTACTACTCGGGACGTGCTCCCCTTGAAGCCGCAAGTATGGGTGTCAGCTTAAAGGAAGGGGAAGTGGCATTTCGCTGTAATTTAATCACCATTGAAAATGGCTTAATTCTCGATCACAGTGCAGGACATATTTCAAGCGGAGAGGCTGCACAGCTTATTGAAGCTGTGGAAGAGGAATTAGGAAATGATGTTCACTTCTATCCTGGATTCAGCTACCGTCATCTCATGACTGCTCCCTTTGGTGTGGATTGTAATTGCACACCGCCCCACGATGTACTGGAGCAACCTGTAAAAGATCACATGCCTAAAGGTGAGGCTTCCGATGAGCTTGGGAAACTGATCGAGGCTTCATGGGATATCCTTGCGGAGCATCCTGTTAACATCCAGAGGATTAAGGAAGGGAAAAAACCTGCAAATTCCATCTGGTTCTGGGGTCAGGGGTATGCACCGGAATTTCCCATGTTTTACGATCTTTACGGGCTTACGGCTTCAGTGATTTCAGCCGTTGATCTCATTAAAGGATTAGGGGTTTATGCGGGAATGGAAGTTCTTGATGTTCCGGGAGCTACCGGTTACCTTGATACTAACTATGCAGGAAAGGTAGGGTTTGCATTAAAGGCACTGGAAAACCATGATGCTGTTTTTGTGCATGTTGAAGCGCCGGATGAAGCCGGCCACATGGGTAATATTGAGGCTAAGATACAGGCAGTTGAAGACTTTGACGGGAAAATTGTAGGGCCAATTCTGGAAGGCGTGGAGGATCTCGATGATGACTGCATTGTTCTTGTATTGCCGGATCATCCGACACCAATCGCCCTGAGAACTCACACGTCGGAGTCAGTTCCTTTTGTTGTCTGGTCTACTGCAGATTTTATCCGGGATGAAGTCACTGAATACACTGAAGAGCAGGCTGCAGACGGTAGTTTGGGAACGGTGGAAGGTAACGATCTTATTGATCTGCTCGTGGAACTCGGGGAAGCGAATTAACGCCCTTTCGCAATCTTTTTAAGCTTCCGCAACCTAACTTTTTTTGCAGTTTTAGAGGACTGCAGGAGTGGAATTGTATGAAAAGGGGTTTAATTCGCAGACCTTCGGTACCGATAGTTAGCCGCTGGGATCCATTTGATGAGATTCGCCAGACCCAGGAACACCTGAACCAACTTTTTAAGGATTTCATGCCATCCATAGAATGGAAAGGTGGGGATGTGTTCTCTCCTCTTGTGGATATTCAGGAAAAAGATGATTCAGTAGTTGTTACAACCGATCTTCCGGGAGTTGACAAAGGTGATGTGGATATCCGCATAGGTGAGGGCTACATTGAGATAAGCGCAGAGTCAAAAAAGGAGGAAGAATCTGAGAAAGAAGGCTATGTCCAGAAGGAACGTAGCTATTCCAGATTCTCAAGGGCTGTATCCTTGCCTTCCAATGTAACCGAGGAAGGCGCAAAGGCAAAACTCGAGGACGGTGTATTGACAGTAACTCTTCCAAAGACCAAGACGGCAGAAAAACCAAAGATAGAGATTGAATAATCTCTATCTTTTCTTATTTTTTTTAGAACTATAATTCGTTTTGCGGCATCAGGTCTGTAGTCCTCGTCATCCTTTGCTCGGTGGGGGTAACTCTCATCATCGCCGCAGTCAGTAATTGTAGATAGTGTTATTTATTCCTGATGCTTTTTGCAGTTGTGGAGTTGAGTCTTTGAAAATGGAAGTTCTTACGGTTGATGGCTTGCCTCTGGTGCAGCCGGGGGACAATATTGCGCAGATGATCTGTGAAAACATCGCTCTTGAAGACGGTGATATTGTAGTGATTGCATCCACCATTGTAGCAAAGGCAGAAGGGCGTCTTTTTACACTTGAGGGAATTGTCCCGGGAGAACTAGCTCTGCGTCTTGGTGAAAAGGGAGACAGGGATCCACGGATCGTGCAGGCGGTTCTGGACAGGAGTCACGAATGCCTAATCGGTTATCCCATGATGCTCATGCAGAGCAAGGGGGCTCATGTCTGTATCAATGCGGGAATTGACGATTCCAATGTTGAGGGTGGGAAGTTTGTGGAACTTCCTGAGGACTCCGATGCCAGTGCCTGCGCCATAGGAGAGGAGCTTGAGAGGCTTTCAGGAAAAAGCCTTAGCGTAATCATAACCGATACCAACGGCAGGGCTTTCAGGATAGGACAGACCGGTGTGGCTATCGGTGTTTATCATATCAAACCCATTAAGGACTGGAAAGGCACACGTGACCTTTTCGGGCTGGAACTTAAAATAAGCGAGGAAGCAGTTGCGGACGAGGTGGCAGCGGCAGCTAATATTCTCATGGGTGAGGGAAATGGCGGAAATCCTGTGGTGATTGTGAGGGGGCTAAACCTCCGCACTGACAGGGAAGTTTCAATTACCGATCTTTACCGACCAGATAATGAAGATATTGTCAAGCAGGCCTTACGCAGTTTCAAGCAGGTGTGATGGCTGCAGGTTCTCAACTTCCACGCCGGCATCCCTGAAGAATTCCAGTGCATCGGTATCAGGGTACGAGTTGAGATAAACCACCCTTTCGATATTAGAATTGATTATCATTTTTGTGCACAGGATACATGGTTGATGGGTGCAGTAAAGGGTGGCGCCTTCAATCCCGGCACCGTGCAGTGCGGCCTGAATTATCGCATTTTGTTCCGCATGAACGGCACGACATTTTTCATGACGGGTGCCGGATTCGATGTTATTTTGCTGGCGTATGCACCCGATATCAAGACAGTGCTCCATATTTCTCGGCGCACCGTTGTAGCCGGTTGAGAGGATTTGCTTGTCACGCACGATTACAGAGCCTACCCGGTTACGCAGGCAGGTTGAACGTTTGGCGACCACGGTTGCGATTTCAAGGAAATATTCGTCAGTAGAAGGTCTCTCATCCATAGCTTAGGAGAGGGGTGTAAGAGGTATATATTGGTTTTTAGTGGAGTGGGATTGTTTTATTTGCGCTTCAGCAAAAACGCAATTATAACCGACAGGATTGAGATGAGTATTCCAGGGCCTGGCATTTTCGGTTTCGTATTTCCTGAGCTGTCGTTGACGTAGGAGGTATCAGAAAGCTGCTCTCCGGATGACTGGCCGTTATTTTCAGAGTATTCGAGGGCCAAACTGCCGGATGTACTTGAGTCATCTTCGATGGTGTAGAAGTCGCAATGATCGGAAAGAATTGTGGAGCATCTGAGTTCGACATCATTGTATTCGTCACATTTGATCCATTCTCCTCCACTTTCCCTGTAATACAATTCTGCTATTCCCGAATATTCACTTGAATTTGTTGCCATATACCTCTGGAAAAGGTTTCCATAAACCTCTTCAGAGTTATCTGTACTCCATTTGTTGGGGTAGTAATCACCGTAGAAATCTCCATTCAAGTTGCTGTGTACCAGATTCCCTGAGAAAATATTGTCGTATGCGGATTCCATGCTGATTCCAAACACCTCGTTGGAGATGGCAGTGTTGTTTGTAAACCGGTTATCTGTTGAATCTCCAGACATTTCAAAACCGTTTTCGGAATTTGAATTTGCAATATTTCCCACAAAAACATTGTGCCGTGATTCTCTCAGCTATATCCCGGTGTCATGGTTTGAGATAGCATTATTGTTTACGAGCTCATTGTAATCTGATGATTGAAGGCGGAATCCATAGTACCCATTAGAACTGACATTGTTGTTTTTCAGGATGTTGTTGCCGGAGTAGTAGAGATAAATACCATAATCATGGTTTGAGATGATGCTGTTGTTCATGAATTCATTGTAATAACATTTCTCGAGGTTGACTCCAAACCAGCTATTCGATTGTGCAATATTATCCGAAAGTATGTTGTAGTCAGATGACGCCAGATCAATCCCGTCGTCACCATTTGAAATTAGATTGTTGCCAACAAATGTATTATAATCAGAGTCATGAACCACGAAGGCATCTCCTCCGTTTTCACATGCAATATTGTCTACAAACGTGTTGTTATGGGAAAATTGCATGGTCATTCCAAACTTTAAGCTTGAATTGATAATGTTTCCCACAAGCACATTATTATCAGAATTATCCAGAATGATTCCGTTTTCATTGTGGTTTGCTTCATTATTTCTTATGATGTTATTGTCCGAGGTTACAAAAATACCGCATTTTGATTTTGTGATATGGACATTTTCAACAACACATCCATCCGCTTCAATTGCAATGCCATTTGAACTGCCACTGATTACAGTTGGATATCCATTTCCCGAATCACTCCCTTTAAGAATAAGCCCGGGTTTGTTTAAAGTAACGGCTTCATGGTAAGTTCCACTGTTGACAATTATTGTATCTCCGGTATTTGAATTTTCAATTGTTGCCTGTATGGACTCCCCGCTGTCAACTAAATATACGGCTGCCGATGCAACCACGGTTATGCCCGGCATAAAAAGAGCAAGCAATATGCCCGGCAAGATGCATTTCAGGAAAGTACCCCGCTTTTCCATGCTTTTGCCTATTTTGAGTTGCTGTATGTATTTAGGCTCTCTCTCCTATTAAACGCTGGTGTTTTGTTTCTGGTCACGTGTAGCTTGTAGCTATCAGTTTTTCCCGAAAGTCATCAAGTTCTTTTTTCAGTTCACTCAGGCAAAACAAATGTTCCGTTAGATGGGGTTTTCCAAGAGCGGTATCATAAATCCAGAGTCCGATTTCCTCTGTCCTGTCGAAGTCTTTAATGTTGATTGCTATTTCATTCGATAAAATCACGGACTTTGCTATTGTTTCCAGCATTTCCATGAGGGAGTTTTTGAGGTTGATGAACAGCTCCGGCTTGAATTCGTTTATCATTGTCCCGAATTCGCTTTCAACTTCCTCCATGTTTCGCAGCAGGAGTTCTATACCCAGCGGAACCTCGCTTAGCTCCATTAACAAGTCGTTGCTATCGAGAAAGCAGTATATGTGAGGAGAATGGTATTTCTCATCTGCAATCAGTTTCAGGAATTGTTTTTCGTTTTTCGGGGAAAGGGTCATGATGTTCTGCTGATCTTTCCTGATGCTCTCATACGTGTCATCCAGATCAATTTCCATTTCGATGTTTAAACTGACAAGGTCGCTTTTCTGATCAAAAGCCCTTGCAACAACCATCTCGGATATCTGCTTCAGGTCGAAATAGATGTTCTCATCAAGCATCGGATTCTCGATTTCTTCAAGAATGGAATCGATCCGGAAATCCAGCTCAAAAAGGATTTTCTCGGAGAGAGCTTTCAGCTTTTCCTTCTCCTTGAACCTCTTTTCAAGTCTTTTTTGTTTACCCATGGAGTAAACAGCCACAATTAATCCGGCACTTCCAACTATGAGTCCAATAGCTTCACTGGGTTCTATCATCGGCATTTTCCTGAACGGTGTATTTGTCCTGAATTGGTACTCATGAACAAAGTGCCGGATTTACTAATGAACTTGGGAAGCTGGGTGAAACTGTTTGGGGGCGGGGGTTGGTTGGGATTTTCTTGACGGCTGCTGGTATTAAAAGCAGTGTTTCATATTTTTCGGCGTACCGTTGTAGGGTTGAGAGTATGTATAAGGGAATACAACGCTTGTAAGAGGAGGTTTATAGCGCAGGAAGGAATTGCAGGGTTTTTGAAATTGTAATTTTCCTGTCATCAATTGGCGGAAAATCAAGGAGCTTAAATCTTCTAATTCTTTAGTTCCAGTGGTAAGTCCAGCTCTTGGAATGAGCGTACTGTTCTATACTGAGGCATATTTCAATTAATTCGGCTCAAAGGCACTATTTTTGCTTTATGGCCTTAGGAATAGAAAATCTTGCACACAAACAAAAATACATCACAATAGAGGTTATTTTTTTATATGCATATATTAGTAAGGACTGGGAATGGGTATCCCAGTCCTGTAATCAGATATTCAAGCAATTTTAACATAGATCTAAAAATTCAGATGAGTTGAACAGAACAATAAGGAAAATGATTAATAAATATATGATCAAAAAGAAAATGATCATGTACATTTTCACTTTCACTTTGCTTTCTTCCCACTTTAATAGACAAAGAACATAAAGTAAACTTGATATAATAGGTTACAAGTGTAGTGCCTACTTTCCACTAACTTTATAATCAGAAGTTTCTATAGATAAATGGGGATATTCAACTTATGGATCAATCATCAATAAAACTCAAACTCTTTCTTGATGAATTAAATGTGCCTACAACAATTGCCACTCTCGATGAAAGAAAAACTGTACAAAAAGCAGTTTACATTGGTCAATCTGCAGGTGTAAACTTAGGCTATTCATATGGTTGGTATTTGATGGGGCCCTATAGTCCAGAATTAACAAAGGCATATTATTCATTAAATGATTATCTGGATAGTGGGGATGAAGATTATAGAAAATTTAAATTGTCAGAGAGCTTGACTCAGAAAATTCATGAACTTAAGTTGATATTGGCTGTTCCATCTGAAAAATTAAAAGTAGACAGTTGGTTAGAGTTAATTGCTTCAATTGTTTACTTAAAAAAGGAAGAGGGTTTGACACAAGATCTTATAAAATCTAGATTAAATCTTGAAAAGCCACATCTGGTTGAATATTTTGATGATGGTGTTGAGTTATCAAAGCAATTAAAATTAATTTAATGGCTATTTTATGTCGCTGTTGGCTACACACTTTGAAAAGAAAAAAATCCATGACCCAGTCCATGGGACAATTTATTTGAGTGATCTTGAAACTCAGGTTATTAATTCGAAAGCATTTCAGCGATTACGGAATATCAAGCAACTAGGACTTGCTCATTTTGTCTTTCCGGGAGCTGAATATTCGCGTTTCACTCATAGTTTAGGGGTTTGTCACCTATGTGGCGAGCTCTATGATGCGCGTCTTAAGTTGGAATTTGATGAAGAAAAAGGATGCGATGGTTAGGATGATCTTATTCGGGCAAAACAGAAAATTCGACTTGCTGGGCTTTTGCATGATATCGGACATTATCCATTCTCACATGCTATGGAAGATGCCATAAAAGAGCATTTAAAAAAACCATCCCAGGATTTAGACAACACCACAATAGACGACCTTCATTCGGAGACATTTTTAAATCACGAATCAGTTGGAAGGGAAATACTCCGTTTGGATGTGGAAATACGAACTATTCTTGAAAGCAATAACTATGATGTCCATGAAATATACTCTTTGTTCATCAGTAACGGCGAAAAATTTGATTATGAAGACGAAAAGCAGTTCAATATTTCTAATATAATTAGTTCAGATCTTGATGCTGATCGATTAGACTATCTACTTAGATCTGCATATCATCTTGGATTGCCTTATGGCTCTACTGATCTCCAATATATATTGTTACAAATGAAATTAGATGCAGATCAGAATATTTGCATCGATCCAAAAGCATTAAGAACGGTAGATCATTTTTTGCTATGTAGGTATTTTGATTATTCTCAAGTAATTTATCATAAATCAGTAGTAGCATTTGAAGAAGTATTAAAGAAAGTTATTCTGTATCTGCTTGAAAATAATGAGCTACAATATATTTCAGAAGAAAATAAATCATTGATCGAAGATAGTGGATGGTATGAATATGATGATTTGTATGTCATGAACAAGATCAGAGACTATTACAAAAAAAGTGATCTTGAACCATCTATTCAACTTTTGATAAAATCACTCATAAACCGGGTTCCTCCAAAAGAAGTTCTAAGGTTGGAGTCAATTCAAGATCGTAACTCTTATTCAAATAAACATATCTCAGCATTTCGTGATTTTAAAAATTGGCTCCCAGAAATTTCGGAAAAGTTTAGCATTCCTGAGGAAGACGTGATAATCTGGGATCTCAAAGGATTTAGTATTACAAAAATTGGAAGAAGTTTTGAAATTGAGAGTGACGAATCTGGTATAGACGAAGGAATTCGAAAAACGGTTCGAATTTATGATAGAATTTCAGGTACATCAGTTCCAATTATGCAGAGGGATGATTCTTTAATGTATTTTTTGTCTGGAAAGGCGCTTTACTCAATCAGACTTTACATCTTATTTGATAAAGACATTATATCATCAGAGGATATGGTGGCCAAAGTAGATGAGATAAAAAATTACATTCAGAATAAATGGCCAAGAGAATGGAAATAAACATTCAAACTTGACTTTTCTATGCTAATATCCCGGTTATCTCTCTGATTCAAGAAATCTTCAATTCTATTTTCTAGTATTTGGTTTAGCACTTCGTCCATAGACTGTGCTCAACCACTTCACTTGACATATTTTTCCAACAGATCCACGAAATCACAATCCAAAGGAAATTGTTTATATAATCCAGTGCTATGGAACTACCATCTAGTGATAGTTATTGGAGTATCATACCCATGGTTAGTTTTGGAGATAGGCTGGAAGCTTTTGTTCGGGGACGTGACACAAAGCAATTAATCGGCATCCCGTTGGCTGTGTTTGCAGTAGCACTGCTGGTTCTCGGGGTTTTGTTTGTGACAACAGGTTCGCCTGTGAATCTTGGCATGGAGTTTAAGGGAGGAACCATGATATCCATGCAGACGGATGATTCCGTCACAGAGCTTGAGGAACTCTACTCTTCCTATGCTCTGGTTGACGTGCGCAAAGCCGGGGACAGGGCGGTAATGCAATTCGGCCCCATGGACAATGATGAACAGTTCACTCTTGAACAAAGCGTGATGGGTATTTATTCAAATGTAGAAATCCGGCAAATCGGAGCGGTTTACGGTGCGGATTTACAGGCACAGGCACTACAGGCACTAGTCCTCTCATTCCTCGGAATGGCAATAGTTGTCTTCCTGATTTTCAGGACCTTCGTGCCATCGGTAGCCGTAGTGCTTTCGGCACTCTCAGACATTGCAATCGCAGCCGCATTCATGAGCATTGCAGGGATTGAATTATCCCTTGGAACGGTTGCAGCCCTTTTGATGCTTATCGGTTACTCAGTAGACAGTGACATATTGCTTACCACCCGCGTGCTCAAGCGCAGGGGAAGCATTGACGAAAAAATATCCCGCGCGCTCCATACCGGTCTGACCATGACAACCACAACCCTCGCGGCTCTTGTGGTAATGTACCTTGTAACAACTTTCTCTTATCTTATAACTTCCACAGCGTCCCAGATTAACCTGCTCTCAGACATTGCCATAGTCCTCATTTTCGGACTGATGGCTGATATCATGAATACATGGCTGCTTAACACCGGCATCCTGAAATGGTATGTAGCAAAGAACCCCAGGGGGGTGAAAAAATGAACGAGGAAAGGGAACAGAAACCAAAAACCCTCTGGCAGGACTGGAGAGTCAGGATATTCATACTTGCCCTCTTGCTATCCCTTGTAGCAATACACCCGTGGTATTCCGCAGATGAAGGCATTGAAACAAATCTCAATTACGGCCTCGATCTTGAAGGCGGTTCCTGGCTTCAGGTCAAGCTTCAGGGTGCGGTAATCCAGGCTGACGCAGATTCCGGACAGATGGCGGAATCATTACTGGAATCAACAACCGGGTATGCAGTTGATGTGCGAAGCTCGTCTGAAACCCCCTCAGGTTCATCCACAATAGTGCTTGTCACCGACAAACCGGTGTCCAATTCCCAAATGGACTTGCTCGGGCTGGGGGAGTATTCCATTGCAAGCGAGGGTAACGGCTCAGCGGTCACTCTCTTTTCAAGTGAGCAAAGCCTGATAATATCATATCTTTCGACTTCACTTAATTCAGAAGTTGTTCCTTTCCTGATAGAAGACGGTGTGGAATATGAAATCCGCACTGCGGTAACCGAGGAAGAACTCGACGTACTCTTTGCTGCAGTAGGCGGCTCAATCCTCACCGACGAATCAGGTGAATCCCTTTATCGTGACGGTGTCAGAACCGAGACCCGGGACATGACCAAGGACATTCTGAGTGACAAGCTCAACGGACTCGGGCTTAAGGACATCCCGGTGAGAACTGTAGGTGATGAGTACATTCTCATGGACTTTGCGGGAATCGATCTCACCACAGCCAAGGAAATTGCACTGACTCCCGGAAAATTCGAAATTCGTGTCCAGACTACAGGAAACCAGACCAAACACGTCCTCTACGGTGACGATATCGCAAGTGTCGGAATCGCCGGTTTCCATGAAGGTCAGTGGTTTACGCCTTTCACCTTGAGCGAAGAAGGTGCACTTGCATTACAGAAAGTAGCCCTTGAAACGGGAGCAACCACCAATCCGGATGCACACTGGCTGATAATGTATCTCGATGACGAGGAAATATATGGTGCTCCTCTTAGTTTCTCCGCAGCTACAAAACTCCAGCAAACTCCGATTTATGCCTGGGAAGCATCCACAGGAGGGGATGAGGAAAGTGAAGATCAGGCAAAACAGCTTCAGATTCACCTTCGCTCAGGAGCGCTTCCTGTTAACGTGGAACTAATGGGCTCGGGACAGGTTGACGCAGCTCTTGGAAGCCAGTTTAAGCTGCAGGCGATAATCGCAGGACTTCTTGCACTTATCGCAGTCGCTCTGGCGGTATTCCGCAGGTATGGCAAGAAACAGATCCTTATCCCGATGGTTGGAACTTCCCTTTGTGAAGTCGTAATGATTCTCGGGTTTGCTTCCGCAATCAACTGGCAGCTTGACCTCCCGGCAATTGCAGGAATTATCGCAGCTATAGGAACCGGTATTGACCATCTTGTGATAATTACCGATGAAGTCCTTTACGAAGGCAAACTGCCTCCGACAAAGGTCTATCTCTCACGCATTACCCGCGCATTCGGCATCATATTTGCAGCCGCCTCCACTACGGTTATTGCAATGTCCCCGCTTGTGGTAATGGGCTTTGGTGCTTTGAAAGGTTTCGCCATAACAACCATTATTGGTGTCATGATCGGTGTCCTTATTGCAAGACCTGTTTATGGCAAAGTGATTAAAGAAGTCCTTCACGAAGAGGAGGGTTAAGCTACGCAGGATCTGTGGACTGTCAAATACAGGCCGGAAACCCTTGACGGCATAGTGGGAAATAAGAAAGCAGTGGATATGCTTCGCCTGGTGGTATCATCAGGTCGCCTGCCACATCTTGTAATCCACGGCCCCGCAGGGTGCGGCAAGTCCACGGCAGTCCTTGCCCTTGCAAATGAAATGTATGGCGAAGACTACGAGCGCAACCTCACTTATTTCAACGCATCAGATTTTTTTGATCAGGGAAAACGTTATCTTGTAAGGGATAAGCGTTTCATCCGTTTTCTCGGAACAGACGATCCCAAAAAGATCCAGTCAAGCGTGATTTCCATTTTCAAGGATCTGGTAAATGAGTATGCTGCAATGGGTTCTCTGGATGCGGATTACAAAATCATTTTCATAGACAGCGCCGAATCCCTCAGGGAAGATGCCCAGCATGCACTGAGAAGGATAATGGAGCGCTACAGCAAGACGTGCAGGTTCGTTTTTTCCACAACCCAGCCATCCAGACTTATATCGCCCCTGCGATCCAGGGGTCTGGAACTTTTCTTCACCTACGTCGGGGAAGACGAATTCATAACTTTCCTTAAGGGAGTTGCAGAAGCTGAAAATCTGGATGTATCCGATGATGCATGGGATAATCTGTACATGCTATGCAAAGGCAACATTGCATGTGGTCTAAATATACTGCAAACCGTTTCCCTTGAAAGCAGCGGAAAAGTAGACACGGAAATGATTTTTACGGCCTCACAGGAAAGTATTCCTGCAGGAGTAAGGGAACTTTACAGGGCAATTCTGAAAAAGGATCTTCCAGCCGCAAGAAAAGCCATCGATCCACTTTTAATCAGAGATGGAATGTCAGGAGTTGAAGTAATTAGCCACCTTCACAAGGTCATCTGGGAGGAGGCCTTGCAGCCCGAGGATATTGCTGCAATGCTTCGGAAACTTTCAGATGCTGATCTGCTCATACGCAGTGGTGCCAGCGACAGGATACAGCTTGAAGCCCTTGTCACGGAGATGGCGAATGTCTGATGAAGATGCAAAATTCACAGAGGCCTGTAGGAAGTTAATGGATATTGTCCTGAGTGGTGAAATCGAAGACAAAACCCTTCTAAACCGTAAGAAACTGGCAATCTGCAGGGAAATGTCTCTTCAGAAATTGCCACGTAATTCTGATATAATTGCAGTTGCACCACCTGAATTAAAAGAAAAAGTCAAAGCCCTCCTGCGTCGCAAACCTGTGCGAACCATTTCAGGTGTTGCTGTTATTGCTGTTATGACTTCACCTGCGCCCTGTCCGCATGGAATCTGTGTTCCCTGCCCGGGTGGGCCTTCTTCCAAATTCGAGTCTCCACAAAGCTATATGGGTCAGGAACCCGCGGCTTTGAGGGCAATAAATTACGATTATGATCCTTACAGGATAGTTAACGGCCGCCTCTCGCAGCTGGAAGATATAGGACATGATGTTGACAAAGCCGAATTGATAATAATGGGGGGAACCATGCCCTCCCGAAGTCTGGATTATCAGGAATGGTTTGTAAGACGCTGCCTTGAAGCCATGAATGATTATCGAGGCAAAGAGTGGAGGGAAAGTGTCTTTTCAAGGGGGCAGTTCGTTCCGCTTGAACAGGTACAGGTTGCCAATGAAACTGCTTCTGTGCGCAATATCGGGATGACTTTTGAGACTCGTCCGGATTGGGCAACCGAAAACGAAGTAGATAGGATGCTCCAGTTAGGCGCAACCAAGGTTGAGCTTGGTGTTCAAAGTGTTTTTGATTTCGTTTTATCCCGTATAAAAAGAGGGCATACGGTGGAAGATACCGTAAACGCAAACCGGGTTTTACGTGACAGTGGCCTGAAAGTGGGTTTTCATATGATGCCCCGGCTTCCGGGATCGGATAATGAAAGGGACTTACGGGGATTCAAAAAACTTTTTAATGATCCAGGATTCATGCCGGATTACCTCAAGATCTACCCGACCCTTGTGACGGAAGGTACCGAGCTTAACAAAATGTGGGAGAGTGGGCAATACTCTCCGCTTTACGATGATGAGGCGATTGAGCTTATTGCGGATTTGAAGGCCATACTTCCCAAATGGGTGAGGCTGCAGCGTATTCAGAGAGATATTCCGGCAAACCAGATCCTTGCCGGAGTCAGGAAGAGCAATATCAGGCAGCTCGCTTCCGAGAAGCTTGAAGAAAAGGGAGGTACTTGCAGGTGCATCCGGTGTCGGGAAGTCGGGCACAATATGTTGAAAGGGAAGGAACCTGTTGCTTCGGATATTGAACTTATGGTAGAAAGCTACAAGTCATGCGACGGACTGGAGCATTTCATTTCCTTTGAAGATGTGAATCAGGATATTCTGATAGGGTTTTTAAGGCTGCGTTATCCTCACAATCCGCATCGGAAGGAGCTTGAATATTCCGCTCTTGTAAGGGAATTGCATGTTTATGGTTCACTAATTCCTCCGGGAAAAGATTCCAGGACAGGAAGCTGGCAACATCGGGGATATGGCGCGGAATTGTTGAAAACTGCTGAAGAGATGTCCCGGGCTGCTGGCTACAGGGAACTCGCAATTATCAGTGGTATAGGCGCAAGGGAATATTACAGGAAATTTGGTTATCGGCTTAAGGGCCCCTATATGTCCAGGCTTCTCTGAAATGGCCGTCAAATTTATGTATTTTTGTAGTACATAGCTACTACGAGAGGCTTACACGTGATTGACGAAGAAAAGGCAGATGAATTCCTTTTTTTGCTCAGGAGTATTGATGGGAAGCTTGACAGGCTTCTGAAGGCCAATAATCTGGATTCAGGTGCTGAAATTCCAGAGGGCCTCGATGTGATGACTCTCCTGTCCTTGCCAGATCACTTGCGGACAACAGCAACTGCACTTTTTGAGGCCGGCTTATCTACGGCGGATGAATTATCTGAGATGACAACCAAAAAGAGGGCAGTTGAGAGCTCTTACTTGAATCAGCTTGTGAGAATGGGTCATGTTCGAAAAGTAAGAAAAGGGAAGAAAGTATATTTTGAAGTCAAATCCTCATACTAAAGTAAAAAAAGGTTCAAATGAATTTATATTAATCGATTGGATTAATATTCGTAGGACAAATTAATGTATATTATTTAGCTGAATGTTAAAAGAAGATTTAGTGACATCCAGCTAGATTGCCATTTTATGTGCACTAATCTTCTGCAAAACTACAAAACGGTCATGTTAATATGAGTATCTGTATTTCAGTTCATTCTTCAAAAGGCGGCACAGGGAAAACCTGTATTTCCCAAAACCTTGCTTCTGCTTATGCAATGGAAGGGAAAAACGTCTGCCTTATGGATCTTGATCTTAAATCCCCAAGCCTTTTTGGCAATTTGTTTCCTGTGAAAAATAGATGGTTAAACAGTGTGCTTGAAGGGAATAGGGATGTTCAGGATGTGCTTGTGGATGCGACTGATAGCGTCGGAACAAAAGGTAAACTTTCTATCGGTTATTCAAATCCCGAGATCACTGCGATAAGGGACATCTCCCTGAAGGATCGCCACTGGCAGTCCCAGGCTCTTAAGGAAATGGTTGATTGTAAGAAAGAACTCTTTTCCAATGGCTATGATGTGGTGATTCTGGATTCCAGCCCCGGTGTAGATTATACCTCAGTAAATGTAGTTGCATGCAGTGATTATGTATTAACTGTGTTCAAGTCGGGAGAAAGCAGGGGTGTTCAGCCTGTGATTGATGGAATCTACAAACCGCTCGAGAAGAAGTGTGGGGCTGTCGAGAACATGAATGTTAACGGCGTTACTTCTTTCTCAATAGATTCCAGTGTCCCGATACTTGCAATGATTCCATGCATGTGCGATGTTTCGGAGCATGGGACTAAAAAAATCTTCACTCTTGAAGATCCGACTCATCCGTTTTCAAAAGCGATATTCAGTGTAAAAGAGCAGATTAGATAAGGCTCACTTCTTTTCTTTCTGCAGGATTGCCTTTACGTCGGTTTCAATGTAGTCAATAACTTCCTTGAGATCAACAATGGATTCGTCTTTATCGAGTTTCTCATTCTGGAGCACATTTGCCCACTGGAAGAAGATGTAAGCAGATGCCGCTCCTCCCAATGCGAGAACTGTACGTTCTACGGGATATATGAAGATAAATTCCTGGAAAAGCTCTGCTTCGAGGTTAAACACAAATGCAGCGGTGATACTGCCTGCCAGGTGATCTGCAAGGACTGCAAGCAATCCGGACAGGAAGAGATAGATAAATACTTGCCACTGTTTAGTTATTCGCTTATATGCTGATGTCTTGATAACTGCAATAAAACAGGCAAAAACAACCAGATGGAACCACAAATACTGATAAGCTTGTATCCCTTCAGGTGTAGCAAACCATGCCAGAATCAATACGCCATATATTATGGCTGCAATTTTTTGTCTGCCTGTGATGCACAATCCCGCAACCACTGATGCAAGAGTTACAAAAGTAGGTGAAAGCATTGTGAATAAGTTGTCTCCCAGGTAATCCGGGTTAATGAAGATATGTGACAGCATTGCTATCAGGGATACTATTGGTCCGATAAAAGGTCCCAGTAAAAAACCATTAAGCGTTCCAAAAGCGAGGATCGAACTGATGCGTCCTTCTTCCACCACAAACCCCATTTCGAAATCAGGGAGCCAGCTTGCGAAAAAAGTAATGATGAGTGCGGTGAGGACTAACAGATTACGAATGCGTGGGTTTGCTATCAGGATATTTTCAGTTCTTAAGGGCACGCAATTAGTATCGATTGATATTAATAAATAATTTATTGTAGTTTACGGAGTGAAGGTTCATCAGAAACCATATATATATTCATGCCCATGTAGCGAATTGATACAATGATGTTAATCGGAGAAGCTTTAATCGGCGAGGCCCCCGAACTCGCCCACGTTGATCTTATGATCGGAGACAAGGAAGGGCCGGTAGGCCAGGCCTTTGCTACCGGGATGACCCAGCTGTCTGCAGGGCACACTCCATTACTCTCGGTAGTCAGGCCAAATCTCCCTACCAAACCCTCTACTCTCATTGTTCCGAAGGTCACTGTAAAGAACATGGATCAGGCATCCCAGATTTTCGGTCCAGCACAGGCTGCTGTTGCTAAGGCAGTTGCCGATGCGGTAGAGGAAGGTTTGATTCCTAAAGACCAGGCTGAAGATCTCGTTGTTGTTGCAAGTGTCTTTATTCACCCTGAAGCTCAGGATTATAACCGTATTTTCAGGTACAATTACGGAGCTACTAAGTTGGCAGTTAAACGTGCAATGGCCGGTTTCCCAAGCATTGACAAAGTACTTGAGGAGAAGGACAGGATGGCACACGCAATTATGGGATTCAAAGTTTCAAGACTCTGGAATCCACCATACCTGCAGGTGGCATTGGATAATCCAAACATCGAAGCAATTTCCAGCATTGTGAAACAGCTTCCAAAGAGCGATCACTTGATTCTTGAGGCAGGTACACCTCTTATCAAAAGATATGGTGTTGACGTAATTACAAAACTCAGGGAACTCAAACCCGATGCATTCATCGTTGCTGATTTGAAGACTCTTGATACAGGTAACCTTGAAGCAAGGATGGTTGCAGATGCTACGGCAGATGCCATTGTGGTTTCAGCTCTTGCACCAATTGCAACACTTAACAAAGCAATATCCGAAGCACACAAGACTGGTATTTACGCAGTTATGGATACTCTTAACCAGCCAGATCCACTTTCAGTACTCAAACAGCTCGATGAGCTTCCTGACGTTGTGGAGCTTCACAGGGCAATCGATATCGAAGAAACTGCTCACGCATGGGGCAGCATTGCCGACATGAAAGCACTCTCACCAAAGATGCTTGTGGCTGTTGCAGGTGGTATCCGTGTAGGCACTATTCCAGATGCTCTTGAAGCAGGTGCAGATATCCTTGTAGTCGGACGTGCTATTACCAACTCTAAAGAGGTGCGTCAGTCTGCAGAGCAGTTTATTGAAGCATTGAATTCACCTGAAATTGATCAGTACAGAGTAATGACTGATTTCTGAGGCGATTAAATGCAGGTTCCGCTTATAGTGGTGAACTTCAAGACTTATTTGGAGGGCACAGGTCCTGAGGCTGTAAAGATTGCCGAAAGCTGTGTGGAAGTTTCTGATGCTTCCGGTGTTACCATTGCGGTGGCACCCCAGCTATGTGATATCTACCGTGTAGCATCACAGGTCGATGTTCCCGTGTATTCCCAGCATCTTGATGGAATGGCTCCTGGAAGCCAGACCGGACATGTGCTTGCACGCTGTGTGAAGGATGCAGGTGCCTGCGGAACCCTTATCAACCACTCAGAACACCGTCTAAGACTTGCAGACATTGAGGCTTCAGTAAGCGCTGCAAAAGCCGAAGGGTTGACTTCAATTGTCTGTACTAACAACATTCCTACAACTGCTGCGGCAGCGGCTCTTGGGCCGGATTATGTGGCAGTTGAACCACCTGAACTTATCGGAAGTGGTATCCCTGTTTCAAAAGCTGACCCGGAGGTTGTTGAAGGATCCGTCCGCGCAGTCCAGAATGTGAACCCAAATGTAAAAGTATTGTGTGGTGCAGGAATTTCAAAGGGCGGGGATGTAAAAGCAGCCCTTGAACTTAGCACCGAAGGGGTTTTGCTTGCTTCTGGTGTTGTAAAAGCAGAAAATCCGAAAGCTGCACTTGAAGATCTTGTCAGCTTTCTTTAATCTTTACCTGTTCAACACTTTTTCTTTTCCTTTATTCTCATAGCGTAAGCACTGCTATTACTAGCAGAAGGGCTGAGAATCCCAGTTTAATTCCCATTGTCAGCTCAATTCTCAGATGCTGAGCCACCATATTTGAGATCCCAATGGGTGGGGGGGATATCAAAAGTGCTGCCAGAAAGAGGCAAATTCCGGGAATAAAGTTCTTGTCAATAATAATCAAATACAGTCCCTGTATGCCAAGATATATCCCCAAAAGGGCTACAAAAAGGAGTCCTCCCTTATAAAACCGTAAGAATTCCCGGACATCTTTTCCGAAAACAGTGGGTAATCCGGCTTCTTCCTGTTCATTCTTTTTTACTTTCATATTAGCGCCCCGCAATGCTCCTTTCCAGAAGATGGGCTTCTGATTACATAAATCCTTGCCTTAGCGGAGGATGCACCCGATACCTTCAAGCAGTCTTTCTATATCATCCTGTATTTTGTTAATGTCAATATCCTGACGGATGTCTATGCGGAAAGTAGCACTTCTGCGTCCATCGGGGCTTATGTAGGTATCATGTACTTTGCAGGATATTCCTTCACTAATTTTCCCGAGAATATGGCACAGGGTATCAGGATCTGCGTTTTCCGGGATGTAGGTAGAAATGTCTCTTGTTTTTGCTGCTAAGTTATCATTTTTCCATGCATTAAGCTCATCAGAGTTAAGGAGACGCACATTTTCAATTTTAAGGTTGACAAGTTTCCCCGATTCTAAAATATCAACTGATCGGGCCATCACCTTCTCAACGATTCCAACATGAGTTTTCCCGGAGTAAATGTGGTACAGTCCCTTTTCTTTTCCGATTGACTGGAGTAGCTCTTCAAATTCAGCTACCTTTGCATTGATAAGCTTGTCAGATCTATGCAGCGCAGCCCCGGTATCTCCAAAGTGGACTGAAGCATCTTTCATGACGGTACAGAAATTGTCAGCATTATTTTCCACAACAAGTTTGGAGAGTCTTTCACATTGCTCTATGAAACTCCGGTGTACATTCGGGATTTCAGGGTTTTGCATTTGTATTTGTGCATAGAGCCATGGGTTCTGCCCCAAGATACGGCCGACAAAGTCCAGCATAATCTCATAAACGGGACTCATAAAACGACGTGATCCCTGTACGTCGAAATCAAGTTCTTTCAGGGTTGCACCGATTGTAATGTATGCAAAATGGGTCAATCCCTGTACAATGGATACAATGTGATCGTGTTCTTGTGGAGTTATTATCTCGATATGTGCGCCGTGCCTCTCCAGCAGTTCACGCATTATCGGGAACCATTTTTCACACCTGTTTTCCACCGGTGTCAGGATAAAAGTCTGGCCCTGAAGTGACGGTATTGAGGGTCCGAACATGGGGTGTGTTCCCAGAAGCTCCACTCCTTCCGGTGCGCTTCCAATCATTGCATCAACTGGATTCTTCTTGATGGATGTGAGATCCATCAACAAGCTACCGGGTTTCATGATGGGAGCTGTTTGTCGGATAATTTCAGGTGTTATATCAATTGGAACAGAGACTATTACAACATCGCACTCAGGAATGATTTCTTCAGGAGTCGATGTGAAACGAACGCCCAGTTTTTCCGCGACATCAGACCGTCCTCGGCGGCCGGATATCCATACATCATATCCTTCGTTCTTGAAAAATGTTGCAAACCATTGCCCCATTTCGCCGCTGCCGCCGATAATTAGCATCTGCATGCAAGCCCCTCCAACACGGCTTTTCTCATGGTTTCAACCGGAGGTTCCCGGCCGGTCCAGATACGGAAAGATTCTGCTCCCTGATGAACCAGCATCCCGACTCCGTCGATTGTTGTTGCACCGGCAGCTTCGGCCTCCTGAAGCAATTTTGTTTTCAGGGGATTGTAAACGATGTCGAATACTGCCAGTTCCAAATGAAGTTGTTCACGAGTTGCAACTGATCCGGATACGTTCGGATGCATCCCAACGGTTGTTGTATTAATCAGGATGTCGCAGTTTTCAAGACTGCCTACAAGCACGTCCAGTCCATGTCCTTGTCCGCCAATAACATGGGCAAGTTGCTCTGCACGTTGTGGGGTGCGGTTGAATATGTCAATATTTGCACCAAGATTTGAAAAATGAAATGCTATTGATTTAGCTGCTCCGCCGGCGCCAACAATGGAAATGTTTGCGTCCTTGATGGGGATTCCTTTTTCAGTAAGGGCTTTTTCTGCACCGAACCCGTCAGTATTGTATCCCTTTATTCCATCCTTGAAGTCAATGGTGTTCACGGCACCGATTTGCAGGGAAAGTTCATCAGCTTCCACAAAATCCAGTGTGTGTTCCTTGTGTGGAACTGTAACGTTAAGTCCGCCGAATCCAAGTGCATTTGCTCCCTTTATGGCATCCCCGAGTTCACCGGGGGTAACCCTGAACGGATGGTATGCACAATCCATCCCAAGTTCGCGAAATGCAGCATTATGCATTGCAGGGGACAGGGAGTGTTCCACAGGATCTCCCATTACCCCGAAAACCTTCACAGCAACATCTCCATTGCCGATTTCACTTTGTCAACCCTTAGCTGACCCGGAGCGACGGCTTTTCCGATGCATCCGTAAGTAAGAACTGATCCGTAAAGTCCACCTACAACTCTGCTGTAGCTTCCGATTTTTCCCATTGCGATGGCACATACCGGACTGTCGGCGGAATTCGCTGCTTCCAGAAGTTTCAGGACGTCCGTAGGGGATTGGGGCATAGTGGCCAGCTTTGTAATATCCGCACCTAACTCTCTTCCCTTGTTGAAAAGCTCTCTAATTTCTGCAACAGAAGGCGTACTTTCAAAAAAGTGTGATGAAACGATTGTGGTAGTTTGATTGCGTTTTGCTGCTTTGATAATCCTTTCTTTTTCAGGGGCACACATTTCGATATCAACGGCCTCAACATATGGAAGAATTCCTTCGAGTATTTCCAGCCTGTCTTCCTCTTCACCGGCCCAACATCCACCCTCAGTTGGTATTCTGTTGGTTGCAATACATGGTAATCCAATGCATGAAACCTGCTCTGTAAGTGCAATCGCGGCATTCAAAGAATCAATTCCGAGCAGATCAAGCCGTAATTCCAGAACATCAGCACCAAGATTTTTTGCGGCTAATGCTTGCGAATATGGATTCGCATCAATTGATGCAACTACAAGAGAACGATTCTGCCCGGGTAATTCCAGCATGTTTATTTCTCGATAATTGTTTCTTCGACTTTCATACCGAAATGCCTGCCACTTTCCTCGACGTAGACCATAACTTCGTCGCCTGGCTCAAGACTGGTTACTGAAACAGGTTTTCCATCTCCTGAAACCAGTTTGATGGTTTCGGCGTTCTGGAGGATGTTTTTCATTGTCCTTCCATCGGAAGTCTGGGCTTCTACAAGCATGAGTGGGCGACGCTCTATCTTCACTCTTCCCACAATGGCCCTGCGCTGTTTTCCTTCGGCGTCAACAACTGCAACTTCGTCACCTGCTTCGAGTTCGCACAGGTAACGGGTTTTTCCGCCAGTCTGGACGTAAGCGTGAACCGCTCCGGCGTTGACTCTGAATGGCCGTGACGCAACGTATGGACTTTCCTCGGATTCAGAGTGAACAAGGAACATGCCGCCGGAGCCGCACCCTACAAGCATTCCTTCGCCTGTGCCCATGAGGCTGCAGGTATCGACGCAAACACGGTCTCCCATTCCTACCTGTTCTACCTTTGTGACTTTTGCAACTTCAAGCTCCAGCTTCTCTGAGGTGGCTTCTTCTGCAATTTCCACGGATTTGCGGATAGTATCATGGTTGTCAGTATCAAGCAATACTCCGTCTGCACCATGTTCCATGGTTTCAAGAGCGAGTCTTGCTTCGTCAGTATCGCGAACACCGGATATTATTTTAACATCTTCCGGCTGCAGGGATGCAATCAGGTTTTCGAGTGGAATTACTTTCCAGTCTGTGCCAATTGCAATGAGGTAGTCGCAAACTCCTCCAAGGGATGAAGCAAATTTTTCATGTGCTTTGTCATGTATTACGGAGAAACCTGCAACAGTTTTCTTTTCCCTGCGAAGGTGGGCTATAATATCAAAATCTCTGGATTTGCTCAAATCAGTGGGTAAAGGAAGTGTTCCATCGCCTTCGCTGTCCTTTCCAACCACAATTATATCTGCTTTTGACAGTTCTTCTGAAAAGAAAGTGGCGACCTTGATGTCCCCAAGTTCCTTTGTCTTGTCAACATCTTCTGGCAATACCAGCACGCATGTAACACCAGATTCAAGACCTGAAGTTATACGCTGCTTTTTCGTTTCCCAGTCGCCTTCATCGGCGCGTATCCATACTTCCTTAGTCATCAGGATTACTCCATTTCAACGTAGTATCTCTAGAGCTTCATCTACAGTACTGTTTTTATGTACTATATGTGTAATTGCTTTTGTTATTTTTGTAGGATCTGGGTGCTGGAAAACGTTTCGGCCGATTGCAACTCCACGAGCACCGGCATCTATGGCTCCCCTGATCATTTCAAGGAATTCCCTGTCGGTGTTGGTCTTTGGTCCGCCTGCAATAACTACAGGGACAGGGCATCCTTCCACGACATTTCTGAATGATTCCACATCTCCTGTGTACACAGTTTTAATTACATCTGCTCCCAGCTCGGCTCCTACGCGGGCTGCATGGGCTACCATTTCAGGATCATGTGGATTTGTGACCTTCTTTCCTCTTGGGTACATCATTGCAAGCAAGGGGATTCCCCAGTAATCGCATTGTTTGGCAATTTCACCAAGTATCTTGAGTTGTTCTGATTCGGTTTCAGATCCGACGTTGATGTGAACGGACACCGCATCTGCTCCCATTCTTGAAGCTTCCTCAACAGTGCACACCAATACCTTGTCATTGGGGTCAGGACCCAGTGATGTGGACGCGCTCATATGAACAATCAGTCCAACATCATGGCCGTATCCCCTGTGGCCATAAGGAACCATTCCTTTCTGCATTAAAACAGCATTAGCCCCGCCTTCGGCAACTTTGTTTATGGAGTCGGCAATATCGATGACACCTTTTATAGGGCCGTCAGAAATCCCATGATCCATGGGTATGATTACCATATTTCTGCTATCCCTGTCCATTATCCTTTCTATGCGAATGCTCTTTCCTAATTCTGACATATGTTTAGCTCCTCAATCGTGTTAGTATGTGACATAGTAGCACGGTTGAATATTTAAGCTTTTTGTTTGCAATTTTGTCTTTGGTATTATGGATGTGCACAGGCAAATGTATTATATATTTTTATATTCTTCAGTTCATTCATGGAAGAGTTGAAGATACTTGTCATCAACAATTACGGACAGTTCTGCCACCTGATTCATCGGACCGTCCGTGATCTGGACATGGACACAAAAATAGTGCCCAATACTACTCCAGTTGATGAAATCCTCGCAATGGAGCCGGATGGACTTGTTTTAAGTGGGGGACCCAGCATGGAGCGTGTTGGTTTTTGTGGTGATTATGTAAAAGAAATCGATCTTCCAATTCTTGGCATCTGCCTTGGGCACCAGCTGATAGCCCTCACATTTGGTGGGGAAACCGGTTCAGGAGAATATGGTGGCTATGCAGATGTTGATATTGAAATTCTTGAAGAAGATGATATCCTGAAAGGCTTAGGTCCCAAAATTACAACATGGGCCTCCCACGCTGACGAAGTGACCGTAATGCCTGAAGAATTTATACACCTTGCCCGCTCAGAGATTTGTGAAGTTGAAGCCATGAAACACCCTAAAAAACCAATCTATGGTGTTCAATGGCATCCGGAAGTTGCACATACTGAAAGTGGAGAAGCGCTATTCATGAACTTCTTCGAGGTATGTGAGAAGCACAAAAAAGCCTGATTTACTGTTTTTCAAAAGTTTCCTGAAGGAGTAACGCATCAGCTTCCAGATTAGGGCTTTCGCAAATTACAAGTCCTTCTGCGCTGAAATCCTTTAGTGCTTTCATGAGATCATGGTAATTCAAATCAGATTCCTTCAGGACAAGATGGTTTTTTTCTCCTTTAGGAGTATACTCAATTCCTGAGATGTGTATGTGCATGTCCTTTAACCCTTCTTTTCCAAGATATTCTTCCACAAGGGAGAGGCAGTTAGCAAATTCTTCGTATGTGTTTACTTCACCATTGGCACGGGCGTGTAGGTGTGCAAAATCGATGCATGGCATTACGCCTTCCATTTCAGCAGACATTTTCAAGGTTTCTTCAAGACTGCCAAACTGGCTGCCTTTTCCTGTAGTCTCAGGACGAAGAATTACATTAATTCCCTTCTCTTCAAAGGTTTTCCTGAGTTTATCAAGTGATTCCATAACTTTTTCAAAAACGGTCTCACTATCCTCTCCATGATAGTAAGCTGGATGAAATACAATAGATGATGCACCACAAAGACTTCCAATTCTTGCGGAATCATAGATCCGCTTAATGCTCGCTTCTATTTTTTCAGGTTCCCGGGAATTGAAGTTGATGTAATAGGGCGCATGAACACTGAGAGCTACGTCATTTTCAGTTGCAACTGCAGCTATTTCTTTTGCAGTATCTTCCTTCATCCGGACTCCACGCACGAATTCAAGTTCCATGCAGCCAAGCCCAAGCTCGCGAATACGTCGGATTCCTCCCGCGCTCCCTTTTCCCTTTGCGCTGATAGGAGTCCCTGCAGTTCCAAAAAGAAGTGGCATGGTTTAAAGAATTCCAAGTTTGTCTTTAAGGGCTTCGACTTTCTCAGCAGATACTTTTTCACCAAGTATTTCAAAAAAACTGTCTGAATCCTCATCTTCAAGTGTGCGGATTTCTTCCTTGCCTTCCATTGCAAGGTCAGCAAGATATTCAATTTCTTCCGGGGTGAGCCGTGTAAGACGTTCCTTGAAATCTTCTTCAGATTCTGCAAACTTGTGGGAAACCGGTCTCAAAATAAACGGAAATGGATGGCCCATTGATGACATGTTTTTTCCGCCTGCTTCAGGTGCAAGTTTGTTGAAAATTTCCATATCTTTTTCGGTGAATTCGCGTCCCATAGGAAAAATAATATGGGGCAACAAATTAAAGACTTGTCCCTTTGAGATGCCCGTGACTGTCTATCTCTCCTTTTACAATTCGGGTTGAGGAGATGGGTACATCATCTTCTGCAAGTACATAATCAATTTTTACAATAGTTATTGTATCAAGGCCGTTCTGTTCCCTGATTTCATTTATTTTGTGGGCAACAGGGAGTGTTTCAGGCGATACTACAATGTAATCATAAGTACCTGTCAGCGTTGTCCCATAAGGGTCTTCAAGCTTCTGGATTCTGTAGGAGTCCGCTTTTACCTCAATGGTTTTCAGGAATTCCTCAAGCTGCTTAACACGCTCTGTATAGTCGGGGATAGGGCGACCTCTTTTTTGTGCCATTTCATCGGATGTTATCCCAATGTCAACATTTCCGGACTCAGCGATTTCAAAGGCTCTGATTAGGAGTTGCTTGTGTCCGTCATGCAGGAATTCAAAGGTTCCTCCAACTGCTATATGTGGCATCAGGAATCATGATGTTTTTCTTTCTGATAAGCCTTTAGATAATTGTTGCGTGCACAACAATTATATATGGACGTGTTGTATGGCTTCCTCTATGAGTTTTCCTGATCCGTCAGAGTCCCCAAGTGCCATGATTGCCTTCCTCCACCGGCAAAACCTGGGATTCATGGCAAAACAGCTTGAAAAATACGGCATAGGTGGCGGACAATTTGGTTTTTTGATGGCTCTTTACCATTAGGATGGCCTGCGTCAGGAAGATCTTGCCACGATGTTTCTTGTAAACCGGGCAACTGCTGCCCGGGCGGTGCAAAAACTGGAATCAGAAGGATATGTTCAAAGAGTCCAGGACCTGCAGGACAAGCGGGTCTTACGGGTTTATCTCACAGAAGCTGGAAGAAAGCTGCAGGAAGTCGTAATGAAGCTCTCCACCAAAAGGAGGGAGGAACTCTTTGCGGGTTTCTCGGATGAAGAGCAGGCTACTTTCCTGAGACTGCTTTCAAAGATGGTGGATAACGTTTGTGAGGAAAAGTGGCAATGAAAGCACAAAGTGAAATGCTGGGTACCGAGAAGATAAGCAAACTTTTGTTTAAACTTTCAGCTCCGGCTACAGTGGGAATGGTGGTCAGTGGGTTATACAATATAGTCGATACGATTTTTGTAGGCCGTGCTCTCGGGGATGCCAGTGTTCAGGGCATTGCGGCTATCGCTGTGAGTTTTCCTGTTTTGATGATTAGTATGGCAATTTCACTTGCCATAGGGCTTGGTGGGGCTTCAATTATTTCCCGCAGATTGGGTGCAAGGGATCTTGAAGGGGCTGAAAGGACTTTTGGAAACATAATAGGCATGTCAGTTGCACTCGGTACACTGGTTGCCATACTGGGAATTGTTTTCATCACTCCCATACTGGAACTTTTCGGAGCAACTCCGACAATTCTTCCTTTTGCAAAGGAGTACCTTCAGATACTCCTCTATGGGAGTCCGGTTTTCATGTTTTCCCTCGTAGCAAACAATGTAGCCCGATCTGAAGGCAACGCCAGAGTCGCCATGTTAACAATGGTCATCAGCGGTGTATTAAACATAATTCTGGATCCGATATTCATTTTTGGACTTGGTATGGGCATCAAAGGCGCTGCGATTGCAACTGTGATCTCCTACTTTTCCGCTGCTATTTTTCTGGTGAAGTACTTTGTTTCAGGTCATAGCACCCTTGTGTTCAGGAGTCGTGATCTAAAGCCTGATCTTCCAATAATAAAGGAAGTATGCGCTCTTGGTCTGGCGCCTTTTGCCCGCAATTCGTCAATGAGCATTGTAGTTGTCTTTGTGAATAATATTCTGGCAATCTACGGTGGGGATCTGCCGATTGCCGTCTATGGCATATTTAACCGCTTATTGGTATTTGCCTCGATGCCGCTTATCGGTCTTTTGCAGGGTATGCAGCCCATAATAGGATTCAATTACGGTGCGGGAAATTATGGGCGCGTTCTTGAAACTCTCAAACTTTCCCTCTGGATTTCCACAGCTATCGCAGTTTTCGATTTTGTGCTGCTGTACGTAATGGCAGAAATCCTGTTTTCTGCATTTACTACTGATGAACTGCTTATTGAATCCGGGGTGGACGCAACGAGGATTATGGTTCTGGCTGTACCGCTTCTCGGGATTCAGTTTATCAGTGCAGGAATGTATCAGGCATTGGGAAAAGCTTTGCCTTCATTTATTCTTTCAATGGCCAGACAGACGATTTTCCTACTTCCTCTGCTCTTCCTTTTACCTCTGATGTATGATCTTGAAGGTGTCTGGTTGGCTTTTCCTGTTGCGGATGCTCTTGCCTTTGTGCTTACTTCATGGATGCTTGTCAGAGAATATCGGATAATAAAAGCAGAATCTGCATGATTATGTGTAACCCCTTGAAGAATACTTTCAGGCCGCTTTGATCACGTATATATAATGCAAAGCGGATAGTCAATCATATCACAGTGCACCCAGGACGAAAAATTGTGCACCAAAAGAGGAATTTTAATGAGCGATATATCACTTGAGGAATTGGATCATGTTGGTCCTGCAACCGCCCAGAAGTTAAAGGAAGCAGGCTATACCAGCGTGGAAGCGATTGCAGTATCATCTCCTGCAGAACTGGTGGCCAGTGCAGAAATAGGGGAGTCAACTGCCGCCAAGATTATCAGTGCAGCCAGAAACGCAGCCGATATTGGTGGATTTGAAACCGGTGATCTTGTTATGGAAAGACGGGAGAGAGTAGCCAAACTTTCCACCGGATGCATAGAATTTGATGAAATGCTTGGTGGCGGAGTAGAGAGCCAGGCAATCACCGAACTATATGGTGAATTTGGTTCCGGGAAAACCCAGATAACTCATCAGCTTGCGGTCAATGCCCAGCTTCCGGAAGAACTAGGCGGAATGAACGGCTCTGTTGTTATAATTGACACGGAAAACACCTTCAGACCCGAGAGAATTAAGCAGATGGTCGAGGGTGCGGCACTAAAACACGGCATTGAACTTGATCCGGAAGAATTCCTTCGAAATATCCATGTGGCGAGAGCTTACAATTCCAATCACCAGATTCTTCTGGCAGACGCAGCATCTGAAAAGGCAACCGCATTAAAGGACACTGATAGGCCGGTGAAGTTGCTGATTGTGGACTCACTGACAGCACATTTCAGGGCTGAATATGTGGGCAGGGGTACTCTTGCAGACCGCCAGCAAAAACTGAACAAACATCTTCACGATTTACAGAGATTCGGTGATCTTAATAACGCCTGTGTGGTGGTAACCAATCAGGTAATGGCTAAACCGGATGCTTTCTTCGGGGATCCAACCCGTCCTATTGGAGGTCACATTGTAGGGCATACTGCCACTTTCAGGCTCTACATTCGTAAATCCAAGGGTGACAAAAGAATTGTTAAATTGGTGGATTCTCCTTGTCTTCCAGACGGGGAAGCAATTATAGCAGTTACCACTGACGGTCTGGTAGACGGTTAATTCGGGGATAATTTTATCTTATCCCTTTTCTTAGAATACTGCTATGTTTTCTGCAGTTGCCGTAGATATAGACGGTACAATTACAGGAATGGACAGAAGGCTCCATCATGGGGTTTCTGAACTTCTTTACAATCTGGAAGTCCCTGTAGTTTTGGCTACAGGGAATGTACTTTGTTATGCTTCCGCAGCTTCAAAACTGATAGGTCTGGATGGAAAAGTAATCAGTGAAAATGGCGGAGTTTTACAGTTGGCTTTTGATGCCAAACCATATGTTTCAGACAATATAGAGGAATGTGAAGAAGCCTTTGATCTATTGTCTTCCAAATTTGATCTTGTCAGGTTGGATTCTCATCTTCGGAAAACGGAAATAACCCTTCGTAGAAGCGTCCCCGTTGAAGAGCTTCAGAAATCAATCTTAGGATCTCATCCCAATGTCGAAATAATTGACACGGGCTTTGCTGTTCACATAAAAAGCAGGGATGTTAATAAGGGTACTGGCCTTGCTAGAATGGCAGAGCTTATGGATGTCAGGGTAAAGGATTTTATTGCAATCGGTGATTCGGTAAACGATATTGAAATGTGCGAGGCGGCCGGTTTTTCTGTTGCGGTAAGCAATGCGTCAGATGAACTGAAAAAGATAGCAGATATGGTGACCTCTTTGTCATTTGGTGATGGAACACAAGAGGCGCTCGAACGCCTCCTTGCTGAAGGACTTATTTCTTAAGCCTGATCAAAAATAAATGCCCTGTCTACGACGATGTAATCCTTAACGGAACGGACTGCACCAAAGGATATTTTCAGGTATTGTCCTTCCATTGGGTATTTGGAAGTATCAAGACCAATATCAGGTTTGATGATTAGATCTTCTAATTTTCCACTTTTAACATCCATTACTACATTGTTAAGTATGCCTATTTCAGTGCCATCGGTTGTCATTACCTGTTTGTTGGACATGTTCTTTGCAAATACCTTTACCATTCTTGTCCTCTCCTTCAGATATATCCTGTGTATGAACTTGATTCCGCTTTTCGTGTGCCGCCCTTGAGTTTTTGTGACAGGCGGTTATAGAAGTCTATCATATCTTCGTTGACTGTAGGCTTCACTTTTTCAAATGCCTGTGTAAAGTGCCGGAAGCTGACTTTCTCATTTTCAAAGTTTTCGCGAAGAGCCAGCATTGCGGCTTCCCTGCAAACAGCTTCTATGTCAGCGCCTACGTATCCATCAGTCATGCCGGCAAGATCTGAGATATTTACGTCAGTGTCCAATGGCATGTTTCTGGTGTGAATATTGAATATGTTAATTCTTCCTTCATGAGTTGTCGGAGTAACCATAACAAGTCTGTCAAACCTTCCTGATCGAAGCAATGCCGGATCAATGAGATCAGGCCTGTTGGTGGCTGCTATAACTACGACTTCATTCAGGGATTCGAGGCCATCCATTTCGGTCAACAGCTGGTTTACAACCTGCTCTGTAACTCTTCCGCCTTCATCGCTGCCTCCCTGTCTGGTGGAAGAGATTGAATCAATTTCGTCAAAGAAAATAATGCATGGAGCAACCTGTCGGGCTTTCTTGAATGTTTCACGAATTGCTTTTTCAGATTCTCCTACGTATTTTGAGAAAATCTGTGGGCCCTTTATGCTTATGAAATTAGCATTTGCTTCATTGGCTACTGCCTGTGCCAGAAGGGTTTTCCCGGTCCCAGGTGGACCATATAACAGAATGCCGGTTGGTGGCTTTACTCCCATTTTCTCTATTTTTTCCGGCCACTTCAATGGCCATTCAACAGCTTCTCGCAGCTCTTGTTCAGCTTCTTCAAGGCCACCCACGTCATCCCACCCTACAGACGGGATTTCCACAAGCACTTCCCTCATTGCAGAAGGCTCTACTTCCTTGAGTGCATCTTCAAAGTCCTGTGCAGTTACGACAAGTTTCTCAAGTACCTCTTCGGGAATCTTTTCCTCATCAAGATTTATGTCAGGCAGTATTCTGCGCAGCGCTCTCATTGAAGCTTCCTGCACAAGGGCCAGCATGTCCGCTCCAACGAATGCCTGTGTGTACTCGGCAAGATAACGGAAATAATTTTCATCGATTTCCTCGGAAAGCGGCATTCCACGGGTGTGTATCTGGAGTATTTCCAGCCTGTCATCGCTGTCCGGAACTCCAATTTCGATTTCACGGTCGAATCTTCCCGGGCGACGAAGTGCCGGATCAATGGAATCAACACGGTTAGTTGCACCGATTACTACGACTTCCTTGCGCTCATCCATTCCATCCATTAGCGTAAGCAATTGTGCAACGACCCTGCGTTCTACTTCCCCGGTTGCGTTTTCACGCTTTGGAGCAATGGAATCGATTTCGTCAATAAAAATGATAGATGGTGTGTTCTCATCAGCTTCTTCAAATATCCTGCGCAGTCTTTCTTCACTCTCCCCGTAGAACTTACCCATAATCTCAGGGCCGGCAATATACAGGAAATGTGCTCTGGATTCATTTGCAACAGCCTTTGCAATCAGGGTCTTTCCGGTTCCCGGAGGTCCGTACAGGATGACTCCTTTTGGTGGCTCGATATTAAGTCTCTGGAAAAGCTCATGATGCTTCAGTGGGAGCTCTATCATTTCCCTTACGCGCTGGATCTCGTCCCTGAGGCCGCCAATGTCCTCATAAGCGATACCACGAGTTGCATCTTCATATCCGATAACAGGCTTTTCCTGAAGCTGGATGTCGGTCGTATCAGTGATGATTAGGACGCCTTCTTCAGGCTGGGTTTCAATTGCAATAAGAGGGATGGCCTGGCTTCCGGGGGTGGTCTGTCCCATGGAACTCACAATGGGTACAATATCTTCCTTCAGGAGTGGTCTTTTGAGTATGTTGTGTTTAATAATAGCTCCGGTATTTTCTCCAAATTCCATTACTACTCCTTCGGGGGGTGCAAGAAGCACTTTTTCAGCAGGTGTTGCTTCTACTTTACGAATTGTAACACGTTCTCCGATTCCAACGCCAGCATTTTGTCTGGTATAACCATCGATTCTTGCAATTCCCTGTCCCCAATCCTGCCTGTCGGCACGCCACACTTTTGCAGCGGTGGTACGCTTCCCTTCAATCTGAACAATGTCTCCGGGTGAGAGTTGAAGGCTTAAAAGTGTACTTGGATCCAGACGGATAATTCCCCTTCCAAAATCAATGGGATGTGCTTTCTCAACTTTGATCTGTAGCTCTTCCATTCAGCTGACATCCTTAAAAATTGCTTATCCTGTTATCTGTATCTATTAAATTTCCAGAGCATAAATAATTATGGTGCTGGCCCTTTTTTTCTTGTGCAAAGGGTTGATATAGTAAAAGGTGCATGTATATCGCTATCGTAAGGTATAGTTTTTCAGTGTCTAAGAAGGATCTTCATGGTACTTCTTTTGTGTCTGTTTTGCTGTATCCGGACGGTATTAATTATTTAAGGAAGTGTACTTAATTGTTCGAACGTGATGAACCTACTGCTCCAGTCGAAGCTGGAGAAACCTACGACGTTGTAATTGAAGATATTGCCAAGAAAGGCGACGGAATTGCCCGCATTGAGGGCTTTGTAATTTTTGTACCCGGCACAGAAGTCGGTGATGAACTTACAGTAAAAGTCACTAAAGTAATGCGCAAATTTGCATTTGCAGAAGTCGAGTAATTTAAAAAACGGCTAATGCCGGCTTTGCCGGCAATATGCCTTATTTCTTATTTTTCTTCCCATATTGCAACTATTTTGTTAATGGCAATATGGGTGTACTTTCCATCCTTTTTGAGAGTCAATACGCCGTCTGCGCATGCTTCAACTTTCCCGGAAAAAGTGTCCGGGCCCCCGCAGTATGCATCTATTTCTTTCTGCAGGTAATGCTCTACAATAAAAGACTGCAACAAATTTCACCTCCTTTTCTTTGCTGCGAATGAAATTATGTTGCAGAAAGTTAATATCTATTTCCTTTTGGTTTAATTCCAGCAATAAGTCAATTCAATATGTGGTGCACACAATCAAAGGAATTCTGCCAGTCCCTCTTTGAGAGACATTTTCGGCTCAAACCCAAGTCTGGACGCTTCAGTAATATTTGCCACACTATGCAAAATATCACCTGTCCTTTCTTCCTCATATTGCGGCTGGATGTCTGACTTGAACAACTCCCTTATAATAGAAGCCAGTTCATTTACGGTTGTGGAACTGCCTGATCCTGCATTAAGAACTTTTCCCACCGCTTCATCTTTTTGGATTGCCAAATCAACTATCCGGACAATATCATGCACTGATATGAAATCGCGGGTCTGTTCACCAGTTCCAAAAATTAGAGGTGCTTTTTCTTCTCTTGCACAATCCATGAATTTGGATATGACTCCTGAGTATGGATTGGATGGATCCTGTCTGGGACTGTAAATGTTAAATGGGCGAATGGAAACAACCGGCAAACCATATGAACGGTGATACATCATTGCATACTTTTCTCCTGCAAGTTTGCTGACTCCGTAAGGTGATTCCGGGTTTTGTGGATGCGTTTCTCCAATGGGCAACTCTACAGGGTTTCCATAGACTGCAGCTGAACTAAAGTAGATGAATCGCTTTATTTTCGCTCTACGTGATGCTTCAAGAAGATTCAGTGTTCCAAGAATGTTGTTTGTAGCATCAAAAGCAGGTTCTTTCATGGAATTCGGGACGCTGACCTGTGCAGCGGTATGTATGATGATGTCTGTATTTGAAATAAGTTTGGAGACAATTTTGTCATTGATGTCTCCCCACACAAGCTCAACACCTTCCGGTACAGTTTCTCTGCACGGGAAGCTTCCATTGTCCAGTACGGTGACGTTGTTTTCTTTTTCAAAATAATCAGTCAGGTAGCTTCCTACCTGGCCCAGACCACCGGTTATGAGTATTGATTCCATTGCTGTCACAAACCAATTACATCAAATGATTATTTTTGTCTCCTCTTCCAATACCTTTATACACAAAACCAGCTTCGATGAAATTGTCAGGATCGATAACGTTCCTTCCATCTACTACCACAGGTTTATCAATTCCAGTTAATTCTTTCAACTTTTCTGCATCAAGTCCAAAGTATTGCTTGTGGCCTGCGAAAATCGCCACGACATCTGCATCCTTTACGACACTTTCCAGATCCTGTGAAATCTCCACTCCAGGATAATTCAGTACATGGGGGTCATGGATTTCAACTTTTGATCCTGCGTTCATAACGATGTCCCGGTAGATTTCAGAAGGAGTATTTCTTGCATCATCCGAATCGTTAATAAATGCCCAGCCAAGGATTGCTACCTTTGAACCTTTCACAGACTTTCCTGTGCGATCTAAAGCTTGTTCGGTCAGATGATACATATGTGTGGGCATGAAATCATTGACGTGGCGGGCAGTGACGTAAAGTGACCTAACATCCTGTGGGAAATCCAGAGGCTGCTGTCCTGCTATCTGTATCCCTCGTTCCAGATGGTAGGTATCCTTTGTCAGGCAATGCCCTCCTACACCGGCTCCCGGCCAGAGTATGGCCCGTGTGATTCCTTCGCCTTTCAGACTGTCAATTCCCGCACGAACATCATACACATTGATGCCCATTGCCTCGCAATAAAGTGCAAGCTGGTTTGCAGCTGCTATCTGAAGATCGCGGAAAGTATTTTCAGCCGTTTTTGTAACTTCGGCTGCCGTGGCGGTCATTGGTATGACTTTTCCTTTTGTGAGTACGGGTTCATACAATTCCACTGCCCGTTTGGTACTGGGTTCGTCAATTCCTCCTACGATACGGTCGTGTTCCTGTATGTTTTTCAATAATCTCCCCACCATTACTCTCTCCGGGGCATGGGCAAGTGCAAAATCTTCTCCTGCAACAAAACCTGACTCTTCTTCAAGTATCTCTTTTGCCATGCCTGCGGTTGTACCGGGTGTAATTGTGGATTCCAGAACCACCAGAGTTCCGGGTTTCATATATTTGCCTGCATTTCTGATTCCGTCTATAAGTGCTCCAAAATCAGGCAAAAGATCCTTTGGATCTTTAAATGGGGTTTGTATTGCAAGTGCAACTGCATCAAGTTCTGAAATCCGGGAAAAATCCGGGGTGCATTCGAATTTTCCGGCATTTACAACCCTTCCAAGCAAGTCTTCAAGTCCGGGTTCTTCTCCTTTGAGGGGGCTTTCACCATTATTCAGCATGTCAATTTTATATCCTGAAGTAGGTGAATTTCGCTGGAAACCAAGAACATGGTCAAACTTAGGCGAATCTGCAAACAATGCCGCTGCAGGGATGCCTACGTAACCCATGCCAATGACTCCGATTTTTTTGATAGGTCCTCTTTCCTCAAGAATTGATTGTAATTTTCCGCTCATATTGTTCCCTCTAGATATTGTTATAAAATGACTATTATTCGATTTTGATTAATTTCTCATCGTTATATGACTGAATGGCTGCAAGAGAAACTTCCAGCGCATGCTTTCCTTCTGATCCGGATGGCTGCGCTTCTTCTCCGTTTTCAATACAATGAATGAAATGTTCCAGCTCCCTGCGAAGTGGCTCTCCTTTTTCCACTTTGGCTTTTCGAATCCAGTCTTTGTCGTGGATCTCGACGGTCTGATCCATGTAATCAAGGTAGGCAACTCCTTCGAGTCCCACCACAGTTAATTTCCGTATTTTGTGCGGGGTGAGCCAGTTTACTTCGACGAGGCCCGAAAGCTCGTGATTAAGGCGCATGTGGATGGTTGCATGATCTTCAAATGGGTGAATATTTGCGCCTGCAACCGCATATACTTCATTTGCCTGTGCACCATAAAGGTATGAAATAATATCGATATCATGGACCCCGATATCAAGAATAACCCCTACATCCCTTATCCTCGGGTTGTATGGTCCGACTCTTCTGGTGGAAATTGAGACAATTTTCCCGAGAATGCCTGAATCAATAATCTCTTTTAATCTGGCTACTGCAGGATTGAACCTCTCAATGTGGCCTATCATGAGAACTTTATCATTCTTTTTTGCGGCTTCGATAATTGCGTCTGCATTTTCAGTTGAATCTGCAATCGGTTTTTCAACAAGAAGATTTGCTCCGCTTTCGATTACATCAAGAGCGACCTGCTTATGGAGTTTTGTCGGAACTACTATGCTTACTGCATCAAGTTCCATTCTCAGTAGTTCCCTGTAGTCTGTGAAACCCTGTGTATTATATTCTGATGCAAGTAGAGCAACCCGTTCCTTGTCTACATCTGCGATACCCACAAGTTCGACGTTGTCCATCTCGCTGTAAATTCGAACGTGGTTCTGGCCCATTGCGCCTGTTCCTATCACTCCAACTCGCATTTCTTAATTCACCTCTTTTTATGTGGCACAATATTTTATAATCCTATTTTATTTAATTATATTGATAATATGTTGGGTACAAACTCTGTCTTAATTCATACCAAGCTATTTTTACTTATTATTTTTTTCTAACTGCATCCAAAAATATTAAACTATATATAGCAAACGTGACTATTTGGGAACTAACGGCATAAAACCGGAGGTTTCGAGGGGTGTTGTTACTTTACTTAATGACCTTGCTTTTAATTCCTGCTTTATTACTGATGGTCATTGCAGGGTACTATATCTTTGTACCAGCTGATGTTCGCAACAGCAGGAAGAATATCCGCCGTTTGAAACGCTGGGCTCACTTCCTGACTGATATTTTGCTGTACACCATACCAATGCTGGTGGTTTATGCACTGGTGCATCTTCAGGACATTGCAGCAAGTGCGGTTGGCATTCCCGCAGGACAGAATTATGCCCGTTACATAATGATACTTGAGGGCGATTCTGTAAGCCTTATACAGGAACTAGCTACCCCTTTGCTCACTTATGTAAGCGGGTTCTTTTATTTGCTGATGTTCCCGTTTTTGATTGTGTTTACCTTCCTTCTCTTGCTATACTTGCAACGATACAGGGCAACTCAGGAATTTGTTGTAGCATTTATACTCATCTACATGTTTGCATTTCCTTTCTTTGTCCTTTTTCCGGTCCATGTGACGGGCTATACTCTTGCGTGCGTAACTCCCCTGCTTTATAACCTGAGCCCAATTATAGCTCATGGAGTCCGCATTGTTGATCCAACCCTTAACAACTGTTTCCCCAGTCTCCATGCGGCCCTGTCCATGATGGCTATGTTGGTAGTGCTGCATAATGTGGAATCCCGGCGCTATAGGATTTTCTCAATAGTCACAACTGCCACCATTCTCTTTACCATTCTTTATCTTGGAATCCACTGGATTACTGATCTTGTTGGGGGTATTCTTCTGGCAGTAATATGCTGCTTTGTAGCTTTCCGGTATAGCGATTCACTGTTTGGTTCCTATAGGTCTCTGATTGCCAGAATTTCATATTATCTGCGAAAACCAAGTGTTCCATGTGTCAACTGCAATTCAAGGATAAAAATGAAATCGGATCTTTCCTGTCCAAATTGTGGGATGAGCTATGGAAGCACCATGAAAATGTCATCTTTTGTTGAAAGATTCAGGAAATTTTTTACTTAAGCATCCGGTTTACCAGTACGGTATCCCGAAGGATTTTGAAGCTCACAAATCCCCCGACAAGCAGGTTCAGATAGTAGGTGAAAGCACGCCACGAAACAACGACAATTCCAAGAACGTACGTGGGTACAAATATGGAAAAAAGCGTTGTGGCTCCAATTTCTGCCACGCCGCTGGAGCCTGGTGTGGTTGGTATAACTACAACTATCATCAATAGCACCTGAGCTGCATAGACTACTAATCCTGCAGGCTCAATGTTTAATCCGATAAGGATTACTGGAAGCATGGAAAATTCTACAAACCAGAAAAATAGTGTGCATATAATACCCTTAAAGAGTCCTTTTCTTCCCTTGCTCAGGATATAATATATGCTGTCATGGAATTCTTCCACTTCGGCGTCAATTTTCTCAGAAAGGGTGCAAAAAAATACTTTTCTTTTTTTACCAACTCTGCTTTCACATCCCTTGACAATCCATTGGATCGCTTTTCTGGTATGTTTTGGCTTCCATATGGCGTAGAGTAAAAGACCAAGTATGAAAAGCAGGAATATTTCGCCTAATACCAGAATAGTGTCAATCCGATGGTATGTTGTGATGTCCCTGAAAAGATATAGTGCAACGGGTGCAGCCATTAGAATGAATATAGCATCCAGAACTCTCTCCCCCAAGACTACCGCTGTAGCGCTTCCGACTGGCATTTCATTGCTATTGAGCAAATGAATGCGAAGAGGTTCTCCTCCAATTGAGGATGGAGTTATAGAAGCCAGGAATGTACTGGATATTACTATCTGGACTGCTTTTGTAAGTTCAATCTCATATCCGAGGGCTTTTGAAAGGACACTAGTCCGCAATCCCCATACTAAAAATGAAGTGAGATGCAGGAGTATTGCAAGCACTATGTAGGCAGGTTTTATGTTGCGTATACTTTCAAGGGTATTGGCATCGATAGTATAAACCAGAACTGCGGCCATTACGACCAGACTTATCAGAAAAGATAATGCTATCCATTTGGTTGTTTTCTTCATGGTATCTTTTTTGGGAATGCTTCATTACGAAACTTATAGGTTGTATGTTAGGAATAGATGGCTATACACTTATATTCTTTTGTCTCCCGCTAGAGTTTCCATAATTTTTCGTATTTCAGAGGCACCCTCTAATTCCAGAGCAAGCGCAGAAAGGTTTTTTGGGGATGTGAGTTTTCCGGAAATGCATTCCTTTACACGATTCATAATGTCATCTGCACTGCTGTTATACTCCATGCGGAATCCGCAATTTTGTGTTTCCAATCCTTTTGCGTTATTCTGTTGCTCAGCATGCCCTATGTCTGGAAAGGAAATTACCGGTATTCCAAATGCAAGGGCTTCCATCATGGTGGTATGTCCTCCAGGTGCAATCACCACATCCGAGCCTTTTAGGAATGGATACTGGTCAGGAACAAATGGCATCATATTAACATTTTCAGGTAAATCATCGAAATCCTCTGTCTTGATTCCCGGTCCGGTGAGCATCGTATAATTGATACTGGAATCTTTTTTTGCAGCTTCAATTATACTCAGGAAAATGGGTTTTCGATAGCCGAATCCTCCCACAAGGGAAAGTACATGAGGTTTTGCTAGTTCTTCCGCGTTTACAGTATCCGGTTTCTTTGCAGGAAGGGGCCCACTGTAAATTGTTTTTTCCTCAATTTGGCTTTCAAAATCCAGGTTTAGCTGACATATTGTATTGGGCTTTGGGAAATCCGGAACGACTATATTATCAACTTTTCGAAAAACGGTTCTGTAAAATGTCCTGGCAGCTTTTCCAAGCATGCGGAAGACAAATCCGTCTTTGAAGAACTCTTCCATGTTTGATTGGTTGACCATCAGAACAACAGGGATATGGTATCTTAAGGCAGACAGGGTTCCAAGGTAGTAGCTGTCAGAAAGAATTACATCAGGTTTTTCGCGCTTAACCATTTTCATAACCCGGAAAAGGCCGCGAATCTGTCTTAGCTTCAAGCTTTCCTTAACAGAAGTGCTCATGTCCAGTGATCCGCCATCTCCCACAAGCCGGATTTCTGGAGGTATGGCATTAACCATAAATCCATTTTTTTGGATTATTTCCGCGGAATACCCATAGGCACCAAAAAGAACCTCATGGCCTGCTTTTTCGAGTTCTTTTCCTACAGACATGCTGCGTGCTGTATGGCCCAATCCTTCTCCGCAGACAAATATGAATACTTTCATAACAAGCCTCTGCCTTCGGAGAGGGTTTACCTGTTTTAATAAGTTGTCTTTGAATTCAAATAAAAAAGTTGCAGTAGGAACTCATGCTCCTACTGTGATTGCCTGCAAAGGCATTTTTGGATTTCAACAGTGTCTCTTGTTTTTACTGTGCAAGTGCCTGCTTCTCTGATTTCATATAGCAGGCTAATGTACAGAACGTTCTTTCGCGGGACACATTTTCGACTACTGAAAAGTGATTTCCGCAAATAGGGCATCTTCTTTCTGAATATCGCATTGTACCACCAAGCCAATATCAATTATATCTATGGTGGCAGAAATATATAAGTCCTGCGCTAAATTTAGAGTTTTTCTGCCGGTGGGGTGGTGTTCAATTTGACGTATTTAACACCCTTCAATGCCATGAGTCCTTCGTCAAGCCCTTTAACATCTTTCCCATCCCCGTCAAAAATAATTACTTCGAGGCAGTTTTCCTTGTCAAGATGGATGTGGATGGAGGATTTTATCAGATCCGAGTAGTCATGCTGGACGTCGGCAACAGCATTTGAAAGCCCTCTCTTGGTATGATCATAGATCAGGGTTATTGTACCTACTCTCCTTCCACTGATGTCGTTCATCCATTCGTAATAATTGATATAACTTCGAATGGCATCTCTTATTCCTTCGGATCTGGAAGAGTATCCTCTTTCCATTATAATGGAATCAAATTTGTTCAAGAGGTTATCAGGCAACGATACGCCAATTCTCATAAGTTCCGGATCCATTTTACTCACCTCCATATCATTGGATTTTTTTCTTAATAACATTTTGTGTTACGTATACATTTGAAATTGGCTACTAATAGCATAAGCATTGATGATGAAAGCTAATCACTGACGTCATTGGGTCAAAAAAGATTCTGGTAGTGAAAAATCCAAATGCTAACGATATTGAGTGGCTGGTGGAAGGAAGTTCACTTTTTTAGTAAAGCGTCAATGTCTATCTCCGCATCTTCAAGACGATTTTTCAAAAAGTCCTTGGCATCATCTATGCCTTTATTGTACAAATCAAATCCTACAATCTGCAAAAAGCTGTTTAGAAGATCTTCAGCAGCAATGATGCCAATATCTTCATCACGCTCATCTTTAAACAAGGATATTATCTCTTGAATGCATTTTTTCCTTTTCTCCTCAGAAAGGACGTCATATGATCTTCTAACAGCCGTCATATTTCCACCAATAGCAAATTTTTCAGAGAGAATTATTTGGTATGAATGTAAAAGCTATATATCTGTCTTTTTATGTATACTTCTCTTGTGGGAGACCGGACATTTCCTTGCGTAAATTTATTATTGAAAATAGCTTATTTGGTATCGGAGATTGCCATGCCAGAGATAGAAATTAAAGATGAGTTGTATTCTGGAAAAGCTAAGACAATTTACAACACAAATGATCCGGATGTTATGGTTTCCCACTTCAGGGATAGCCTGACCGCGTTTGATGGTAAGAAGAAGAGTGAAGCTGAGAAGAAGGGTTACTATAACGCCCAGATTTCAAAGAAGCTCTTTGAGATGCTTGAAGATGCCGGGATAAAGACTCACTATCTTGGTATGCTGGATGATGAGCGCATGCTGGTCCAGAGAGTCGAAATTATTCTTATTGAAGTGATTCCAAGGAACATCGCTGCCGGTTCCATCACCCGCAAATACCCATTTGAAGAAGGTTTCCGCTTTAAGGAGCCTGTTGTTGTGATGGATTACAAGAGTGATGAACACGGTGATCCAATGCTTAATGACGACATTGCAGTAGCACTTGGTGTCGCAACAAGGGAAGAAATTGCAAAAGTCAAAGAACTTGCATTGAAGATCAATGAGCTGTTAACAACCTATCTGGAGAAGCAGGGATTGCTTCTTGTTGATTTCAAACTGGAATTCGGTCGCAGAAACGGTGAAATTGTGCTTGCAGATGAAATCTCATGTGACACCTGCCGCTTCTGGGATGCAGGAACCGGTGAATCCCTTGATAAGGATGTTTTCAGGTTTGACAAAGGCGACGTTACAGGCACCTATGAAAAGGTTGCCCGCCGCATTGTCCCGGAGATCTTTGAATAATTTTTAAAGGAAACTATGGATTCCTGCCTTTTTTGTGGCAGGATTCCCCTTTGTCTTATTTTTGACTAAAAAACGGGGGATTGAAATGGAAAAATATGATGTTGTAATCATAGGTGCAGGAGCAAGTGGCCTTTTGGCGGCACTTACGCTTTCAAAACACGGGAAAAAAGTGCTTGTTCTTGAAAAACAGCCCCATGTAGGTGGGAACTGCAATAGTTATACTGTCGACGGTTTTCAGGTTGACACAGGTCCTCATGCGATTTCCCATCTTGCGGCCGGCCCCCTAAAAATACTGATGGAGAACTATTTTGACTACCTCCCGATTTTTGAGGATTATGGAGATTACTTCGTCAGGACAGAACGGAGTTTTGTCAAGGTTCCTTCCAACCTGAAAGAGTTTGCCGTATTTGATCCCCTTCCAAAGAAAGACAGGCTGGTTATTGCCCAGGCTCTTACAAAGGAACTCACGCTTTCAACATTCGGCTTTGATCTTTCAAAGCAATCCGTTTACGATGCCTTGCCTAAAAACCTATCAAAGGATACCTACGACTTCGTTGATTCCATCTCCCATTTCCTTTCCGGCAGATCAATGAAAGAAACTTCTGTGCACAGGATACTGACCGGAAGTAGCTTTGTAAGGGATAGTGTGACTCAGGAGCAGTTTGACAGTATTGTTGGCAAACCTGAGAAGCCTGCAGTCGAGTCAATTCTCCAGTCTATTATTCCTGCTGGATATCATGCATCCTTGCAGGGGCGCATTAATAGCGTATCAAACCAGTTTTCATCTCTTGGCAGGCTTGCAACTAACAAAGCCAGCTCTTCACAGGGGTATCCTCGAAAAGGCCTCAAAGCCCTGCTAAATGCACTCCTGTTTTCCCTTCCTAACTCAGTTGAGATCAGGACTGAATGTAAAGTCAGTAGCATACTGGTGAAGGATGGTAAGGTTATAGGTGTGGAAGCAGATGAAACGTATCTTGCTGACGTGGTCATCCACACAGGTTTTGCAAGTACTTTACCCTCTCTTGTGGAAGAGCTGCCCACTTCATATGTGGATGAACTAAATGGAATAGTTCACAGCAGGAGTCTTACATTGTGGGTAGGATTTGATAAGGTGCTGAAAGAGTTTGACTACATAGGCTCTGAAATCTGGTTTAAGGATCATGCTTATTGGGCAATGCCCATAAGCAATTATGATGCTTCCCTTGCTCCAAAAGGAAAACAGCTTGTGGGGTTTGCTTTTGCCATAGATGAAAACTCCTCTGCAGATACGGAAATTAAAAAGGCATATGAAACCGTTTTCAGGGCTGTTCCAAATGCCGAGGACCATGTGGAAATGCAGCATGAGCAGATTACAATCCCGGAAAAAGCTGCAGTCACTATTAACGGCAAATTTGCAGAAATAAGAACTCCTGTCACAAATCTTTATGTGGCAGGCACGGATACGGATAGCCGCAGTATGGGTATTACACGTGCGGCTTATTCCATAATTGAGCTGTTAAGAATATTAAATGAAGATTCGAATCTTCATTGATGGTCCTTACCTTCTCAAAATCATTGTTCTGAGGCGATCTGCTGCATGTTCTGCTTTGTCAGCAATGTCGCCAGTGAGTTTTACAAGCTCCGTAAGGTGATATACGGCAGCTCCACCAAGTTCGTCTTCAGAGTTGAAGATTTTAGTCATCAAGTCTTTCTCGATGATGTCAACTTCGTGCTCAAGTTCTTCTACTCTTGGGACGAGGGCAAGGGCTTCTTTGACGTCTTTTTTACCGAAGGATGATTCCAGCATATCTCCGAGCTCATCTACAAGAAGTTTATACGTGTCAACAGCTTCAACTGTTTTTTCTACAAATCTTCCGAATTCTTCCTTTAGATCCTGGGGCATTTCACATTCCCTTAAAGTCAGCCAGAATCCGACTTCCTGAGCAACGTCTGCAATTGAATCCTGTGGTTTGAGGAAATTAAGCAGATCTTCTGCTTTTACCGGAAGCATTATGGATGAGGATATTTCACTCCTGATGGTTTGTTTAATGACATCTGCCTCATGCTCGATGGAATCAATCTGGTTGCTGTATTCAACTACTGCATCCATGTTTCCTTCACAATATGCTTCATATGCCTTCTGGACTGCATGGGTTGCTTCCACGCCTTTGCTGGCATGCATTGCAATCGGCTTGAAAGGCGACTTTGCAAAAACATCCAGAACTGTACGAATATAATCAAATCTTTTCATATTCCAACCCCCAGTAATAGTGCGAATATAGCTGCGGAAGTAAGTGCAGCTACAGGTACTGTAATTATCCATGATGCTATAATTTTGCCTATGACACTAAGGTCAACAGCTGCAAGACCGCCTGCAAGCCCGACCCCTATCACAGAACCTACAAGGGTATGTGTGGTGGAAATCGGAAGGGAACTGTAGCTGTGTAAAATCACCACAGAAGCTGTTGCAAACTGTGCTGCGAATCCTCTTGTGGGAGTTAGTTCAGTTATCCTTGTTCCGATGGTTTCAATCACGCGGTATCCCCATGTTCCAAGTCCCAGTACCATTCCAGCTCCGCCGACTGCGAGAACCCATATTGGAACGGCACCTTCGGCGGCAGCAAGGGCATTAAGTCCTGCGTATATAGGCCCAACAGCATTTGCAACATCGTTAGATCCATGTGCAAATGCTATGTAACAGGCAGCTATGATTTGCAGGTAGACAAATTTTTTCTCTATAGTATGTGGGTTATCCGCTCTTTGCAGAAATAAGAATCGTATAAGTGAGAATAGCGCGTAAGCAAGTATTGCTCCAAGGACCGGGGAAAAGAGCCAGCTTCCTACAATTTTTGCCATGACGGCCCACTTGATTTCACTCAGTACAATGATGTCCATGAATGAGGCCACAATTCCAAAACCAAGTACTGCACCAACGATAGAATGGGTTGTTGAGACCGGCAGATTGTAGAATGTTGCAAAGGTGATCCAGAATCCTGCAGCGAGGATTGCAGCGAGCATTCCAAGTACTACCAGATGAGGATCAATTGCTTTTATTGCATCAAGGGGAACAATTCCTTTGGCAATTGTTGTTGTAACGCGGTTTCCAAAAAAAACCGCTCCGATAAATTCAAAAATTGCTGCAATTATAATAACCTGCTTCAGGGTCAGCGCACCACTGCCAACTGAGGTTCCCATGGCATTCGCCAGGTCATTGGCACCTATGTTCCAAGCCATGTATAAACCGGCAAGAACTAAAATAATGATAAATGGGTCAAAAATATCCATTGTATAACTCCATATCTCTGAGGATTAGAGCTATCTTTTGCAAATATATGTTACCTATATAGTTTCATATTGCTATATAGATCAATATAGATTACAGGTTAATTCAAGAACTGTGACAAAGATGTTTGTTTTTGGAGATATGGCAACAATTTGGACTGAGATTGCCATTCACTCCGGCTTGTATGAATTCTCTTTTCCATATCCAGAAGTGCGCTTTCAAGGGTCTCAAATGTCTGCGGTTTTGTGGCCATTGCATCTCTTGCAGCTTCCCTGACTACCCATACGCCAAGAGGTGCCCAGTATTCCGGTGTAATCTCCCGGATTGCAAATATGGCAGCCTGTCGTCTTGTTTTCTGGAAATATTCAAGAACCGGTAATCTTGCGGCATAGTAACCTCCTGCCAGATTTGAGTATCCCTTTTTTCCGGTCGCACCTTCCATGTCATGTCCTACCCAGGAGTTTGCACCGGACCAGACGGTTCTTTTCATCCAGATTTCAAGCAATTCAAAAGAATAGGCCCTGGGATAAAGCAGGATTTCAAAGTGATTCCCAAGACAACCTCCGCTGAAAACCTGTATGTCCCTTACTTCGGGGTAATCAAGTGCTTGTCTTGCCAGCTCTTTTCCCACCATATCGTCTGTGGCGGTTATCGCCCATCTGGTAGGGACAAGCTTGCGCTTTTGCCCAAGCAATCCGATTGAAAGGAGGCGGGTAATGTGTTCGGTTTCAATGTCAGAATCGAATAATTCGAGGGCTGCGTCTTTAGCAAGGGCATCGGTGTCATATGTCAGGTAATCCACTTTTCCGGGGACTTTCGGGTTTTCCGCCAGGTCGAATTTTTCCACGTTTCCGGCAGGACCCATGGGCGTCATCACGCCATCAAAGCTGGTCGTTGCTTTCAGAGTTTTGTTAAAACGTGCTTCTGCATCAACAGGCTGGCTGGAGAGGGCCAGTTCCTGAGCTTTTTCTATTAGCTGATTGTTGAGGGGTTGCTTTACATCGGCAAGTGTACTGGCACGTACAAGGCTGCATCTTTGGTGAATGATATCCTCAATACCCATTTTCAGGAGTTTCTTCGGATCTTCAAGATCCCATGCATCGTCTCCTGATACTTCCGGAGGTATCATGGGCCCGGCTTTTACCTGTGGGTAGCCGTATCTTCCGACAAAAACCGCAGGAGGGGATGCTCCAAAAACATCTTTTTTTCCTTCCTGTAAAAAAGACAGATTAGAAGTAGTTTTAAGCTTTTCAAGAATCGGGCATCTGGGTCTTCCACATAGGCCTTTGCCCTTGCACTGAATACACCTGTTACTCAAGCATCTTCCTCGCCGCACAGGAAGCAGTACTCTGCTCCGGGTGCGTTTTTGTAGAGCCAGCCAGATTTCTGGACCTGCTTGCAGACCTCACACATTTTTGCAACTTTTTCCCGGGGGGTCAGATCTTCAAGCAGCTCTTCCGCAAAAATCTGTATCTGGGCGAGAGTTTCCACTGAAAAACCAACGTCAGCTCCCCTTTTCTCACTGACGTATTGAGACACTGCAGCCCTTGAAAGCCCGAGGACTTCTGCAACACGTTGTTGCGTACACCCAAATTCAATCATCATTGTGCGGGCAACTTCTGCGCGTATTGCGGGTAATACCCTCTGGACCATAATTTCGCATGTAGGTCGCATTTAACTACCTCTGGCTAACGATTTAGAGTTTTGTTGTTAGCAAGGAGGCGATTACCAGAAAAATTAATCGCCTTCAATCCACTTTTTAATGGATATGGTTGCTTTCTATTTTTTAAATAGTATTTGTTTAAGATTTTACAGAATAGGCCTGAAAATCAAGATTTTCAGTCCTTTATCTGGTCGGGAGAGAAGCCCTTTTCAATAAGTACCTGCTTCATGCGGCCAAGATGATTGCCTTGTAATTCAACAGCACTGCCTTTTACAGTTCCACCGCAGGCGAATTTGGATTTCAGGTACGTTGAAAGTTCGTGAAGATCAATTTCGTTGGCATCAAAGCCTTCGACAACAGTCACTTCTTTTCCATACCTTCGCCTGTTAACCTTTACGGTAATTCTTTGCTGTTCTTTTGCCACTTCTTCGCAGATGCAAAGTTCTTTTGGCAATCCGCATACAGCACACATTTCTGAACTCATTTTCGGGTATTTCCTCCGATATATTATGATTGCTAAGCACCTGTATTTTTATATATACAGATGCTAAGCATTAACTTCGATGCTATTAATATCTAATGGTAATGCAGTAGCCTCAAAGGTGGAGGTAGCTAGCAGTTTCCTTGCAAAAAGCCGGGGATTGATGTTCAGGAGAAGCATCCCTGAAGATTATGCAATGCTTTTTACTTTCAAGAAACCTGAGAAGGTAAGTCTCCACATGGTTTTTGTTCCGTTTCCCATTGATGTCCTGCTTCTGGATACGGGCATGAGAATTCTGGAAACACGATATCTGAAAGCGTGGATTGGTCTGCTAAACAGTAAAACCAAAGTTAGCTATGTGGTTGAGATGCCTGCGGGTTCAATTGCCAGACACAAACTAAAGATAGGTCAGCAGCTATCTCTCGTTGACTAATCAGGAGAATTCCAGAAATATTTATCTACATGTCCGGTTTATGTGAGGACAGATTCCAGCTAACAAGAGGCGCCCAAATGTTACCTGACCATGACCTGAAAATCATAACAGAAGAGATGGGAAGAGAACCAAACCTTGTTGAACAGGGTTGTTTCCTGAACCTCTGGAGTGAACATTGTTCTTACCGCTCCAGTGCACCCTTATTGAAACGTTTCACAACCGAAGGCGACAAAGTAATCATTGGTCCCGGAGACGACGCAGCAATTGTGCGTTTTGGAGACGGGCTTGCTCTTGCCATAGGTATGGAGAGCCACAACCACCCTTCCTATGTGGATCCTTTCAACGGGTCTTCCACGGGTGTCGGGGGAATTGTGAGGGATATTGTGTCAATGGGTGCACGTCCAATCGCCCTGATGGACCCTCTTTATTTTGGTCCACTGAATACTCCCAAGAATCTCTATCTTTTTGAGCACATTGTAGAAGGCATCTCAAGTTACGGAAATTGTATCGGTGTCCCCGTTGTCCGCGGTGAAACTTTCTTTGATGAAAGCTACAGCGGTAACCCATTGGTCAATGTTGTCTGCGTAGGGCTTGTTGAAGAAGACAAACTCGTGACAGCTACCGCCCAAAAAGCCGGTAACAAAATTATTCTTATGGGATCAACCACCGGCCGTGACGGACTTGGTGGTGCATCCTTTGCATCCCGGGACTTATCCGAAGACTCGGAAGCTGAAGATCGCCCGAGCATACAGGTAGGCGATCCATTCACTGAAAAACTGGTTATTGAAGCAACTCTTGAAGCAGTCAACAAAGGCTATGTGAAATCCTGCAGGGACCTTGGTGCTGCCGGATTGGCAGGTGCATCATCCGAAATGGCTTCCAAGGGAAGACTCGGCATTCGCCTGATTGCAGATAATGTTCCTCTGCGTGAGGAAAACATGACCGCTTTTGAAATAATGATTGCAGAATCTCAGGAACGCATGCTCGTAGAAGTCGAGCCTGAAAATGTTGATGCGGTCCTTGCAATCGCCGATAAATATGATTTGAAATCTGCGGTAATCGGTGAACTCACCGAACGTCTTTTCTTCACAGTTGAATTTGAAGGTGAAGTTGCTGCAGATATGCCAATTTTACTCCTTACTGAAGGTGCTCCTACCTTTGAGCGTCCTTCAACCCCTCCGGAAAAACGTGACGTTGGAACATCTCCTGAGATGCCAGAAGATCTCAAACAGATAATTCTCGATATTCTTTCTTCACACAACGTTGCGTCAAGGGACTGGATCTATCGCCAGTACGACCACGAAGTACAGGTGCGTACAGTTGTCAAACCCGGTGCTGATGCAGGTATTCTGCGAATTTCCGGCGAACAGGGACTTGGCCTTTCCTGCGGATGCAACCCTCGCCACACCCAACTGGATCCTTATGAAGGAAGCAGGGGTACACTTGTGGAAAATGCTATGAACCTTGCAATCAAGGGTTCAGAAGGCATTGCTCTTGTTAATTGCCTCAACTTCGGAAACCCCGAGAGGCCTGACATCTATTGGCAGTTCAAACATGGAATCCTCGGTCTGGCAGATGCTGCCAGGGATCTTTCAATTCCGGTAGTAGGCGGGAATGTATCACTCTATAATGAAAGTGGGGAATTCAATATGGCAATTCTCCCGACTCCATCTCTAGGGGTAATTGGTTACACTCCTGATGTATCAATGGCACCTCCTTCAATATTCCAGAATGAAGGAGATTCAATCATTCTTGTGGGGGCCACAAAGGCTGAGATGGGTGCTTCTGAATACCACGTTCTTCTTGATTGTATGGATGTAGGTGTGTCTCCAATAATTCCCGAGAACACAACTTCAATCGTTTCAAAATTGATTTCCGCAACCCGCTCAGGACTTGTCAATGCTTCAAGGGATCTGTCTCTTGGTGGCCTGGCAATTGCGCTCAGTAAGATGTGCTCTGGTATGGGTGCAAATGTTGATCTTACGGGAATTTCAGACGGTTTGAGGGCAGATGAATTACTGTTCTCAGAATCCTATGCCCGTGCCCTTCTTACAACATCCGAACCCGAAGAAGTCGGGGAAATGCTGGATGGTATTCCCTATGCAGTTATAGGCAAGGTAGGTGGGGAATCCCTTGAAATTGAGCTTTCTGGAAAAACCATTTCTCTGGGTATTCAGGAAATCAATGACTCATTACAGAGCCTTACAAAAATGATGATGGAATAAAAAAGAATTAGATCAGGAGGGCGATTTCCTCCATGGTCTCGATTAAAAGTTCTACTTCTTCTGATGTATTGTAAGGTCCAAAAGAGGCCCTTACAGTACCTTCAAGTCCCATGTGTACGATTCCGGGCATTGCACAGTGATATCCGCTGCGGACACAAATCCTGCGGGTTTCATCCAGAATCAGTGCAACATCATGGGGATGCATTCCGTTGAGGTTGAACGGGACTACAGGTGCCCTGTCTTCGGGACCGTAAATCTTAATTCCATCTATTGCGGCAAGCCCCTTTGCAGCCTTTTTAGCAAGCTTTTTCTCATGAGATTCTATGTTTTCAACACCCAGCTCTTCCACGTATTCCACGGCTCTTCCGAGTCCAATTACTCCGGGTATGTTCGGGGTTCCAGCTTCAAAGCGGGAAGGTGACCTATCAAGCTCATAACTTGTAGTGGTGACAGATGTAACTGCGCCTCCGCCGATGTTAAGCGGTTTGACAATAGATGGATCTTTCATGCAAAGTATTCCTGTTCCCTGTGGCCCCAACAGTGCTTTGTGTCCGGGTGCCGCAAAAAAATCGCATCCGATTTTCTCAAAATCCACAGGTGTATGGCCAGCAGACTGGGCTCCATCTATAACTGACAGAATTCCGTTTTCTCCTGCAAGTTTACAAATAGATTCCACGTCCTGAACAGATCCGAAAACATTGGAAATATGGGTTACAGCGATGACTTTTGTCCTGTTGGTAATTGCTTCTTCAATTTTGGCAGGATCAACGATTCCATAGTCATCAGGTTCAACCACGGTCATTTCAACACCCTGCTCTCGTAATCTCATCCAGGGAAGCAGGTTTGAGTGATGCTCAACAAGAGTTGTGATTACATGGTCCCCTTTTTCCCATTGCAGTCCCTGTGCTACAAGATTGATGCTTTCTGTGGTGTTTCGGGTGAATACTGTGTTCTCCTCAGGAGCATTCAGGAATCTTGCAACAGTTTCCCTTGCATTTTCATAATGCTCAGTTGTCTGGCGTGCAAGCCCGTGTGCTCCCCTGCCGTGGTTGGCAGCATATTTAAAAAAATAGTCTTCCATTGCCCGGACTGCCTGCACAGGAGTCTGGGTGGTAGCACCATTGTCAAAATAAATAACGTCTTTAAGAACCGGAAAGTCTTCCCTTATGAGTTCAATATCATACATGGAAAACAGTACGGTTCAAAGAATAAAAAAGGTTTTTGCAGGTTATTTTGCCTGCATTCCACCTACGATGAACTGATAGAGTTCTTTTTCGTCCTCATTAAGTTCATCTTCTATTTTCCCATCAACCACAAGGTGGTATGATGGAGTTGCGTTTCCGCTCATCTCGTATTTTTTAAGGATGTTTCTCATTTATTTAGCCTCCTGTCTCTTCAACAGTTAAAAAACAATATCTAGTTCATTCAAGTCCCCTCAGACCGGATGCATTTCGACACTGCGTTGAACACTATATGATGTATTTATATTATTTATAGCTTTTGCAAATTTGATTGTCGTAAAGGTTATAATGGATGCAGGAAACTTCCTCCACATGTCACCTATCTTGATTGATCCTTCACTTTCATACATCAAAGGCACCCAGAGGGTAATGGACGGGGGGAAAACTCTTGAACTCGTCCAGTCAGGCCTTGACAACATAGGAGTTACCCGGGTTGCCAATATCACCGATCTGGACAGGGTTGGAATTCCTGTTTTTTCAACCATCAGGCCAAGTGCGGCAGATGGTGCAATTTCGGTTTATTCCGGAAAAGGAGCAAGTTCTGAGCAAGCTCGTATTTCGGCCATTATGGAGAGCTATGAACGCTGTCTTGCAGAGCGCGTAGGATTCAACGCAAATATTTCCGAAAACATTGCGGGTGAGGAATTCATCGAATCGCCGGAAGTTGCCAGTGAAGAGCATCGGATAATAGATCCAGCCTCTCTTTTACTGGCTGAACCCTTGGGTCCGGGTTCCCTTGTCGAATGGACTCAGGGATTTGATCTTCTTTCAAATGAAGAAGTTTTTGTACCTTCCAATGCGGTTTATCACCCTTATAATTCCCCGGGACGTTCCTCAAAGCTTTTCAGGAGTAATACCAATGGACTTGCGGCAGGTAATGTCATGGAAGAGGCTCTTTTGCACGGTATCCTGGAAGTAATCGAAAGGGATGCTCTCAGCATGGCCGAGTTTAACCGCAATCCCGGAAAAGAACTTCAATTGTCCGGGGAAGACGGTGTAAACTACGAGCTCCTTTCAAAGTTCAGGGAAGCTGGTGTAGACGTAAAGCTCTGGGTGGTTACTCATGACAGCCCGATTACAACAGTAGTTGTTGCTACGGATGATATTGAGCTAAGGGATCCCGCATTGCTTGTAATGGGGGCCGGTGCGCATCTTGATCCGGCGATTGCAGTTCGCAGAGCACTCTCCGAAGCTGCCCAGTCCCGTGTGGTGCAGATTCATGGTGCCCGTGAGGACACCGCCAGGGAAGAATTTGTCAGGCAGATTGGTTACGATCGCATGAAAAGAATGAACGGGTTCTGGTATGAGGATGGTTATGAAACAATAACCCTGAAAAAGTTGGATGATTTATCTGCCTCTACTCCGGCACAGAACATTGAGACCGTTCTCAATCACCTACGGAAAATCACGGACAGGGTAATTGCAGTGGATTTGAGCAGGGAAAGTATTCCGGTTCCTGTAGTCAGAATTATTATTCCCGGTTTCGAGCAGTATACCCTTGACAGGGAAAGGGTTGGCAAACGGATACGGTTGGTAGGAAAAAGGAAAGGTCTGGTTGAAGACAAACCCTGGAAACGCAGGCCAAAAATTTGAGCGAAAGTGTGGGTAAGGATATGGGAAAAAAGGCCGTTATTTTTGCAGGGACCAGCATTTCATTTGAGGATGCAAAGGCAATCCTGGACGTGGATTACCTGCCACCTGTGCGCAGGGGGGATCTGGGTAAAGTAGCTGCAAAATATGATGTAATCGGCATCATTGATGGCATTTTTTTTGACCGGGCTGCAGTGGGGCACAGGGAAATCCTTGAAGTCATGAAGAAGGGGAAAGTTGTTGTAGGCGGCTGCAGCATGGGAGCATTACGTGCTTCCGAACTTGATGTTCATGGGATGATCGGGGTTGGAAGCGTCTACGGATGGTATCGTGATGGCGTTATCGAGGATGATGACGAGGTTGCGGTATTAACAAATCCTGATACATTCGAGCCGGTTTCATTGCCACTTGTAAATATCCGGCAAACTTTTCTGGCGGCGCAGAATGCGGGACTGGTTGATGAAAATGAATGTGCAGCACTAATGAAAATTGCCAAATCGCTACATTATTCCCTGCGAAGCTATCTTGGTATCCTCAAATCAGCCGAAAAGGAAGGTATTCTGGATTCGCAGAGGGCTGAAAAATTGCTTGATTTCTGCAAGAACAATGAAGTTGATGTCAAAAGGGAAGATGCAATTTCAGTAATCCGGAAAATTGGTGAATTGCTGAATGAGTAATCTCAGTGATTCAAATCACAACTTCCATGTTCAATTTCACCGCAGACTCCCATTGTGGGGTGTCCCATGGAGCTGCATATCCTGTCGACCGCCTCTTTTGATACGTATCCTTCAAAACGTGAGGCCTCCGTGCATGCATTTTCATCATCGAGTCCGTGCTGCTTAAGCATCAGGCTTAAAATGCGATGCCTGTGTATCAGGAAGGTGGCGTACTCTTTTCCTCTTTCTGTAAGCCTGACTCCGCGGTAAGGGGTATGATCCGCATATCCTGAAGATGAAAGTTCAGCTATTGTTTTGGTAATTGTGGAAGGATCGACTTTGAAGTGCTCGGAGATTTCATTGGTGCGAACTCTTGCGTCTTTCTGGTAAAGGTACTTGACATAATCTATTTTCCTTGGTGAAAGCTCAAGCCCTGTTATCTCTTCCATGCAGGAGAGTAGATGCAGGTGTTTATTTAAGGCTTTTGAAAATCAGAAGCTTATATTTCCTGCAAAAGACATCCATGCAAAAAGCGCTGCGATTCCCACAGCTGCAAGGATAAGCAACCCCAATCTGCTTTTTCTTTCAAGTTCCGGGGTTCCCACCATGCGGATAAGAACTATCTTGTTTAGTATGCTGATAATTCCTGCAATAACTGCGATCTGCGCCGCGGTAGCGTAGGAGAGACTTCCGTTTACCGCCAATGCTGCCAGTGAAGCTGTAACTGCTGAACTGCTGACGACTCCGCCGATGGCAAGGGCATATACGCCATAAATTCCAGCGTACTCACTTGCGAAAGTGCCTATTAGCTGAAGTCCCAGGAAAATAATGCCGAATTCAAAGGCAGGCTTCAGGGCAAAGGGTGATTTAAGTTCCAGCTGCTCGGTGACATTCCCATCCTTGTTGTTTCCCAGAATAAAAAGTGCTGCCAGAGCAATTCCCATAAGGATATGTGGAGGTGCCATGAAATATGCAGTTCTGCCGCTTGTGTCAACAATAAATGCAATGACAAGATTGCTTATGAGCATTGAAAGGGTGGCAAGCAATACTCCCTTGTAAAAAGAGTTTATAAGACCTGTTTTTTCCTTTGCAAGCCCTGAAAGTGCAGCGACTGTTGCATCACTGCTGACAAATCCTCCCAAAAGTCCGGAGTAAGCAATTCCGCCTTCGGTTCCTACGCGCCTTAGCGAAAGATAGCTGACAAAACCAATGAACATCACCAGAACGATGATAAAGATGGTTGATTTCAGGTTTATGATTCCCCAAACAGGTTCGGACGGAACAAGAGGATACAGGATGAATGCAACTGCAAGAAATCGCAATGCACTCAGTAATTCATCGTCAGTAAGCTTTTGCGCAAAGGAGTGCAATGGACGTTTTTCGACGAGCAGGAATGTAATAATTACTCCGGTAATAATGGCAAAAAGGTAGTAACTATTAGCCACGAGAATACCCAGCAGGAATGTACAGTAGAGAGCAATTACATTTGTCAGTCCAAGTCTTCCCCGAAGGGTGTAGGTACGGTAGATTAAAGCTACTCCGCAGAGGACGATGAGGACTGCTGCAATCAGGAGTATATTAAAACCTATAATAGTTCCCACAAATGTTGCAAGCATTCCGCTGACACAGGCAATGGCAAATGTCCGGACTCCTGCAAAAACCTCATGATCAGCTTTCCGGTGCTCTCGCTCAACACCTATCAGTATTCCTATCATGAGAGACAGGACTAATTTCTGTAAAAAATCTGAAAGTATCGGGTCAATTCCCGACAGTAGACTTTCCGTTTTTCCAACTCCTTAAAGGAAAAGGACCATCTCAACTGAGAATATCTTCTTCAACTTCCTTCTTCCCGGCTTCCAGTTCCTCTACCTGTTCTTCATCCATGCGAAGAAGCATTGTCTGGAATTCGCCGACATGGGTCTTTTCTTCTTTTGCAATATCCAGCAAGACGGCTTTAATTTCATCACTGGATGACAGCTCTGCCATCTGCTCATAAAGGTTGATGGCATCAAGCTCAGCAATTACACCTGCACGTAATATCTCCTTATCAATGTTTTCTTTGCTGACACTGGCAAGGTTTATAGGTATTTTAGATAACATGTAGTACCCTCCGACTTAAAAATATGAAATTGCTGGGATATATTCTTTTTCCGGTTTGTTGCAGCAATCCTTTTACCAAACAAAATCTATCTCAATAAGGGGTAATTTGTATGATTATCGAGCAGGTATTCACAAAAGGACTGGCTCATAGTTCCTATTTACTTGGAGGTACGACAAACTGTGCTATCGTCGATCCTCGAAGGGATGCAGATATTTACATCTCGCTGGCTGAGGAAGAGGGGTTGAATATAACCCACATCCTTGAAACTCATCTCCATGCTGACTTTATTTCCGGGCATATGGATCTGGTGGAAAAAACCGGTGCCCAAATTTATGCTCCGGCTTCTGCAAACTGTGATTTTGAGTATGTTGCACTTTCCGAAGGCGACGAAATCCATATTGATGACATGACCCTGAGAATAATTGAAACTCCGGGACATACTCCGGAACACATCAGCTACATTGTTACGGATACTTCCAGAGGCAGTGATCCTGTGGGAGTTTTTTGTGGTGATACCCTTTTTGTGGGAGATGTAGGCAGGCCGGATTTATTTCCCGGTCGTGCAGAGGAACTCGCAGGAAAACTTTACTCAAGTCTTCATGACAAACTCATGAAATTGCCCGATTTCTGCGAAGTATATCCGGCTCATGGAGCAGGTTCCCTTTGCGGGAGGGCTATGGCTTCAAAACGTACGAGCACAATCGGTTACGAGAAGAAATACAACTATGCCCTAAATCTGGACAAAGAGTCTTTCATAGAATCGTTGACAAAAGGTATGCCTGATGCTCCTGATCATTTCAGCCGGTGTAGCGAGATAAACCGGAACGGGCCAGCAGCCCTCTCTGCTTATCCGGATGTCGAAAGTCTCAATCCGAAACAATTCCGTGAATTATCCCTAGACTCTTCCACAATCGTGCTGGATGTCCGCAGTTTTGGAGCATTTGGCGGAGAACACATCCCCGGTGCGTTCAATATTGATCTGGCAAGCAATTTTTCCATGTGGGCCGGCTGGCTCCTGCCTCCGGACAGGGATATTCTTCTGGTAGCAGATGACTATAATCAGATTACTGAAGCTTCGGTTTTATTACATAGGGTCGGGCTTGACCGGATCAGGGGATATCTCAAGGGTGGCATGTTTGCATGGTCCATGGCAGGTTTTCCATGCTCTCACGTAACGATGCTCAGTGCGGAAGAACTCCATTCAATGTCCAGAGAAGCCGGGGAATTTGTGCTTGTGGATGTACGTGACCCGACGGAATACTCATCGTTCCATATTGAGACCTCAATCAATATCCATCTCCCGGATCTTAGATCCCGCTGTGCTGAACTGGATCCCGAAAGTCCGACAGTTCTTATTTGCGGGAGTGGACAGCGTTCAGGCATGGGTGCAAGCATACTGATGCAACATGGTTTTTCCGATGTGTACAATGTTGCAGGAGGAATGACTGGCTATAATGCAAGAGGTTTCGGGCCGGAATGCAGCATGTGTGCACTTCCATGGTCTTCACGGTTGGGGAAATGAATCAGAAATCGATGGAGTATCCGGAAAAAATAGGAATGTACCTGTCACCATAAAGAGCTTGCAATTCTTCCATTCTCCGGGTGCAATGGCCGGCAGCAATGTACTGGATATCCTCAAGCATTTCCATTTCTTCCAGTGAGTGCAATCCGCCGATAATTCCAATAACTTTTCCATAAGAAGAAGCATTCTCCAGAATCGGCCCGATTCCGGGATGAGCACATCCGGTTACAACAAAAAATCCCGTATTTCCTCTTACTATCAGGGATTGTTCGGGAGGTTTTATCCCAAGTTCTCCACTGCTGTAAATTCCCTGCATTATTTCGCAGGAATCCGTAATTTCAACAACTTCAGCATATCTGGATATTTCAGACTTCAAATTCTGTGGAAAGGACGAAGGGACATAAACTTTCAGGTTCCTGGCAGCATGAAGGATGTGGGATAAACCACCAATGTGATCCCAGTGATGGTGGGACAATACAAGAATGTCGATGGTTTCAGGGTCGATTTCCAGTTGGCCAAGATTATCCAGCACTGCCTGTCCATCCCACCCAGTGTCAAAAAGTACTTTTTTGTCTTCCTGTTCAACCAGACAGGAAAACCCCCACCCGCTCTGCAGGCTTCCATTTGTTTTGTTGTCGTAAACAACGGTTAACCGGGGCATTAATCCTCCAGCCCGAATTTTTTCTTTCGGTAATATCCGGAGTAAATTGCACCTGCCGGGTTATGTGCAAGCACCCTGTCTTTCACTATCAAGGTGGTAACCGGAGCCTCACTGTTTCGGGTAAATATGATGTCATGACCCATGCAAAGTCCTACAATAATGTTTAGATCTGTTTGTTTTTCATTGAGGAGCATTGCCTGAGCCTTTGGGTTGCAGGTTGCTTCAAAATTTTCCGATTTCATCTTTTCAAGATTATACTCCTCTTTCGGAATTCCGCATACTTTGCAGCACACGGAGAATATGTCAAAATCCTTTTCGAGTACCTTTGCTATAATTCCGGCTTCTTCAGAGAGGCCAACACAGAATGCAAGTCCTATTCGTCTGTAACCCATCTCTTTGGCAAAAATCAGTAGTTCTTCAATTCGGTTTTTTTTCATGTAATAGCGCGCTTCAATTGCAGATGCAATTTTCATGATTTTCAGTTCATCATCCTGATAACCAAGTGTTTCGATGATGTTGGTACAATCTTTTCCGTTCCTGCATTCCTTTTTGATACATGAAGCGCATTTCATAATCCGGCTTCCTCTTTTATCGTATTCCAGATCTGTTTAATATTGGAAGAGAAAGTATTTGAAGCATATTCAACGACGGTCTTTCCCTCAATCATTGCTTCAGTCGGGGTTTTATCAAATGGCAGTTTTCCCACAACGGTGGCACCGCACAAGTCGCATTTCTCTTCGATTTTCCTTACGTTCGCTTCGTTTAGATCGGATTTATTAATGCAAACAAAAGCAGGTATCCTGAAATGTGAGGCAACTTCCAGCACCCTTCCAAGATCATGAATGCCTGATATTGTGGGCTCCGTAACTACAAATGCAGCATCCGCTCCTGTGAGTGTTGCTATCACGGAACAGCCGGTTCCCGGTGGACCGTCTATGATTATCAGATCCGAATCATCTTCTTCTGCCATCCTGATTGCCAGTTCCCGCACCATTGTTACCAGTTTTCCGCTGGCTTCTTCACCGATTCCCAGTTTTGCGTGTGCCATCGGTCCAAATCTTGTTCCGGACTCATATGCTTCTCCGGCTTTTTCAATTTGCATTTTAATTGCATTGACCGGGCAAACATATTCACAAACCCCGCATCCTTCACATCTGTAACCTTCGACGGTGAAATTTTCCTCAATGGCTCCGAAACGGCAGCTTTCCCTGCATAGGTTGCATTTCATGCACAGCGTGGGTTCAATGGATGCTGTTGGAAGGGCATAAAAATCGTGTTTCTTCAGGATTTCAGGTTTAAGGACAAGGTGCATATTGCTGGCATCAACATCGCAATCCGCAATAATCGCCTTCTTTGCCAGTGATACAAAGGCGGCGGCAATGGTAGTTTTACCAGTTCCACCTTTCCCGCTAATGACGGCCAGTTGTTTCAACAAACCACCTCCCGGATTTGATCATGCATTTCCTGAAATTTCTTTTTCCATTCCGGCATTTCCTCGACGAAAGGTATACCTCTGGAATAAAGTTCGGCAATCCTGCGATCATAAGGTATCCGTAGCAATATGGGGATGTCTTGGCTTTGGCAGAATATTTCAATTTCCTTATATCCGCCTGATTCCCTGTTGATAATAACTCCTGTTGGGATCTTCAATTCTTTTGTGACTTCTGTCGTTAGCCTGAGATCATGGAGTCCGAATGGAGTTGGCTCAGCGACAAGAACGCAATAATCTACATTTTCGAGGGTTGATATCAACGGGCATGCCGTTCCCGGGGGCGCGTCGAGAATTACATCTTCATCTTTGGCATGAGTTTTTAGTTGCCTTATAAGGGGTGATGCCATCGACTCGCCTATGGAAAGTGTTCCCTGGTAGAAATCCATGGTATTCGATGCCGCACTTTCAACAATGCCAATGCTTCGTCTCTTTTCAACAATTGCATCTTCAGGGCACACGAGTTTACATCCACCGCAACCATGGCACAGGGATGGGAAGAACAATATTTTCTCCGGAAGGGATGCAAGTGCGTTGAACTTACAAAATTCGGCACATGCATTACAATGAGTACAGGCGTCCTCATTAATTTCCGGTATCAAAATGATGGCGTCTTCTAATTTTTCCAGCGGGTACTGCAGGAAAAGGTTGGCGTTTGGCTCCTCAACATCACAGTCAAAAAGCTGTATTTCCTGCATTGATAGTGCAAGATTCACAGCAATTGTGGTTTTCCCGGTGCCACCTTTTCCGCTTGCAACAGCAATCTTCATGTTGGAACTCAGTTGTGGTCATGTCCCTGGCAGGCATTATTCATGCTGGCCTTTTCGAGCTTACCATCTTTCCAGGCATTAACAGTATCAGCGACAGATCCAGTTGCGCCGGCATAAACTTCAATTCCGTAGCTTTCAAAAAGCTGTATTGCTTTCCTTCCAAGTCCTCCACAAAGCATGATGTCCACACCTTGTTTTGAGAGTTGTTCAGGAGGAACGCCTACCCCGCCCATATGCTCGCTGGTATTCGGGACGATTTCGACTTCCCCGGTTTCACTGTTTACGATTGTAAAGTAGGGTACTTTCCCGAAATGTTGTCCGACTGCAGCTTCAAGTCCTTCCTGTCCACTTGAGGGTATGCATAATCTCATTTTATTGCCTCCCTTGCATGTCATTGCCTCGATTCTGTCTACCCTGGCCCATTCCACGTCCCATTCCGGCATGAGCTGCTGAATTTGGTTCTGAAAGTACCTGGAGTTCTCCTGCATTGTACATTTTCACGGCTTCTTCAACTGTGTTTCCTTCTAGTTCAAACACATTGATCCCGGCGGTTGACAAGACCTGATGTGCGTTTGGTCCAATGTTTCCCGTAAGCAGTACGTTTGCATTCTGTCTCACAATTTCCTGTGCTGCCTGAATCCCGGCACCACCGGTTGCTGAAATTGCCGGGTTTCTGAAAGCTCTGGCATTCATATTCTCGGAATCTACAATTACAAAATAATTGCACCTCCCAAAGCGTAGATCAACATTTGAGGTAAGTTCCTCTCCTGATGATGGTATACATATATTCATACAATTCACCAAATTTACCTCATAAGAGTTAATGTATATAAAAGTTTCCAAAACACTATTATAATTAAGCTCTTATGAGATAAAACAAATTTTACTTTTGTTTATATACCTGGAATGCCTATCTCATGCTATGCTAAGTCTCATGGAAGCTATTGTTGTCGGTCTCATTCAAGGAATGGCTGAATGGCTTCCTGTAAGCAGTGAAGGCTTGGTATCTCTTGTTCTCATCAATGTCTTTGGCAGATCTCCCGGAGAAGCAATATCCCTTTCAATATGGCTTCATGGTGGCACGCTGGCAGCTGCTACGGTGTATTTCCGTACAGAACTTATGCGAATCCTGCCCGGAATTCCGCCCTATTTCAAAGCTCTTTTCATGAAGGAAAAGAAAGATCCGCTTATTGACTTCCTGGCAGTTGCAACTGTCATTTCAGGAGCAATCGGTGCTCCACTGCTTCTATATGTATCTGGCTTGTCTTCATTTTCAGGTTCAATAATGACCGGAGTTATCGGTATTCTCCTGATAATTACCGGCTTACTCCAGAGAAAAGCAAAAAATGGATTGGGTGGCAGACATGATCCAAAGTTTGATGATGGCGTTATTGCAGGTGTTGCTCAGGGACTTGCAGCCCTTCCAGGTGTCAGCAGGTCCGGATTTACCATCTCTGCTCTCCTGCTTCGAGGATATTCCGCATCCACAGCAATTGAGCTAAGCTTCCTGATGAGTATTCCTGCAGTAATGATTGCCATGGTGGGCATCATGGCTACTGGTAGCATCGAAGTGGATCAGGGTGCGCTTGTAGCTCTATTATGTGCTTTTGTTTCCGGGTATATTACAATAAGCCTGTTCCTGAAACTGGCAGCGAAAATAGATTTCTCTACGTTTTGTATTGCTTTAGGTCTCCTCAGCATACTGGCTGCCGGGGTATAAGTAATAAGGAAAAAAGAATAAAAAAAGAAAGAAAAGAAGGGACCTTAGTAGGTCCAGTTCTTTGTTTCTTCAATCATTGCCTGAAGGTTGACTGTTGGGGTCTGGCTTACAGTTCCACAGCCTGGGCCGAGGAGAGCAACGCCAGCTTCCAGAACTTTCTTTGATTCTTCCCTGATTGCAGCAACATTCTCTTCACCGGAGTTCCAGAGCATGCTTACAGGGTCGAGGTTACCAACGATAAGTGCTTTCTCAACGTTTGCTACAGCTGCTGCCATATCGACATTCTGGTCAACACTGATTGCATCGACACCACAGGTTTCCATGAGGGAAAGACCAGGGGTTGTGTCACCACAGATGTGGAGTACGGATGGTACACCCTTCTCGTGGAGTGCGTCAATAAGCTTTGCGTGGAAAGGTACGACAAATTTCTTGTAGAAATCTGCACCGATAAGTGAGTAACTTGCGGTTGGGTCAATGATTACGAAGGTGTCTGCGCCGTTCTCGACCTGTGCAAGTGCGTATTTGATGCTGAATTCGGTTGTGAAGTCCATGACAGCCAGACCGAATTCCTCGTCGGTCATGATGCTCATGAACCAGGAGTCCCCGGTGAGGTGCTGTGCGAGGGAGAAAGGACCGATCATACTGCCAATGATTGGAAGTTCTTCTCCATATTTGTCAGCGAGGATCTTGACTGCTTTGAGAACTTCTCCGATCCTGCCGGTTGTTACATCGTAGTCCTTGTGGCTTTCAAGGTCATCTGCGCTGTTGATAACGTGGCTGATAACGGATGGCTGTTGTACTCTTGTACTTGGCTTGATGCCACAGCCGAAGAATTCTGCTTCAGCAGTGATGTCGAAAGGAACACGTACTGCTTCCCAACCTACAACTGTGTGACCTGCTTCTGCAAGTTTTGCCATAAGTTCTGGGTCTTCGTGTGCTTCTGGCCATGCTGCACCACATGCATCCATCTGCTCGACTGTACCTGTCTGTGTGACACAGATTGCAGGCATCCTGTCAACTTCTTCACGTGCAAATACGCGTGCTAATCTCTCTTTTGGTGTGTATTCAACCATAACCTTAAACTCCTTTAGTATAAGTTCAATTCTAAAAGGTATTCTGGCTATGCATTTAGCATATATATACCTTTTCATATTGAAAATGCATAACCGGCACCGTCTTCCAATGCCGTTATCAGAGAACTGAATAGAGCATTGCAGCTACCCCTATAACCAGGGGTTCCATTACAAGATCAACGTGATCCCGGCTTCCAATATCCTCTGGAAGCCCACAGGGAATACCCGGGGTGGATACAAGACACCTTTCTGCAACCATTCCTTCAGAAATTGTATTTGGATTTGGTGTTGCTTCAAGAACCATTGAGAATTTTTTCGTACCATTGCAGTTGTACGGTATTACCCCAAGTTCTTCCTTCGCTTTTTCCATGATTTTCCTGTCCGGATCGCATGCATAGACTGTGAATCCCTTGTTTACCAGATGCTCGGCTCCTGCATATCCAACCCTTCCCATGCCGATTACAAGTATTTCTTTTGAGTCTGCGTGGAGGTATTGCGAGGCAATTTCCGCATAAACCACTCCTGTGCAAACGTGGTTTGTGGCAATCTTCCCGTTGCGAAGGTTGTGGGCAATGAAAATATGATCATCAGCCATGAGAATTATGTCGGCATTTCCCTTGATTGCTTCATGGTATCCGGTAATGTCCGCATGTTCGGTGATGAATCCATCCATTCCAAAGTATTCAGTAATAGCCAGCAATGATGCTGAAAAAGTGCTAATAATCCCGTTTCCAGCTGTAATTGGTATGATTCCAACTCTCTCATTCCCGGGATTTGTTCCGTAAATAGCATGGCAGATTTCCGCAATATCCATGCCAGTATCCTTCCTGATGATATCATTGTTGTGGTTGAGTTTATCCAGAAGATCTTCAAGATCCTCCGGTGTAAGTAATGCCATGTCTTTTCCTCCTTTACTTTTCCATGTCTTTCCTGATGATCTCAATAGCTTTGTTGTGATTATTTTCGACTTTGTCTGGAGACTCGCCTGTGCAAATCAAAGTGTAAATAGTGTATTTGCCGGTTGACTTGAAGATCTCAATTTCTTCATCCTCAAAAAGGCGGAAGTAGTCCTCACCTTCCGAAAACAAATGTTCCCCTGTGGGTGTCAGGTTACCGTCGTCAATCATCAGATGTTCGTAAACGCAATGTTTGAGAGTTTGAGGTTTAACGTCAGGGACTTCTTTGCAGAATGCGTCCATCAGCCAGGTAAGCAGGTTAATGCCACTGCTGTGGTAGACAACTGTTGGTGTCTGGCTGGGGAATCTCGCATCAATTTCAATTACCCTGATGCCTGATTGTGAAGCGATTGCTTCCACATCCATTATGCCTTTCAGGTTCAGGTTTTTGGCAAGCTGGTAGCTGATTTCCCTGAAATTCCCATCAGTCTCCATCGGGGTTACTTTGTGGCAGTCATATACATCATCAATGTGTACCTGTGTCTGCTGGCCGACTGCATAATCCTGCCCGTTTCCCACGACTTCAAGGGAAATTACCGGGCCGGTTACATATTCCTCAACTAGCATGTCTGGATCAATCTCTGCCAGCTCTTCTTCGGTTTCAACGATCCTTGCTCCAATGCTGCTACTCATGCAAGGAGGTTTTACAAAATATGGGGGTTTCGAAGGTTTGTCAAAGGGTGTTGGTACATCTATGGATGAGAAATATTCCTTTGATCGTTTTTTGTCCATGCTGACGTGATATGCATCAAAATCAAAAAGCAAGGGGCAGTGAAGTTCTGAAGCAATTTTTTTCAGGAAAAGGATGCTATCGAGGTTCTCGTTCGTGGGAATAATTGCAGAAAATTCCCGGGAAAGGTCAACGAGTTTCTCAGGTTGCTTTGTTATATCAAAACAGAATGTCTGGTCTACGACGTTACGTATCAATGCTCTGGGATTTTTGTCCACCAGGACAACTTCCATCCCGGCTTTGTGAGCAAGATAGGCTACTTCGAAGCCTTGCAACTTGCCCCCTATCAGGCATATTGTATTCATTCTACCGACTCATCAGTATCATGTTGAAATCTTCCTGTTTCGCAGGCTCCATTCCCATGGATTCAAGTCTTTTAACAACGCTGTGGGCGTCCCTGTCTCTCTCGGCCAAATCCCTGTCGTAGTTAACAACACCCTCAAGGGATGATCCTGAGGGTATGATAGAAGTAACAACGTTTGCTCCGGCATTGAGGCGGTGAACCATTCCATCGATTCCTTCCAGATCAAGCGATGCGGGAATCAGACGGTCCGGGAACATAAGTCTTAAAATGGCTATAATCTTCAGTTCGGATTTGCTCGAGCCCGGAACTTTTTCCTCAAGGGGTGTCCCTTCCTGCGGTACAAAAGTCATTACCCTGACCATGTCCGGATTAGTGTTCTCCAAACCTCTTAGGGATTTGAATGTGGATTCGTTGTCAGGTTCAACTTCTGTCAGGATGCCGTCCTCAATACACATTCCGGTTTTCCGGGCATGATTTCGGCAATCAATACGTTTTTTATAGGATTGACCAACCCTGAGTTTAGCGTAAAGTTCAGGGTCATAGGTTTCCTGATACAGGGCAAGGAAATCCGCGCCATTCTCCCTCAATTCTTCAAGCACATCATTCTCAACAACTCCCGGGGAAACCATTATCGGAAGGCCGACTATTTCTTTTACCCTTCTGACGGCTTCAACGAGCCTTTCAGGATGGTTGTGGTAGTAAGGGTCTTCTCCCATGGTAAGGTCAACCATGTGGATAGGATCATCCTTGAGTGCTTCGCACACCTTTTCTATTTCATCTGGCGTGAGGCGATATCTATCAATATCGTTTTTGCAATTATAGTAGCAGAATGCGCAATTGTTTTTGCAGTAAGTGGAAAAATAGACAAAACTGTACAGGAAAACCTTGTTCCCAAAATTATGATCCCTTATTGCTCTTGCAACGGAATAGAGTTTCTCGAGGTTTTCATCATCTTCAATATTAAGGAGGTTGCGCAGGTTGTCATCTGACAGCTTTTGCCCGTTTATGATGGATTCTGCAAAGTTGTCAAGTTCTTCCCGGCTCATATCCTTTAACATTTTATTACCTCAGGTTCAGGTTAATTCCATTATAGTATGTCTCAGACCTGCTTCCACGTTTGATGTTGCTGTACTTGTGCTTGACTTTAAGCAACCGTTCCAGTCCGAATCCTGCTCCCATCCAGGGCTTGTTTACGCCCCAGTCAATGTCCTGATCGATTGGGCCCACAACAGCAGATGAAAGTTCAAGGTCACCATGCATGATGTCAATGGTATCGCCATAAACCATGCAACTGTCTCCTTCGATTTCATATTCGATTCCGAGGAAATCAAGTAATTCATCAATGATTTTAATAAGGTTCTCACGATTACATCCAGATCCCATCTGGCAAAAGTTTAGCATCGTAAATTCTTCCAGGTGTGCGCTACCATCGGATTCTTTGCGGTAGCATGTGCCAATTTCAAATATCCGTATTGGATCGGGCAGTACTTTATCGAATTTGCGCAGGTAGTTGTATAATCCGGGTGCCAGCATTGGGCGCAGGCAGGTTTTGTTATCGACACGGAAAATCTGTTTCGAGAGGGGGTCTTCTTCCGTAATTCCCATCCTTTCAATATACTCCTGCGGGATGAGTATGGATGTCCTGACTTCCGCAAATCCACGTTCTACAAAGAACATGCTAATTTTGCGCTCAAGCCGGGCAAGGCCATGTTCCCTGTTTTCTTCATACATTTTCCTGAGTTCTTCCCTTCGCTTTTTCACAAGCATGGATTCAAGTTCCTTAAATTCAGGAAGTCCTTCGGGGAATGACATATCATCTGCTGGAGTCAGAAGGGCTTTAATCCTCTCTTTTTGTGAATCTGTGTAAGAAACACCTTTTTGCTCTTCGGGTTTCTTTTCCGGAGCGGGTGCACTCACAGAAGGTTCTGCATTTGTATTAACAACAGACTTGACGACTGTTGAAGCAGGTTTTGGTTTCTTCTTTGGTGCAGGAGTTGAAGAAATGACACGAGCTTCGCTCTTTTTGTTAAATTCCTTTTTGACAAAACGAGTGATAAGTTCGTCAGAAGGTTTGCAGTGCTTGCAAGCCTTACGATACTTATTGTAGCGGAGCATTCTTGCACCGCGGCTCCTGCGTGAATTCCGGACGGTAAATGCTTTTCCACAATCAGTTGTGATATGAATGAACTTCGTAGACACTTTGAAATCCCTGACACCATGCAGTAGGCCATTGCGTGATAGCCACACTCCATTGTCTTTTATCAGTGCATCCAGGGTTTTTCTTTCCATAATTGATTGCTCCGGCTATAGGTGGCAAGTTTTCCAGCTACAAGTTTCCGGGTGTCTATTTCTGTGTCATTTTCAGACCGTCTCAATTTTCTGGCGGAAACCCCGGGAATCTAACCCGGCTGAATGGATCTAGAGTCCATTTGATCTACCTGATCAGGTCTCCACTTGACCTGTGGTCTATCTTGAAAGACCTATTTAACATTATGGGTTTTGAATTGTCAGATCGATTAGATCAAAATACATAATCTATATTAATCATAAGGAGATCAACTAAAAGTTACTTTAACAACGATCAACTCTGGTTTAAAACAAGGGCCAATAAAACGAATAAGGATTTGCTTATGCTCCCTCTTAAAGAAAATATACTTGCTCTTACCCCTCCGTCACACGGTGGACTCATACGCCACGCTTCCCAGTTATACTCAATTCCTGAAGATGAAATCCTGGACATGAGCGCGAGTCTCAATCCTTTAGGTACTCCCTTTGATCACGCTGAGTATGGTATGGATCTTGATTCCATTCTCGCAGCAGCATTTGAAAGAATAGGGCAGTACCCTGATAACCGCTACATTGAATTCAGGGAAGCTGCTGCAGAATTTGTAGGCAATGGTGTCACAAAGGATTGCATTATCCCTGGAAATGGGTCAACTGAAATCATAAGATTGGTTGCAGAATGCATTCTTGGACCGGAAGATTCTGTTATTATTCCACAGCCCACGTTTGCGGAATATGGGCAGCAATGCAGTATTACCGGGGCAAAAGTGCTCTCTTATCCAGTTGATGATATTCTTAACATTCCCGATGAAATGCTTGCCGAAGCTAAGATTATCTTCGTCTGTAATCCTAACAATCCCACCGGGAAACTGATTCCTTCTGAAAAGATACTTGAGCTTGCTTCCAGATGCGAGGCAAATGAAACTCTTCTATACGTCGATGAAGCCTTTATTGAGCTGTCTGATATTTCACAAACGGTTGTAGGGGAAGTGCCAAAATCAAATTATCTTTTTGTGATGCGTTCCCTTACCAAGTGTTTTGCAATTCCCGGCATTCGCATGGGTTTCGGGGTTGCTTCAAAGGAAATGGCGGATTTACTCAACGCTGCACGATTGTCCTGGAATATGGGAGCTGTGGCAGAAGAAATGAGTTGTGCTCTTCTGAGGATGGAGGGAGGCCTTAAAAGTCCTTATCTCATGCGTTCAAGGGCATTTGTGGATATGGCCCGCACCTATCTTGCAGACCGGCTTTCGGATATTTACGGTTTTATTCCACTTCCCAGTGAAGTGAATTATGTGCTTGTGAACATTTCCAACCTTCTCATGGATTCCACAGAATTGAGTACAAGGTTAGCTTCACACGGTGTTCTCATACGCGATTGCAGTTCATTCCCCACGATGGAAAAAGATTATATCCGTATAGCAGTGAGGCCACCTGAGGAAACCGACAGACTGGTTTATGCGATAGGGGAAGTGTTAACCGAATCCGGTATAGATTATGGTGCCGAACAACTCCGGGAGAATATCCAGTCCGCTGTATCCGGGAAAAAAGCTGCAAGAAACACCTGCGATTATTATCCATGTCATTTCCACGGGCAGGATTGTACATTCTGCTTCTGTCCGTTCTATCCCTGTGAGAACACAAAAACCGGGGGTAAATGGATTGAAAGCACTACAGGTAGCGAAGTCTGGAGTTGTGAAGGTTGCACTATTATACACAAACCGGAATTATCCCAGCAAATGCTCGAGATATTAATGGATGACGGCGGTTCGGAAGAAAGCCTGAAGAAAGCATGGGACGAAATTATTGTTCCAATCCTCTGATCTCAAAGAAGATACCAGTCATTATCATTTTCTGAGAGTTCAGGGTTAAACCCGACTTCCCTTTTTGGCAGATCCAATGCATTGGTTATGGCATCAGAGAAATCCTGAAGGTAATCCAGCTGGCTCAGGCTTCCATAGATAAAACGCTTGTTGGGGCGGATGTTTTTCTCAAGGGTTTCAGGTTTTGGAACTATGGTTACGTCGATGTCAACCATTTCAACAGCCTTTTCCATTGCTGTCCTGAAATCTCCCACACAATAGGCTATCCGGTGTTCGTAATTATCCCTTGTTTTTTCCAGATACCTTACGAGTCTTTCACTTTCCATTTTTATGAAATCCCTTTTGATACTGGCAACATTGCATTTCCCGAGTATGAATTTGTAGGCAGTAAAAGGATACTCAGTGTCGATTTCACGCGGTGTTATCCCGCAGGTTCCGAACACAACAACGTGAACATCTTCAGGTTTGAGGATGCCAAAAATTATTCTGTCATACATTTTGTGGGATGGGCTTGTATGGTAGGGTTTTCTTTTGGCGCATGGGACAAAAACCGCTACTTTCCTGTTCGGTGCTTCATATTCGGAAAGCACCCATTCATTTGCTTTAATCATGTCCGGATGGTAGATCACCCTCTCTGTATCCATGGGTTCGTTTGAGCGCTCATCTTCCGGAATTATTGTTGGCATCTGCTGCGAGGTTCTGGCAAATTATATATATAATTAACGAATAGATTACTATGGTTTTGCGGAAACTGTGCACTACAGCATAATTTTAATAACGATTCTGACAAAACGGAGAATTTCCATGAATGCTTCAATTTCAGAAATGCTCAGGGCTAATTGTGAGTGTGAGGACGTCACAAAATGTATTCTGGGGTTAAAAGCTCTTGATCTTCAGGCTTACAAGACTCTGCTGGCAAACGGTTCAATGACTGCTGAAGTTCTGGGGCAGCATTTAGCCAGAGAGAGGAGCACTGCTTATCGTTCTCTCCAAAACCTGATTTCCTGCGGGCTTGTTTTCCGTGAAACAAAAACCATTGAAGCCGGTGGCTACTACTATGAGTATGTGGCTGTCCACCCGTCCGAAGTCAAGAAAATGGTTCAGGAAAACATTGACAAGTGGTATCAGAAGGTTAGCACTCTTGTTCAGGATATGGACAAGGAATTTGTGAAGAACTGATTTTTACAAGCTATTAACAAAAGCCCCAATTCTTTCAAGGGCTTCCTTGATGTCTTCCCGTGAAGCAGCGTAAGCGCATCTCAGGTGGCCTTCTCCTGCCTGCCCGAAAACATCTCCGGGAATTGCCACGACTTTTTGTTCCTCAAGCAGTCGCTCGGCAAACTGCTCTGATGTCAGGCCTGTTGTGACAATGGATGGGAATGCATAGAATGCGCCGCCCGGGTTAAAACAGTCAAGTCCGATATTGTTGAAACCTTTGACAATGAGCCTGCGACGACGGTTGTACTCGTTGACCATTGCCTGTACTTCGGTTTCACCGTTTTGGAGAGCTTCGATAGCTCCTACCTGTGCGGTTACCGGGGCGCACAACATTGTGTACTGGTGAATCCTCATCATTGCATCCAGAAGGGGCTTTGGCGCGAGGATATAGCCAAGCCGGAAACCTGTCATGGAGTAAGCCTTAGAGAACCCGTTGAGAACAATCGTTCTCTCTCTCATTCCATCAAAGGATGCAATACAGCAATGTTTTCCTGAGTAAGTGAGTCTTTCATAGACTTCATCCGTGATTACCACAAGGTCGTGTTTTTCAGCAACTTCTGCGATGGCTTCGAGTTCCTCCCGGGGCATGGTGGCGCCGGTGGGATTGTTTGGATAATTGAGAATAATCGCTTTGGTACGATCAGTAATTCGTTTTTCAATCTCTTCTGCTTTTACCCTGAACTCATCATCTCTCCTTGTGGGAATGGGTACTGCTTTGCCTCCAGCAAGGACGATTGAGGGTATATAGGCAACATACGTTGGTTCGGTGACCAGTACCTCATCACCGATATCAACAACAGAACGAATTGCAAGGTCAAGAGCCTCACTGACTCCGCTTGTAATCAGGATTTCGGATTCAGGATTGTAGTAAACATCCTGTCTCCGGGTATAATTGCGTGAAATCTCTTCACGTAGTTCCAGGAGTCCGGAATTGGAAGTATAAGAGGTCTCTCCGTGTTCAAGGGAGTGTATACAGGCTTCCCTGATATGCCAGGGCGAAACATAATCCGGTTCTCCTACTCCAAGCGAAATAACATCGCCATCCCCGGAAACCATGTCAAAAAAGCGGCGAATACCGGAAGGTGGTACCTTTTTGACTTTTTCTGCAACAAAGCGGCAGTTTTCCATACTTTCCATAACGTATCCTCCTCACGTTATGGAGAAACCGGCAGTCTTTTTACATGTTCCGGTTCTTCGAGGATGAGGCCATCTTCCTTGTATGTCTTAAGAACAAAATGAGTGGAGGTACTCTGTACCTGCTCGAGGGTAGCAATCTTCTCAGCTACAAAGAAAGCTACCTGTTTCATGGTGTTTCCACGAATTGTGAGGGAAATATCATGTTCGCCGGACAGAAGTCTTACCGAACGAACTTCGGGAAATTTGTACAGTCTCTCGGCAATGGCATCATAACCCTGCCTGCGCTCGAGACTGACTTTTAGCTCAATAATCGCATAGACATAGTCTTCCCCGGCAAGTTCCCAGTCAATTACTGTCTTATACCTGCGGATGATTCCAACCTTTTCAAGGTGTTGAATCGCAGACTGCACTTCTTCTGCAGGCATATCTACAAGGGCTGAAATTTCTTCCGGTGTCGCCCTTGCATCTTTTTCCAGTATTTCCAGAATATCCCGGGTCTTGCTGTCCATGTCCTGTGCGACCTTACAGCTTGATTATTTACTCGGTGAGGACTGCGTTAACCACACCATCCTGTCCAGGGCGGCTGGTGATTTTTGCATTACCTACACTTGTCTGGATTACAGAACCCTTGCTGAGAATGTTACGCCTTACGTAGTTGACGCTAGCCTTATTCTCGATGACATTTTCAATAGATGCAACTGTTGTTTTGCCGGTTGCAGGGTCTGTAACGTTTACTGTGTTACACTGGAGAAGTTTGACTTTGCGGTTTCCTCCGCGTGTCTTGATGCTCTTTCTCTTGGTATCTGCAACGTGTGGATCTGCAGCTTCCCTTCCGATGTGGCATTTAAGTTTTCCACGGAAGCTTGTTCTCTTTCCACCGGTTGCGGTCCTTCTTGATTTTCCCTGATACTGCATTATTTAATCCTCTTAGTGATAATTGTGATATAATCTAGTTTATATGGGGACTTCTTTACATATAGGATTGTATAAGAACCTTTCGAATAACCAGTGCCCTTAGGGATGGATAATCAATAAATAAGTTTCATACATATTCTCAAAGCATGCTTCGTGTAACCTTTCTCGGAACCGGTGGCGCAATCCCCACTACGACCCGAAACCCGTCTTCAATAATGCTAAATCGGAATGGTGAGCTGCTGCTTTTTGATTGCGGGGAAGGTGCCCAGCAGCAAATGATGCGGGCAAAAACCGGAATGATGGCTATTTCCTCAATTTTCATCACGCATTTCCATGCGGATCATGTCCTCGGGATCCCGGGACTTTTGCAGACGCTTTCTTTCCACGGGAGAGAAGAGCCACTTGATATTTATGGTCCGATGTGGGTGGAGGATTTCACGCGTCTTGTGATGGCTCTTGGATATTGTAAATTAAAATTTGAAGTCCGTGCTCATGCATTGATTCCTGGAGAAATTGTGGAAAAAGATGATTACTGCATAGTAACTGCAAAAAGTGAGCACAGTGTCCCCTCTCTTGCATATGCTTTTGTAGAAAAACCCCGGCCGGGGCGGTTCAACAAGGAAAAAGCAGTGGAGTTGGGTGTTCCTATAGGTCCCATGTTTTCAAAATTGCACAATGGTGAACCCGTGGAAGTTGAAGGAAGGATTATCCAACCTGAAGATGTTGTGGGTAAGTCGCGCCCCGGAAGAAAAATAGTCTACAGTGGGGATACCCGTCCCTGCGAAGAAGTCGTTGAGTTAAGCCGCAACGCTGATCTGCTTATCCATGACGGGACTCTTGCAGAAGAGAAACTGGAATGGGCAAAAGAGTCTCTGCATTCAACAGCAAAGGAGGCATCAGAGGTTGCATTGGAAGCACACGTATCCCGGCTGATCCTGACGCACATAAGTTCAAGGTATGGCGATGATCCTTCTATTCTCCTTGAAGAAGCGAAATCAGTGTTTGAAAATGTAGAAATAGCTTCAGATTTTTTCGAGCTGGAACTACCTTTTGTAGATAAATATTGATTCTCCAGAATATATTTAAACATCTATCACCTAATTATCTTCGGTGCGTGGTATCATGGATTCGGAATTGCCCCGAAGAGAACATGTAGTAGATCCTTATCATATCAATGAATTTAATACGCTTATCGAAAAAGTGGCGTCACTAAAAGATCGCAATCAACAGTTGAGCAATGGCATTGATAGGCTTACCCCGAAGGTTTGTAACACAGCAGTGAAACTTGCCAGGGATAATGGGGAAAGTCCGCTAAACAGGATTGATCAAGCGATTTCCCTTAATTTTGCAGACCCCTCCATTGTCAAGGAGGATCTGAGCCGGATTATTGCAGAAAAAATGAATATGTCCCTTGCTTTCAGATATCCTGAAACATTCCCTTATGAGAGCAACCGGAAAAAAGAATTGGTTCCACGCATTCTGCCTCAGGTCAAGAAAATTGGGATCAATGTCGATCTTGCTATTGAAGCTCTCTATCTTCAGGAAAATTCTGAAAACAGGTGGAATTTGATAGTAAACAGGGAATGGTATGAGCTTTCCACGGAACCCGTTTACAGGATAGAACCGGAAGTCCTTCCCCCGAGCTTCAGTTACTCAACAAATTCCGGAGTTATTAATGTCAGGGATGTTTTCGATATGGACAAAGTAAGGGAGAGTTATCCCGGTCCCATCAATGTATTTGATACACGCTGTTTTGATGTGCTTCTGGAAGCAAGAAAATCCCACTTCCATTGCGGCAACGGTGAGAAAAGCTACGAATATGAAATTGAGTGGATTTACGGTTAATCAATAAGTATTCATATTCTGCTGTGGCTGTACCCCTCTTGAAATGTAAGTCCAGTCAATTTTGTTATCATTTTCGTCCATAAGCTGAATTTCAGCTCCCATTTCATCCAGTTCGTGGGCAAGTTCCTGAACTTTAAGGTATAGGGTATCACCAAGTTCCAGATTATTCTCCGGAGCCACCCTTGCAAAATAAACGATGCCATTGGTTACGCTTTCCTGCACCATAACACCTTTCCATTTGAGATTATCGATGATTTCAATGACTTTGCATTCAAAACGGTCTGATGGATCAATTTCCATTATTCCAATCTCCATTTTTGATTAAACATACATTCGGCTGTCTTTTTCCTGCTTTGGCAGAACTTTTGAAATGGCTTCTTCGAAGAAGCTCTCTGGTACTTCTTCCAGATCATCCATTATTGCTCTGTGCAGAGCATTTTTGAGCACTTTCTCAACAAGATCCCTTCCAGAAAAACCCTGGGTTTTCGTGGCCAATGCTCCGATATCCGGGTTTGCAGGCAATGGGAACGTAGCCAGGTTTTTAGTAATAATTGCTACCCTTTCTTCCTTTTCCGGAAGGATGAATTCAATTTCCTCTTCAAACCGGCTTCTGACAGCAACATCAAGAACTTCGGGGCGATTTGTAGCACAAATAGTACAAACACCTTTTCGTTCATCGATTCCGTCCATTTCCGTAAGGAGGGCATTAACGACTTCTGCCACATCTCCTCTTAATTCCTGATGCCTGCGATCAAGTGCCACTGCATCAAGCTCGTCGATGAATATAATGCATGGAGCAAGATCTGCTGCCTTTTCATAAAGCTGGTGAATCTGCCTGGACCCTTCTCCTACAAACTCGCCGATAAGCTGGGTTGCCTTAATCGGTATTATGGGGACTTTAGAATGGTTTGCCAATGCCTTAGAAAGCATGGTTTTCCCTGTTCCCGATGGTCCAAAAAAGAGTACGTTCCTCGGTGCCCATTTTCCAAATATCCCTGGTTTTTCGAGATATTTCTCAATAAGCTTGCATTTTTGTCTTGCCAGTTTCTGTCCTATAACATCTTCAAAGGTTACATCCGTATTGTACTCGATTTTTTGAGGTTCGGGTAGTTCCTCATTTACAATGAATGATGTAAACTGGCCAATGATTGATTCAGGTGGCTGGGCATCAATTATCCTATATGCAAAATCAGGATACATGCGATGATCGAAAAGATAGTCTCCAGCTCTTGCAATATATCCGTTCCATTGTTGTCTCGCATAGCATTCAAAAACTTCCGGGTTTTCTACCTGTGGAAAATCATCTATAATTCCACACATTGGATACCCGGCGGGTTTGATTACTACAAGTTCTGCAGAAACGCCTTCGGTTTCGGATTGCGTTTCTCTTTTTTTCTGGGGATTTAAGCGCTGAGCCGATCGAATCATTTGTGGTTACCGCTTTGTTTTGTTAAAAAGTGGGTTGTTGAAGATAATAATACTTTGCTCTTCTTGAACTATAATTATAGAAAGATGCAGAGCAATTAAACATACTTTCCATATATGACCTTAACGGCGAAAAAATGTTGGAATTCTTCCATCAGGATTCCTATATTTTGCAAAGGTTAATTTAATAAGACGCAACTAATAAGTTAGGTATAATAGAAATAAGAGGTACACGAGAATGGTAACTATACTGGTTGTTGAAGACAACCCTATGAATATGGAACTCACTGTGGATCTCCTTGAAGCAGATGGCTATGATGTTGAGCAGGCCGAAGATGGCCCAATGGCATTGAGCCTTATTAAGGACAAAAAGGTTGATCTTATTTTGCTGGACATGCAGCTTCCAAAAATGGATGGTCTTGAAGTTCTCTCTCGTCTCAAAAACTCCGAAGAAACCAAAGATGTTCCGGTAGTTGCACTGACTGCCCATTCCATGCGTGGAGATGAGGGCAAGTTCATCAATGCCGGATGCAATGGTTACATCTCAAAACCAATTGATATACACGAATTCAGGAAAACAGTGGCAGGTTATGTAAGCAACAAGTAATGTCGGTAAACTAAGTCTCAATCAAGGTCCTGTGTTCCCCATGAGTGAAGCTAAACTTCCCCGAATTCTGATTGTGGACGATGAAATCTACAATGTTGATCTAATTGAAGCGTATTTGACTCCTGATTATGAAGTTATTAAAGCATATGATGGAGAAGAAGGACTGCGACTTGCAGGTGAAGGCGTCGATCTTATTTTGCTTGATATTATGATGCCGGGGCTTAGTGGCTATGAGGTTTGCAGTATCCTCAAGAACAACGAGGAAACACGGCATATACCAATTATCATGATTACCGCTCTTTTTGAGGACAAGGATCGTCAGGAAGCGCTTGCTGCTGGTGCAGACGAGTTCCTGAGTAAACCCGTTGAACAAATAGAGCTTGAAACAAGGATTCGTACACTTCTTCGCACAAAGAAGCTTAGTGATTGTCTAATCGCCGAAAAAAAGCAATGTCAAAACTATCTCGAAATTGCAGGTGTTCTCATAGTTGTACTTGACGAAAATGGGGACGTAGTGCTCATTAATAAGAAAGGCTTAGAAACTCTTGGCTATGAGGAAGAAGAGGTTATTGGACGGAACTGGTTTGAGTATTTCCTTCCGGAGGGGGTATCCGGGGATTTACGTGATGTTTTCCGCAAGATAATGTCCGGGGAAATGCATCTTGATGAATATTATGAGAACCCGATTGCATGCAAGGACGGTTCCGAACGTATCATAAGCTGGCAAAATAGCTCTTTGATTGATGATAATGGCCAAATCTACGGTATTCTCTCTTCAGGTGAAGATATTACTGAAAAGAAGAAAGCTGAGGCAGCTCTTCGAATGTATATGTCAGAACTTCAGCACTCAAACGACCTGAAAGATCTTTTCATTGATATTATGAGACATGATCTTTTGAATTCAGCTGGTCTTGTGAAAGGCTTTGCTTCCGTCCTTTTAAAAGATCCAAAAGACGACAAACAAAAACATGTTATCGAGACCCTGCTAAAGAATAATGAAAAGATGATTGACCTGATTAACCAGGCTTCCAAGTTCGCCAAGGTCGAGTCTCTTGAAAAGGTTGACTTGTGTCCGGTAAATCTATCTGACATTCTTCGTGATGTTCTGGATAGTATGGGCGAAGAGATTGAAGAAAAAGGTGTGAATGTAGTAAATATTGCACCTCAGCGTTGTCTTGCAATTGCAAACCCTATTGTGGGTGAAGTCTTCCTAAATTATATCTCTAATGCCATCAAGTACAGCCCCGAAGGAGAACAGGTATCCATTGATATCAAGGATGCAGGTGATTTCTGGAAGTTCACGGTAACTGACAGGGGCGAGGGAATCGAAAGTGAAGATAAGATCCGGGTTTTCGAGAGATTTAGTCGGGTTAATAAGGTGAATGTGAAAGGTATGGGGGTCGGTCTCGCAATTGTCAAGCGTATAGTCGATCTTCATGGCGGTGAAGTAGGGGTAACTGATAATCCCGAAGGCAAGGGAAGTGTTTTCTGGGCGACCATTCCCAAAGCCTGATTTGCCTGTTCCCAAATACTTTTAATGGCGTATACCCTATCAGCATGTATTCTAATCCATTCAGGGTGAAATAATGGGACTTGATGAAGTTATAATTACAAAAGCTATTGTTGAAGAATTTACTCAGGCATTTCTTGAGTATTCTGAAGTCGATGTTGCTTTGGTAGGCGGAGGCCCGGCTAACCTCGTAGCTGCCAAGCATCTTGCTGAAAAAGGCATAAAAACCGCTCTTTTTGAGAAAAAACTGTCTGTAGGCGGTGGAATGTGGGGAGGCGGAATGATGTTCCCCAGAATTGTTATTCAGGAAGAAGCCAAACACATTTTGGATGATTTCGGGATTTCTTACCGTGAATACCAAGAAGGATATTATGTTGCAAATTCAGTCGAATCAGTAGGGAAACTGATCAGTGGTGCAACATCCGCAGGGGCTGAATTTTTCAATCTTGTGAGTGCCGAGGACGTTATGATCAGGGATGATGACAGTGTCTGTGGTCTTGTTATTAACTGGACTCCTGTTTCTATCGGGGGATTCCATGTTGATCCTTTAACTATAAAGGCAAAAGTCGTTATTGATGGTACCGGGCATGAGGCAGCGGTATGTGATACTGTGCAGCGTAAAATCCCGACTGCATTTAATGGGCAGAAAGTTGTTGGTGAAAAACCTCTCTGTGCTGAAAGTGGGGAACGCCTTGTTGTGGAAAACACAAAAGAAGTTTATCCTGGGCTTATTGTCACAGGTATGGCTGCAAATGCTTTTGCGGGCTCCCCCCGAATGGGGCCTGTATTTGGTGGTATGCTGCTGTCCGGTGAAAAAGCAGCAGAGCTGGCGATTTCCAAACTAAAATAAACAAGGGATATCTTTATATCACAGCAATGTATCTATAAGGTGCTTCCAGCAGGAGGCGCCATACATTGTGCCGGGGTAGGGTAGCGGTTATCCTGTAGCCCTGTGGAGGCTACGATCCGAGTTCGATTCTCGGTCCCGGCCCCATATTTTTCTTTTAATTTTAGGTTTCGTTTTTGAAGTAGAAGAGATTTTTTAGACTCAAGCTGAAATTTCCAGTTCAGGCTCCATTTCAAATTCTGGATAAATTTCCACACAATCCATTAATTCATTGTAAGGCGCATGTCTTGGGCTAACAATGACGATATGTGCAGGTGGATGAATTTTCCTTAATTTGCTAATAGCTGCACCAGCATTGTTTTCCAGTCCTACAAGAGCAGCAACTTTGCATGGTGCACGTAGTGGTACCCCTACCACTCTTACAAGCAGGTTGTCTGCGTATGTTGGCTCGATGCGTCTCGGGTTTGAACTGAACCGCATGCTCCCGTAATGTTCCAGATCATGCAACGCAATTTTAACTTTTGTCCTATCTTCTCCCCTGACAACAGCAAAAGATTTCAGAATTCCACCCCTGTTTTTAATATATACAATGACCTATACTCTTTTTCACTATATCAAGTTTTGCAAAAAAAAGTAAAATGTAGTTTATTTTCCAAGTTCCTTAGACCGTTCGGATGATTTAATTACTGCATCCATGAAGGCAGATCGAATGCCATTCTGTTCAAGAGTATGCATAGCACGAATCGTTGTTCCGGCCGGGGATGTAACCATGTCTTTGAGTTCTCCGGGGTGCATTCCTGTCTCTAGAACCAGTTTTGCAGCACCTAACACTGTCTGAGCTGCCAGTTTGAGTGCATTTTCCCTGTCAAGCCCCTCATAAACTGCACCGTCTGCAAGGGCTTCAATTACCGGGAAAATATATGCAGGACCGCTGCCGGAAAGTCCGGTGACTGCATTCATCAAATGCTCCGGGACAAGAGTGGCAACTCCCACACTGTTAAAGATCTCCATTGCAATTTCGGCATCTTCCACAGATGCATTCCTTCCGGTACTGATTGCAGATGCAGCTTCCCCTACAGTCGCTGCAATGTTTGGCATTACCCTGATGACATGTCGTCCTTCGTCTAGCTCTGCTTCAATTGCTTCTGTTGTTATGCCGGCAGCAATAGATATCACGAGTTTGTTTTCAAGCTGCGGATTAATATCCCTCAAGACAGTTTTGATAATCTGGGGTTTAACTGCAATAATCAGGATTTCACAATTGGATACGGTTTCAAAATTGTCTGTGGAAACGTTGATTCCCAGTTCGTCACGAAGGGAGTTTAGGCCCGGTTCGTAAACATCACTTGCATAGACGTCTTCGGAATTGGCAATTCCTGCTTTCAGGATTCCTTTAAGCAGGCTACCTCCCATTTTTCCTGTACCTATTATCCCTATTTTCTTGTTATTGAGGTGCATTGAATTACCTGCTTTATTTCTTTTTGATAGTAACGATGTCTCCGAGAGTTGTATTACGCTGGAACCCATCTGCCTGCCAGTCGTCTCCACTAACTCTCTCCATAAGTGTTATGCTAAGAGTTTGCTCCAGTTTCTTTCGGACGGAATCTTCCGGAACAATTTCCCCTCTCTCAATTTTCTTTATGAGAGATGCCTTTTCCTTTATTTTTGCTGCAAGCACTTCATGTGTCCAGCCACGTTTTTCCCTTGCTTCCTTTATGATGTGCTCATAACCATCCACAAGTTCGTCACTTAATTCTGCAAAAGGGTCTCTTTTTGGCCTTGGTCGGGAAGTTCTCTGGGGTTTGGCTGCCACGGGAGCATTTTTTCTTGATACCGGTGTTCTTGCCTTGATGGCAGTTCCATGTTGTGAACAACGCCCACATACGTTTAGTTCACTTCCTTCAACGGTAACTTTGAAAGGCTTGCCCCTGATGTCTGTGCCGCAGATTTCACATTGCATAATATGATCCTCCCTGATGCCGGCGTGCTACGCCTCTTCTCGAAAGTGCTATATACCTATGGGCTTAAATATTATTCGGAGCGACATGAGCGACAGTAAGGAAGAGACGGCAGAGCGGGGGAATTATGGGTTTAAGCATCTGTCGGATCCATATGATGTTCAGGAAATGGGGCAGGATGCCGAATTTTCCAAGTATTTGCTTGACAGGATGAAACAACTCGAATCCCGGAATACGCAGCTTAGAGAGCAGTGCGACCAGATAGAATCCGAAAAACGATACGTTGAAAACCAGAAACTCAAATATGAACGTGAAGTTCGAAAGCTTAAATCTGAAATTGATCGCCTGAAAACTGTACCTCTCATAGTTGCCAATGTACTGGATATTGTTGATGACAATAAGGTGCTGATTAGGAGTAGTACCGGTCCTCACTTCATGGTTGGTGTTTCCCAGTTTATTGAGAATAACCAGCTCGTTCCGGGTGTCAGGGTTGCATTGAACCAGCAAACACTGGCTATTGTTGATGTACTTCCTTCCTCTGATGAGCCCGACGTAATGGCACTTGAAGTACAGGATGCCCAGGATGTCAGCTATGACGATATTGGCGGTCTTGAACCTCAGATACAGGAACTTGTAGAATGTGTGGAATTGCCACTCACAAGGCCTGAATCTTTTGAAAAAATAGGCATTTCTCCTCCTAAAGGTGTTTTGCTTTATGGTCCACCGGGTACGGGAAAGACCCTTCTTGCAAAAGCTGTAGCCCATAAGACTGATGCTACGTTTATAAGGGTAGTTGGATCTGAACTTGTCCAGAAATACATTGGTGAAGGTTCCAAACTCGTAAAAGAAGTCTTTGAAATGGCAAGACGTAAAGCTCCAAGTATAATATTCATTGATGAGCTGGATGCGATTGCCGCAACAAGACTAAATGATACTAACGGGGCTGATCGCGAAGTCCAGCGAACCCTTATGCAACTACTTGCTGAAATGGATGGCTTTAGTAACCGTGGCGAAATCCGTATAATCGGTGCCACCAATCGGCCGGATGTCCTTGATCCAGCAATCATCAGGCCCGGCAGGTTTGACAGGGCAGTTGAGGTTCCCCTTCCGAATGAACTTTCGAGGAAAACAATCCTGCGCATACACACAAAGGGTATTTCTGTTTCAAAGGATGTTGATTTCGATAAACTCGCTTCCCTTTCCGAAGGGTCAAGCGGTGCAGATCTCCGGGCAATAGCAATGGAAGCCGGAATGCTTGCAGTTCGTGAAGATCGAAGCTCTGTGACTATGAAAGATTTCCTTGATGCACTTGACAAAATTACAAAAGTAGGTGAATCCAGGGATGAACAACCTTTCTTTATGTTTGGCTGAGGGAGGTGTTCCTCCTTTTCCTCTTCTTTTCACGTGAAGCCACAAATTCGTGTCCTTGGTATAGACGACTCTGCACTTATCGGTGACCGGGTTCTTGTTGTAGGTGCATTTTTCAGGGGTGGCGAGTGGCTTGATGGAGTTGTGTCCGGATATATAACTCGTGATGGTATGGATGCTACTGATTCCCTGATCCAGCTAATAATGGATAGTAAACACCATGATCAAATTCGGGTAATCATGCTTGACGGTGTTACTTACGGTGGCTTTAATCCTGTGGACATAGTTGAATTAAGCCAAAAAACCGATTCTGGGGTAATTGTGCTGATGAGGTCTTTGCCGGATCTTGAACGCATGGGAGCTGCTGCATCACATTTGCCGTTTCCGGAAGAACGAATGAATTTAATCCTGAAGGCGGGTGAAATACAGGAAGTAGTTTCAAAAGAGTCTGAAAATCCCGTATTTATTCAGTGTGCAGGAATTGATATGGAGAAAGCAATTGAAATAGTGAAATTAACTGCCACCCATAGCAATATTCCGGAACCATTGCGGGTGGCTCACATAATCGCCACCGGCATAGTATGTGGTGAATCCTGCGGAAGGGTTTGAGATTACTTGTTGAACCGGTTGACCAGTTCTTCCCCTTCTTTCATAAGCTGGAGGGCACGTTCATCTTTTTCTGCTTCTGCAAAAATCCTGATAATGGGCTCGGTTCCCGAAGGGCGTATGAGTACCCAACCATCTTCACGCCAGACTTTCAGGCCATCAGTTGTGTCGACGTTGTTTTCTGTTTTCAGGATCTCTTTTTTCACAGATTCCATTGTTCCTGCAAGATCCTTGCAACGAACCTTCGTCTTGGAGTTACTGTATTTAGGAACATCCGCTGCCATTTCTGAGAGCTTGATTCCTGATGCCATTATTTCAAGAAGCTTGGCACATACCATTGCTCCGTCACGACAGTATTGGTGTTCAGGGAAAATCAGTCCGCCATTTCCCTCTCCGCCATAAACGGCATCAATTTCCATCATTTTCCGGGCAACATTTATGGAGCCCACGGCTGTCCAGACAAGTTCTACGCCATTTTCCTCGGCGATATCAAGCAATCGTTTGGAAGAACTTACAGGTGTCACAATGGGGCCTTTCTTGTTTTCAAGAATGTGTTTTCCCACCATTGCAAGCAGGATCTCCTCGTCAATAAATGTTCCATTTTCGTCAATGAAAACTGCCCGGTCTGCATCACCGTCCTGTGCGACACCCATATTGGCCTCATAATTCCTGACGATGTCCGTAAGCTCGCCAAGCACATCGGGTGTTGGTTCGGGGTTCCTCCAGGGGAACGTGCCATCTGGTTGTGCGTTGATTGTTATTACTTCACATCCAAGGCGTCTCAGTAAAAGAGGTAATGTGAGGGAACCGGCCCCACATCCTGTGTCAACTGCAACCCTGAATTTCTTTTGTTTGATGCTTTCGGAATCTACCGCTTTTATTATTCCTCTGATGTAATAGTCATTTGCAGAAAAATCTTCCCTGAGGTCTCCGGTTTTTTGCCATTCAGCCGGGACAAAGTTCTTCGCAAAATAAATCTTTTCAACTTCCGCTTCACCTTCACGGGAGAATTCAGTTCCATCACCTGCAATGAGCTTAACTCCGTTGTCTTCCCGGGGGTTGTGGGATGCGGTTATTACAATACCGGCATCGGCGTTATCCCGGACATAATATTGGACTGAAGGTGTAGGGGCGGTTCCGATGTCTATTACTTCCAGTCCTGCTGAAAGTGCTCCGGCAATAGCTGCGGATTTTAGCATTTCACCGGATATGCGGGTATCCTTGCCTATGGCAACAGTTCCCTCTCCTCCCATGTATTTGCCCAGACTTCTGGCAATATCCATTGCAAGTTGTGGTGTAATTTTTTCGTTAGCCGGACCACGTACTCCATTTGTTCCGAAAAGACCCATTTTCATATCTCCCTTCTCTGGTACTGATGTGTTCTATACCTTTTTAGCCTTTTCATACAACATCGCCAAAGTTTAATATCGTATGAAACCTAACTCGTAAAACATGATGATGCGAGATGAAGGAAAGCTTGTAATATGGCCTGCAAGCATTGATCGTGCAAGAACCCGCCATGAGGGTCGCATTATTTCCCGCAAGAGTTCTGTTCAGGACCCCAAACTGGATGAGATTAGCAAAGCTGCACAGTCCCTTGGTTTAAACCCCCGTGTAGAGGATGATAAAGCATACCCTCGTTCATGGTGGGAAAAAAGTGGAAGGGTAATGGTCGATAAAACTGCTTCCAAAAATACAATTGCAAGAAATATCGCCAAAACAATTAAAAAAGATCGTGGAAACTGACCTTATTTATCAAGGCCATGTTCCAAAATTGGCGCTGAGCAAAAGCACAGCAATGCCGCAAAGTAATCCGAATCCAATTATTGCTTTAGGATCGAGATGAATTGCCCTCTTATCAGCATCATAATAACGCATAAGACCGGCAGATGACATCAATCCACTGCCGCCCTGGTTCTTTTTTGCCATATTAAGTACTCCTTTGTGTTTCTGATACCTTCATGTATTCCCATGGTTTAAAGATTTTGCCCTGAATAATCCTTGATTTTACTCTCAGGATCTGACTTCATCCAGCAGGAAAGGTGGTTTGAAAATACCTCTTTCTGTAATTACCGCGTCAATGTATTCCATTGGCGTGGCATCAAACGCCGGATTGTAAACCGGCACATCTTCAGGAGCTATTTGCTGTCCGCGGAAATATCTCAGCTCGTCAGGATTTCTCTGTTCAATTTTGACACTACCTTCCCAGCCGTTGAAATCAAATGTTGAAATAGGTGCTGCTACAAAAAACGGAATTTCATGTTCTCGGGCAATAATTGCATGATTGTATGTGCCAATCTTGTTAAAAACAGCGTCTTCTGTAATGCGATCTGCTCCTACAATAACCTTGTCTACCATTTCATTGCGCATCACATGGCCACTCATGGAATCTGCGATCAGCGTCACCGGGATGTTGTCCTGCATGAGCTCCCATGTGGTTAATCGTCCTCCCTGGTTCAGGGGCCGGGTTTCACATGCAATTACCTTGATGTCCTTTCCTTCCTGCACTGCAGATCTGATTACTCCAAGGGCAGTTCCCCAGTCCACGCACGCAAGCTTTCCGGCATTGCAATGTGTCATCACGGTGTCCCCGTCTTTAAGAAGGGATGCACCATATTTCCCAAGTCTTTTATTGATTTCCACATCTTCATCTGCAATTCTTTTTGCTTCGGAAAGCGCAATATCATGCATTCCGTCCAGATCATAGGCCTCAGAAGTGGCTTTTATAACCCGGTACATTCCCCATTCAAGATTAATCGCAGTTGGACGGGTCGACTTGATAATCTTGCCTGCTCCCTTAAGGTCTTCAAGCAGCTTTTCCATTGTTTGCGCACTGCTCAGTTTAGAAGCAAGTGCAATACCGAATGCTCCTGCAGCTGCCAGTGCCGGTGCTCCCCTTACACGAAGGGATTTGATAGCTTCACAAAGGGAGGCCAGATTGTCACATTCGATGACCTTGTACTCTGTAGGTAACAGGGTCTGGTCAATCATCATGATGCTCCCCCGCTCATCATTCCATTCTATGGTTCTCATTGTAATCACTTAAACAGGAATATATTGTCTTAATACAGGCATTCAAGATATTTCGCAACTTTATATATATCTTCCACTCTAATACTTTCGCATGGCCAGTCCCTTTGTGGTTCATGATCCTGTTCACAAGACAATAGTAATCACGCCCCTGCAACAGGGATTGCTCGAGACTCCTCATCTCCAGAGGCTCAGGGGAATCCAGCAATTGGGGCTTGCAGATGTCGTCTATCCCGGGGCAAACCATACCCGTTTTGAGCATAGTCTGGGTACGATGCATACAGCATCCCTTTTTGCAAATGTGCTTGCTCTTCCTCCGGATGAAAAAGTAATGGTGGAAATTGCCGGTCTTCTCCATGACGTTGGGCATTCCGCCTTCTCACATGCTGTTGAGGGGGTTTTACAGCGCAATCCGGCTTTCCAGCCCGAACTGCAGGGGACGCAAATGGGCAGGCATGAGGCATTCACTTCCCATATAATCAAAAACATACTTCCCGAAATTGGTGAAATTTCAAGACTTGTGAAATAGGAAATAGGGGCAGATCCACACGCATTTTTTGCAGCAATCTCAAAAATAGCTGTAGGCCAGACTGAAGGTCTCGATAAACCATATCTTGCACAACTAATCTCTGGGGATATTGATGCAGACCGAATTGATTTTCTTCTGCGTGATTCTTATCATACGGGTATTTCCCTGGGGTTGATTGATCTTGATCAGATTTTGCAGAGTCTTAGCATCAAAGATGGCAATATTGTGCTTGGTTTTGGTGACGGATGTAGTTATGACGAGGATATGGCTTTAACTGCTGCAGAATCAATGCTCATTGCCCGCTCTCATCACTATAATGCTATTATTCATCATCCTCATCTCCAGTCCGCACGGACAATGCTTTTGCGCTGTCTTGAGAATGCCCTTCAGAATATGGCTAAGGCAGAAGGGGATGACAATGTAATCTCCAGTATAGAGGAGTTTTTTATTTCCTACAGGGATGCGGATCTTCTAGCCTTTGTTCGGAAATGGGGGGATGCAAAATCTTCCAAACTCATTGATTCACTCCTTGAAGGGAATGTTTACGAACCCGTTTTCCGGTTTAACCAGAAAACCCTGTCCCCGTCTACAAGAATGACGCTTTCTACAATTGCAAGGCATGGTGTTGCCTGCAAAATGTTTGAAACCGAATTGGAAAAACGTCTTGGTGATGTATTTGTAAACCTGGATGTTGCATCAGGAGTTCCCAAAACCACCCGAGTCTTTGTGGGTGAGGGGGATAGTTTCTTTTATGATGAATCCGCACTCGCAGGTGGACTTGTCAGGGCCATTTCCCGACAACTTTCTCTTACAGCTTTTGCTCACAGGGATGTGGCCACTTGCAGGGATGGTGAGGAAGCCCGGATGATGATGAAAGATACTGTCGATGAATTATCTCCGCGTTTGCTTGGTTTCATAAGGCAGGGCCAATATCTTCCCATCGAAGGAATAATGCTTCTCTTCTACGCAGTTCACAGCCTGTTCGAGGAAAAAGGAAAGGATTTTGTTTCTATTCCCCGGATAAGAAACATCACCTGGCTTTACAAAACTGTTCGGAATTTTGGACAGCATGAAAAATTGAAGTACCTTTTTGACTACAAATTCCATGAAAAGTATGGTTTTCCCTATAGCTATCGGGTTTACGAAGATATACAGGTGCTTGTTGCTATGGGAATTGTGGATGAAGATCTTCGTTACTACGAAAAGGCAGGTCGTTATCACCAACGCTATGAATATGTGCTTACCGAGCACGGGGTGACCTATGGAAAAAATCTTGTAGGGCCTTATCAATATGAATTCAGAGAGATTATTAATATGTTGAAAATGGAAAAACATTCGATACCAAGGGATATTGTAACACTGCCCCTCAAGAGATATTTACGCGAAACCGGACTGGAGCCTTGATGATGGATGATAATAGGTTAGTTCTTCTCAGGACTCGACACAAAGGGAAGACAAAAGAGTTTCTTGCACCGGTTTCGAATGCTCCTCATCATTCAGAATTCGGAGTCACTGATCTGAGTGTTCTTTTGGAGGACGAAAATCTGGATGCCGTCACTTCCCACATGGGGCAGGAGTTCTCTGTGGTATCCCCGCGGTCTCCTGATTTTTTCCGTCACTCAAAACGCACAGGGGCTCCTATGATTCCCAAGGATATTGGGTTGATAATGGCTCATGCCGGTGTTTGTTCATCGGATAATGTACTTGAAGCAGGGACCGGTTCAGGATCACTGGCTATTTATCTTGGCTTTGTGGCGAAAAGAGTTCTTAGTTATGAGGTGCGGGAAGAGTTTACCAAAGTTGCCCGGAATAACATCGAGAAAGCAGGTCTTTCAAACGTTGAAGTCCGTTGTGGAGACCTTGTGGAAGCGCTTCCTTCGCTATCGGAAGAATTTGATGTCATCATCCTTGATATGGGTGGCTCGGAAAAGGCTGTCAGTGGATGCTTTGAAAAACTGAAAAAAGGTGGATTCCTTGTAACTTATTCCCCGTTCCTGGAGCAGGCTGCACAAATCCGGGAAGAAATTGACAAACTGGATTTCTTTGATTGCAGGACATACGAGTGCTTTGAGCGTGAAATTTCATTTTCATCCAGAGGAACCCGGCCCTCTACAATTCCTGTGGGGCACACAGGATACCTGACTTTTGCAAGGAAATAATTTGCTGTTTCAGAACAACTTTATCTGGTTCTTATTGGTAAAAGAGATGTGGGGTGTGTCATTCTTATTCGGCCCAAAAGAAAGTCTATTTGATTAATTTAATATAGCTGCTGTTCATACACTACCTCGATTAACTTGCCAGAGAACATATTGAAAAAAAGGATCCGGGATCTTGAATCTTTTTTATGCGAAGATCCGACTTCCCTCTCTTCAGAGTCACATCGAATAGAGCCTGACCTTGATTTCAGTATGCTGACAAATCCTCTGGGGAATCCTTTTGATTTGTCCGATTCGGGAATAGATCTTTCAAAGGCTACAAAAAATGTTTTTGAGCGGCTTACTCAGTACCCCGACAACCGCTACAGCGAGTTAAGGGCTTCGATTGCTTCTTTTTTAGGAAATACAATTATTCCGGAGCAGGTGATTCCGGGGAACGGTTCCTGTGAACTCCTGAAGCTGGTCCTCGAATGTACTGTGGATGAGGGTGACAAAGTTGTGATTGTCCAACCTGCAATGGATTTATTTGAAAAATATTGCAGTATCCACGGGGCAGAGATCATGCACCTGATGGGCGAAGATCTCCGGGACATCAATGATTCTCTCCTTAAAGATACAAAGATCGTGTTTCTTTCCAACCCCTCTGATGTTTCCGGAAAATTGATGGAAACTGCTAAACTCAACAAACTCTCGGAATTATGCAGTCAAAACGGCACTCTTCTTTTCGTAAATGAGAGCTGCATTGATTTTGCTGATAATTCTGCAAGCGTAATCTCACTTACTAATTCCAGTAATCATCTTTTTGTGCTTCGCTCCTTTGAAACAGTGTTTGCAATTCCGGGAATCAGGATTGGATTTGGCTTAACATCTCCAAAAATGGCTGAAAAACTTAATTCTGCAAGGCTTTCGTGGAA